>CAKPEG010000012.1 GCA_934149275.1 uncultured Clostridia bacterium | reverse complement strand
AGAAAGTATCATCGCTTTATCAGATAAAGAAGAATTAATGAGAAATTTATTTGATTTAAAATTCAAAAATAAAAGACTAAAAAATTTAAATTTTGGAGATATTTACCTAGAAGCAATGAATGAGATGTTTGCTTCAACATCTGTAGGTTTAAAGAAGAGTACGGAAATATTAAATATAACTGGTCAGGTTTTACCAACAACATTAGATGAAATAAAAATATGTGCGGAACTTGAAGATGGTACAGTTGTTGAAAACAGAGAAAAAATTCCAGAGGTTACATATAGTAAAGTAACAAAAATAAAAAGAATTTATATAAGCTCATCAAATTGTAAGCCAGCACCAGGAGTATTAGAAGCGATACAAGAGGCAGATGCTATAATAATTGGACCAGGAAGTTTATATACAGATGTATTACCTAATTTGTTAGTTAAAAATGTATCAAAGACAATAAAAGAAAGTAAAGCAATAAAAATATATATAACTAATATAATGACAGAACCTGGACAAACAGATAATTATTCAATAACAGACCACTTAGAAGCATTATTTAAACACACAGGTAAAGAAATTATTGATTATTGTATGGCAGATACAGGAGAAATCATACCAGAATATGTTAGAAAATATAACCAAGAAGGACAAGATATTGTATTGCCTGATATAGACAAAGCAACTAAAAAAGGAATAAAGATTATTCAAAAAAATCTTTCAAAAATAGAAGATGGATACATAAGGCACAATTCAGATTTAATAGCTTCATCAATAATGGAACTTATATGCAATGATTTGAAGTTTAGAGATAAAGAAAGTACACCAGAATATCTATTAATAAATTCAATTCTTGAGGATGAATTAAAAAGAGAAAGAAAGATGAACAAGAAATTACAAGAGCAAAAAAGAAAAAATAAAGTTAAAAGAACTAAACCAAGAGGGAAAGGAAAGTTTAATACCAAATATGCAAATAGAATTGAATCAATACAAGCAACGGACAAGCAAAAAATTGCGAATCAAAAATTATATAAACAAATGGAAAAACTAAATAAATAAAATTAGGAGATATACAAATGAAGTTAAGTAAGAAACAATTAAAAATTGAAGATGCGCTAACTAAGGAATGGCTGATTACAAACGGAATCGGTGGATTTGCTAGCCAATCAGTATTAGGAATAAATACAAGAAAATATCATGGGTTATTAATTGCACCGCTAATGCCTCCAGCAAGAAGATATGTTATTTTGGCAAAAATTGATGAGAGTATTGAAATAGACGGAAAAGAAGAAATCTTATACAGTAACATTTGTAAAAATTACATTTCAGAGGGATACAAGAGATTAGAGAGTTTCGAGAAAGTATATAATCCGATTTTTAATTACCAGACGGAAGAAGGAATAAAAATTGAAAAACAAATCTCTATGGTGTATGGAAAAAATATTGTATGTATATATTATAAAGTAGAAAATACAGATAAAGACATAACAATGAAAATTGCTCCAGTAATGAATTATAGAGATTTTCATTGTATGAATACAAATCATGAATATCAGATAAATCAAAAAATATCAGAAAATAAAGCAAGAATAACTGTAGATGGAAATAAAATATTACCAATATACTTATACTCAAAAGAAGGAAAATACATTGAACACCAAAATGATACATTTAAGAACATGTTCTATGTTGAAGAAGAAAAAAGAGGATTCTATCCAGAGGAAGATTTATTTGTACCCGGGAGATATGAAATAGATATTAAAGCAAACTCAACAAAAGAATTTACAATAGTTTGCGGATTAGAAGAAAACATAGAAGAAATAGATGGAAAAGTTGTAATTCAAAAAGAAAAAGAGAGAATTGATAAAATAGTTAATGCTAGCAAACTAGTTGATAAAAAACAGAGCAAAAGTGATCAAGAGAAAATGAGAGACTTAGTAATTGCATCAGATAATTTTGTAACATATAGGCAAAAATTTTCATTGCATACAATAATAGCAGGATTTCCTTGGTTTTTAGATTGGGGAAGAGATACTTTAATTTCTTTTGAAGGGCTCCTTTTAAAAACTAAAAGATTTGAGATTGCAAAAGAAGTATTATTAATGATGACAAAAGACATCAAGTATGGACTAGTTCCTAATGGATATTCAGGTTATGACAGTAGACCACTTTATAATAGCGTAGATAGTTCATTATTATTAATTGAAGCAGTTAGCAAATATTTAGAATATACAGACGATTATGATTTTGTAAAGAATAATTTGTATATGATACTAAAAAATATAATTGAAAGTTTTCAAAAAGGAATAAATGTTGATGATAGCAATATTTTTATGGATAAAGATGGGCTAATTTCAGCAGGAACACCTGAAACACAGTTAACATGGATGGATGCAAAAGTAGGCAATTTTGCAGTAACACCAAGAAATGGAAAAGCCGTTGAACTAAATAGTTTATGGTATAATGCATTAAAAGTAGTAGCAAATCTTGCAGAAAAATTTGATGATAAAAAAGTACAAGAAGAATATGAAAAACTTGCTAAAAAGGTAAGAACTAATTTTAATAAAAAGTTTTATAATGAAAAAAATAAATGCCTAGATGATGTAATAGGTAGTGAGGAAATAAGACCAAATCAATTATATGCACTAGCAACGACATATCCTGTAATGATATTAACCAATGAAAAAGCAAAAGAAATGTTGAGAACTGTTACTAAAGAACTATACACAAAGTATGGTTTAGCAACACTTTCAAAAAAAGATCCAAAATATATTGCAGTATATGAGGGCGATGGATTTAGAAGAGATATGAGTTACCATCAAGGAATAACATGGCCATGGCTTGCTGGGTTATATGTAGAAAGTTTCAAAACAATTATAAAAAATGAAAAGAATAAAACAGAGAAAAAGAAATTAGAAGAAGAATATGAAAAAATCATTTCTAATTATAAAAAATCATTTACTCAAGCAATGAAGGAAGGAGCTATTGGAACTATATCAGAATTATATGATTCTAAACCACCATATCTTCCAAAAGGCGCATTTGCGCAGGCTTGGAGCGTATCAGAAGTTATAAAAATAATGCTAGAAAAATAAGTTTAAGGAGAAATAAATGTCCACAAATATTTTAGATTTAGAAAATGACATAAAAAATCAAAATTTACATGGAATATATGTATTATATGGAGAAGAAAAATATTTACAGCAAGAATATTTAAGAAAAATCAAAAAAGTATTTGGAGAATTAAGTTTAGGAATAAATTACATTATATTAGACGAAAATAGTATTGATACATTAATAGCTGATATAGAAACACCGGCGTTTGGGTATCCAAAAAAATTAATAATAGTTAGAAACTCAAATCTTTTTAAAAAAGATTGTAAATCTCCAATGAAAGACAAATTCAAAAAATATGTTACAGAAAATTTAGAGATAATAGAAGAGGCTTGTGTACTAGTATTTATTGAAGAAACCGTGCACAAATTTGATTTCTATAAAACATTAGAAAAAAACGCTGTAGTAATTGAAACAAAATTTTTAAAACCAACAGAAATAAAAAATAAATTGAAAAAGATTTGTGCAATGTATAAAGTGAACATACAAGATCAAAATCTTAATTACCTAATAGAGATAGCCGGAACAAATATGCAAAACCTCTTAAATGAAATAAGAAAATTAATTGAATTTGCAGGAGAAAATGGAGAAATACAAAAAGAAGATATAGATAAGCTTACAATTAAAGACATGCAAGCAATTATATTTGATTTAACAGATTATTTAGGTAGTAAAAATACCGAAAAAGCATTGATAGTACTTGGAAATTTAATATACAATAAAGAACCACTTCAAAAAATAATAATCACACTATATAATCACTTTAAAAAGCTATACTTGACTAAACTAGCATTAATTGAAAGAAGAGACCTTGTTGAAGCTTTATCATTAAAACCAAATCAAGTTTTCTTAACAAGCAAGTATAGAAAACAATCAGAATATTTTAGTGAAAAAGAAATTGAAAATATTTTAAAAGAGTTAATCGATTTAGATTATAAATCTAAGAATGGAATGATAGATTTAGATGTAGGATTAAAATCAGTTCTATGCAAAAATTGTTAGATACATATTGAAAAAATAAATATTAAAATATATAATCTATAAGAAAATATATTACAAAAGAGGAGAGAAAACGATGAAAAGAAAAAAAGGAATACCATTAGTTGCATTAATAATATTTATTGCGTTACTTGTGGCAATAATATTAACTTGTGTAATCATATTAGGAACAAACAAAGATAAAATTAATACTCAACCAGAAAATGTGGCAACAAATCAAACACCAGAAGAAACAAATACAACAAAAGTTGATGAAAAAGGTGAAGAAATCACCTCAGAAGATTTAATAAACAGTGACCAAGATATTGCAAGTGCCTATAAATTAGCTGGAAACAAAAAAACTTTTGCAAAATATGCAATATATGAATCAGGCGGATTCGACAAAGATAACGAGAATATAAAAAATGAATTAAAATTAATATTGGCTATGGCTCAAGTAACTAATTCAGATATGAACAAAGAAAGTAGCACAAAATCTGTATCAAAAGATAAAGTACAAGAATATGCGGACAAAATATTTGAAGATTCAAACATTGAGTTTAAAGATTTCAGCCTTTATGATAGTGATACGAACTTTACAGACAAATATAAAACAATAGGGTATACGTATAATAAAACAACTGCAAACTATGAAGTACAAGAAAATGATGTAGAAGAAGATACGCCACCTGAAGTAACAGAAGTAATAACAAAGGCAGTTAAGTATAGTGATAAAATAGAAATATATGTTAAACCAATATTTATTCAACCATTTTTCTCAGAAGAAATAAACGCAAACGGTTGCCAACTATTATCAGATTATGACTTCCAAATGAAAGAATTTCCTGAAGATGCAGGGCTAAAAGCATTCTCATATAGCGATTATGAAAACGCATTAAGAACAACTGCAAATCAAGATATTGACGGATATGTATATAATTCCATTTCAAAATATGTTGATTTAAACCAAATCCAGGATTACAAATATACATTTACTAAAGTTGATGGAGAATTTAAGTTAAAAGCATTTGAAAAAATTGAAAATAAAAATGCCAATAATACAGATGATAAAAATACAGAAATGACTGAACAAGAAAAATCAAAATATAATGCTGAAATAGAATCATATGTTGGAAGTGAAAAAAATGCTTCAGATGTAAAAGATCTTTTAGAAACAGTAATAAAATTAAATTCAGACAATGCAGAGAAAAATGTTATTTCAATAAAATTAGATGCTGACGAAGAAGATGGAAAAGATGAAGAAGCAGTACAAGCATTAGAAGAAAAACTTGATGAAACAAAAACATATAATGTAAAAGCAACATATAAATCTAGATTAATTACAACAGTAACAATAAAAGCAAATGAAGAAAATCAACCAGAAAACGCCTAAATAATAAGGCTTCCTTAGTATAAATAGTGGTTATAATTAAAGTAAAAACAAAGACGTGAATTTTAAAATCACGTCTTTTTAAATGGATAAGAAAACATTCTATTATAGAGCAAAAGCGGACTATTTATAGCATTTGCACTGATTATAACATTTGTAAGTACACATCTTTGCTCACGCGCAAAATTCGCTTTGCAAATTTCTGAGCATTGTTATTTTTATATAATAGGAAGTTCTTCAAACTTTCCTATTATATAAAAAAATGTGGAATTAAGCTTCCACATTTTCTTTTTTATCTTTTTTCATTTTAATATTCTTAAATGTTTTCTTTTTCTTTGGAGTAGGCAATTCTTTATTAATATTTTTTAATTCCTTAGAAATTTCATCTGAGATTGAGATATCTGAATTTTCTAAAAGTTTATCTAGTTTAAAAGAAACCAAATTTAATTTTTTTAATATCTTCATTTCCAAATAAACTTGTTGAATCTTAAATTCCAAATTACTTGTTAAAATTAAACCTATTACAAAAATAGCAATTCCAGTTACAATCATAACCGCATTTGCAACCTGTTGTGGCATTTTAACAATTTCAGTTAGAAATTCAGAAATTACATAAGCACCTATTAAACCTAAAATTACAAAAAAGAAAATAAATAAATATCTTCTTATTCGAGTAAGCAAAATTGTTATTTTAAATCTTTTTTCATTATACATAATTTGCACCTAACTTCCCCATAAAATACAAGATAATATTACTATATTTTACAAAATTCGTCAATAAGAAATAAGTAAAAACACTGGACTAAAAGCAAATATATCTAAGAGTAAAAATGAATGTCAATAGTATTTATTTTTAATAAAAAATTTAAAGTTTATATCTTGGCTGTCATATAACATCTATAAACCAAATTTTTAAATAAAATAATTATCTTGTTTTCAAGTTCTAAAAATAAATTTACTGAATATATATATAGTACAAGCTGAAAAAGGAAGGATGTAAAAATGGAAATATTAGAATATCTATCAAAGAATATATATAACGTTTTAAACGTCCCCACAGTTTTAGAAAAGATAGATAAACTCGAAGAAATAAGACTTAGGGGCAACAAAAATATCATACTGAAATTTAATAATGAAGAAGTAATAGTTAGCTATAAAGTAACAATAAAAGATTTGCTAGAAACATTAGAAAAAGTTACAGAAAATTCAGTATATACATATGAAAAGCAGATTTCACAAGGCTTTATAACATTAGCAGGTGGACATAGAGTTGGAGTTGTTGGTAATGCAATAAATGAGGATGACAAGATAACCAATATATCATATGTCTCAGGAATGAATTTTAGAATAGCTAGAGAAATAAAAGGATGTGGTAACTTCATCATAAAGAGATTATATGAAAATGGAAATTTTCAAAACACATTAATAGTTGGAAGCCCACGGAAGTGGAAAAACAACTTTATTAAGAGATTTAATAAGACAAGTAAGCAATGGTAATCAATACAATAAAGGATTAAATGTTGGAGTAGTTGATGAGAGAAATGAGCTAGCTGCAATGTACAAGGGAAGCGAGCAAACAGATCTGGGACTTAGAACAGACGTGATTGCTAATATACCTAAAAAGTTAGGAATAAAAATATTAATAAGATCAATGGCTCCTGAAGTAATTGCAGTTGACGAGATTGGCGGAATAGAAGATAGTAAGATGATATATTATGCGATGTGTTCAGGAACGAAAGCATTACTAACAGCACACGGAAATTCATTAAATGATATTAAGATAAACCCAGAATTGCAAGAATTAATGAAATACTATGTCATAGAAAAAATAATTATTTTAGACTCGCATGAGAAAGAGAAAATAAAAGGCATTTATTTTTTAGATAAGGAAAAGAGGGAATACAGAAGAGAATGTGTATAATTTTAAAAATGAGTTTAGCAATTGGAATTATTGTATGCTCTATGAGAATAGGAATTTTAATTTCAAAAAAATATGTTTATAGATTAGAAGAATTGGATGAGGTGAAAAATAGCCTAAAAATAATTGAAAATAAAATTAAATACACATATCAACCATTAGAAGAAATATTCACAGAAGTGGCAGAAATCTCATCATATGGAATAGCTTCATTATTTAAAAATACTGCAGAAAACATAAAAGAAAAAGGCGCAGAAAATGCATGGAAAGACGAAGTGAAAAAATGTGATTTAAGCCTAAAAAAAGAAGATAAAGAAGCATTAAAAGAATTTGGAATATTATTAGGAAAAACAAATAAAGAAGGACAAATTAATCAGATAAAATTTGTAAGTGAACTTCTAGAAAGACAAATTGAAAAAGCTGAAATAGAAAAAGCAAAAAACGAAACAATGTATAAAAAACTCGGAATGATATTTGGAATTGGACTAGTAATAGTTTTAATTTAAAAAAGCAGAAAGGAATAAATAGTATGGATATAAATTTGTTATTCAAAATAGCTGCCATAGGAATTTTAGTTGCCGTGTTAAATCAAGTATTGGTACGTGCTGGAAGAGAGGACCAAGCAATGATGACGACACTTGCCGGAATAGTAATTGTTCTATCTATTGTGATAAATGAGATAAGTCAATTATTTTCAACAGTAAGGACATTATTTAATTTATAGGAAGTATACATATATGGAAATAGTTCAAATTATAGGCGTAGGCTTTACCGGAGTTTTAATAGCCGGAATATTAAAAGAATATAAACCAGAATTTAAGATATATGTTTCAATCGTTGTAGGAGTAATAATATTTTTCATTGCAGCAGACAAGCTTTCAGGATTTATAAATCTAATAATGGAACTATCAAGCAAATTAAAAATTAACAATTCATTCATAAACATACTATTAAAAATAACAGGAATATCTATTTTAACCGAATTTGCAGTAGCAATTTGTAAAGATAGTGGTGAAAACGCAATTGCGTCAAAAATAGATTTAGGAGGAAAAATAATAATACTAAGTTTTTCAATTCCAATAATAACAGCACTTCTAGAAACATTATTAAATCTTTTGTAAAAATGGGAGTCGCAAATGGATAAAAAACTAATTATAATATTAATATTTTTTTTAATATGTTTTACAAATTCACAAAAAGTAAGAGCAAGTCAAGATGAACTTGTAGAAGAGCAAATTAAAGATTTACAAGTAGATACTTTAATACAAGACATAGAAAAAATAACAGATAAAAATATAAATTTAAATGAAATTTTCGGAGATGCAATAAAAGGGAAAGCCTCTGGAAATATCATAGTAAAAGGACTAGGAAAAATTCTAGGTTCAGAACTAAAAGAATCCATGAAAATGGTAATATCAATATTACTAATAATTGTAATCTGCGGAATGTTAAGGAGTATAAGCGAAAATATAGGCAACAATCAAACAAGTAAAGTAGGACATTTTATTCAAATAATAATTTTAATAACTGTATTAATGAAAGTATATGCAAATATATTAAGAAGTGTAAAAGAAACATTAGAAATGATATCAAGTTTTGTATATATGTTAATACCAATGTTCATGAGTTTAAGTATTTCAACACGGAAACATTACATCATCAACAGGAATCCAGTCAATAATATTAATTTCAACAAACATCATAACAGTATTTATAAATCAAATTTTAATTCCAGTAGTGATAATAGCAACTGTATTAGGCATAATTTCTAACATTTCAGATGAAGTCCAATTAAATAAATTATCAAAATATATGAAATCAACATCAATATGGTTATTATGCATATTCTTAACAATTTTCACATGCTTGCTAACAATGGAAAGTAATTTAGGAAAAGGTGTAGATCAATTAGCAACAAAGACCACGAAAACAGCAGTATCAACATTTGTCCCAGTTGTAGGAAAAATATTAGGAGACACAGTTGAATCAGTTTTAAGTTGTACTAATGTGATAAAAAATGCAGTAGGAACACTTGGAATGATAGGCGTTATATTCATATCTGCAGTACCATTAATTAGAATAGGCTTAACAACTCTACTTTTTTATTTAATAAGTGGACTAGCAGAAGCAGTAGCAGATAAAAAAATTGTTTATGTAATTGAGCAAATGGGAGACTCGTGTAAAGTGCTATTTGCCTCAATAGCAACAGTTGTAATGATGCTGATAATTGGAATTACAATAACAATGAGAATAGGGACAAACATTTAAAAAGAAAGGGAGTAATCAATTTTATAATTGATTAGGCAAGAAAAAATGTTAGATTTTTTAGTATCATGGGCACAACAGTTAATAATATCAATAATAATAATTGTAATAATAGAAATGATAATACCCGCTAACAGTTCATACAGAAAATACATAAAAGTAGTATTAGGAATATTTTTGCTATATGTAATTATATCGCCAATCTTAAGCAATAAACTTGAAAACATAAACTTTGAAAAAGCATTTGCAGTAGAAAATATTCCTGACATTGCAAAAACAAATTCAATAGATTATGAAAAGCAAATTACAGAGGCATACAAAATAAATTTAAAAGAAAACATGAAAGCATATTTAAAAGAAAAAGGATATGACCTAGTTAAAATAGAATCAGACTTAAAGTATGATTATGAAGAAATCACAATAAATAAAATTACTTTGAAAATTAAGAAATTATCAGAAAGCAAAAATATAGCTGTAAATAAAATAGATTTAAAAAACAATGAAAAAATATCAGCTCAAGAGATTGACGAATTAGTTAAAGAAATCAGTACATATTATGGAATAGAAGAAAATAAAATTTCAATAACAGAAAGCGAGATGAAAAGATGATTAAAGAGAAAATAACAGCCCTTGTGAAAAAAGAAGAGAAACCAAATAAGAAAAAAATCGAAAACTTAGTATTTGCAATAATTTTGTTAATTATAACTTTGTTCGTTATAAATAATGTATTTAGTGGAGATAAAAAGAAAACAATATCAAACACTACAATTCCAAAAGAAGTAGAGCAAGTAGCACAAACAAGAGATATAGAAAAAGAACTGGAATCAGCACTCGGAAAAATAAAAGGCGTAGAAGATGTGAAAGTATTAATAACATATAGTGAAACTGAAAAAGTTGTACCAATTTACAATGAAAGTTCATCTCAAAGTTCAACACAAGAAAAAGACACAGAAGGTGGAGAAAGAAAAATTGAAACATACGACACAAATAAAGAAGTAGTATCAGATGCAAATCAAACAATAATAACAGAAAAAATAATGTATCCCAAAATGGAAGGAGCAATTGTAATAGCAAAAGGAGCACAAAATACAATAGTAAAAGAAAATATAATTCATGCTGTAGAAGCGGCAACAGGACTTGCAGTACATAAAATTCAAGTTTTTGAAATGAAATAAAAAATACAAAATACAATAGAAAATATAATTCGTCTTGTGAAAGCGACAATAGGATTGCCTTACATAATTGTGTTGTAGAAATGACAACACGATTGCTGTGCATAAAATTCAAGTTCTTGAAATTAAATAAAGGTATCAAAAATTAAAAAGAAAGGGATTAATCAATTAAATTGATTATGCGAGTGAAACTATGAAGAAAATAGCAATAATAAAAAAGAAAGAAGTTTTATTAGGACTACTAGCAATATTTTTTATGATTGTAGGTTTTATAAGCTATAATCCAATAGCGAATAAAGAATATAGTAAAATTGCAGACGTAACAAATTATTCAGAAACCAAATTAGGAGAAGCTACATTAGTAAGCAGTAACGAAGTTGTAGAAAATGTAGAAGAGGAAAATCAAATTTCAGAAAATATAATAACAGAAAATATACAAAAGGATTATTTCTTAGAAGCAAGAATGAACAGAGATAGTATATATTCGGAAAGCATAGAGACATATGAAAAACTTTTAGAAAGTAGTAGCATAACAAATGATCAAAAAGCAATTGCACAAAATGAAATTTCAAATATAACGAACGAAAAAAAGACAATACAATCAACCGAAAGTTTAATAAAAATGAAAGGCTTTGAGGATGTTGTAATATTTAAAAATTCAGAAAGCGTGAGTGTGGTTGTAAAAAGTGATGTACTACTTCCAGAGCAAGTTGCACAAATTCAAAATATAGTAGAAAGAGAATTTAAAATAAACGGAAAAAATATTAATATAACCAATAAATAAATTATTGCAAAATGGAAATATATATAATATAATTTAAGAGTTAAAATATAGTTTAAGGAGCAAAAATATATGGAATTGGAATCAAAAAAATATCAAAACAGAATGATTGCAATAATAGTAATTCTAATTATTTCAACAATCCTTGGAACAATTGCAGAAAAAGAAATAAGAAAAAAATCACAAGAATTAGATAGCACAGTTGAAACAATTAGAGCTACAACAGAAGAAGAGTATGAAAAAGCAAGAGAAGAAAAAACAGCTAATACAGGAATGGAATATCCTACAAAAGAAAAACTTTTAACAACATTAGGAGAAATCCAAGATTATTACCATGCTATTATAGATAGACAAGAGGTAGTAGGAATTCTAGCATTTACAATTGCATTTTCAGGAACATTTATGGGAATAATGATGTATTTTATTTTTACAGGATGGGGTATAAAGAAGATATGGAAAGATATCAAAACATGGATGTCTGTATTAATGAGAATATTAATATTAGTAATCTTAGTGCAACTTTTGGCATATCCACTAATAATTATAGGATTAGTAGGACAACTACCATTTGTAGCATATACACTTTACAAATATATAAAATCAAGAAAACTTGAAGATAAAGATGATGTTATTATAGAAAAATAATTCATTTAAGGGAGGATAATTAAAATGATTAAGAAAGTAGCAATCTTAGCAAATGGAGGAGATGTATCAGGATTTAATGCTGTAATAAGAGCAATTGTAAAAACAGCAGAAACAAATGGAATCGAATGTTATGGATATATCGATGGATATAGAGGACTTGTAACAAACAATTATATTAGATTGGACGGTAGTGAAAAAGCATCAGGAATATTACCAAAAGGAGGATCAATAATAGGTTCTTCAACAAATGCAATAGTATTTCACTACAAAGTTGAACATGAAGATGGAAGCGTAACATATGAAGACTTGTCTGATAAATGTGTTCAAAACGTAAAAGAAGCTGGATTTGATTGTGTGTTCACATTAGGAGGAGACAGCACACAAAAATCAGCTAGAGACTTATTCTTAAAAGGAATTAACACAATTGGTGTTCCAAAGACAATAGATAATGATGTTGCATGTACAGATATTACATTCGGATACAACACAGCTGTATCAGTTGCAACAGAAGCATTAGACAGACTTCATACAACTGCAGAAACACATAATAGAATTATGGTTCTTGAAGTTATGGGAAGATTTGCAGGATGGATTGCACTTGAATCAGCAATATCTGGTGGAGCAGATGTGGCATTAATACCAGAAATTCCATACGATATAAACAAAGCAGCACAAGCAATTAAAGCAAGACAAGCTAAAGGAAAGAACTTCAGCATAGTTGTTGTATCAGAAGGAGCTATGTCAAAAGATGGAGAAAATGAAACACACTCAGCTGAAGGAATAGATTCACAAGCAGGAATAAGCGTTAAATTTGGAGGAATAGGACAAAAAGTTGCAAAAGAATTACAAGATTTAACAGGCTTAGAATCTAGATGCACAGTTTTAGGATATATGCAAAGAGGAGGAACTCCAACAGCATATGATAGAGTACTTTCAACAAAATATGGCGCAAAAGCAATGGAACTTGCAATGGAAGAAAAATTCGGAGTATTAACAGTAATTCATAACGGAAAGCTAACATATGTACCATTAGAAGAAGTTGTAGGAAACAATAAAGAATTAGGTGCCGTACAAGGTGGAACAGAAGATAGCAATGTTCGTTTAGTTACTATGGATGATGATTTAGTAAAAACAGCGAGAGATATAGGAATTTGTTTAGGAGATTAAAAAATATGATGAAGTATATTACTATTTTTATAGATAGTAATATACTTCGCTAAAAGGAATGATAATATGATAGATTATAATGAATTAATAGCTGAAAAAATAGCAAATGCAATAAACTTAGATAAAAATGAAATAAAACAATTTATTGAAATCCCACCACAAAGTGATATGGGAGATTTCGCATTTCCTTGTTTTAAACTAGCTAAAACACTTAGAAAATCACCAGTTCAAATTGCTGATGATATAAAAGAAAAAATTAGCGAAGATGAATACATAAAAAAAATAGAAACAAAATCAGGATATTTAAATTTTTATATTAATAACACCAAATTAGTTGAAGAAGTTTTAGAAGAAATAAATAACCATGAAAACGATTTTGGAAAAAGCAACGAAGGAACAGGAAAAACAGTATTAATAGACTATTCAGCACCTAATATTGCAAAACCATTTCATGTAGGTCATTTAAGAACAACGTTAATAGGAAATGCGTTATACAAAATATATAAATACCTAGGATATAACACAATAGGAATCAATCATTTAGGAGATTATGGAACTCAATTTGGAAAAATGATTGAAGCATATAAAATGTGGGGAAGTGAATACGATTTAAGTGAGGACGCCATAAATAAAATGGTAGATATGTATGTTCGTATAAACAATCTTTGTAAAGAAGATGAAGAAGTACTAGAAAGATGTAGAGAAAACTTTAGACTTCTTGAAAAAGGAGATAAATACTGCACAGAATTGTGGGAACATTTTAAAGAGATAAGTTTAAAAGAATTTGATAAAATATATGACATATTAGGAGTAAAATTTGATTCATTAAATGGTGAAGCTTTTTATGCAGACAAGACAGATGAAGTAGTTGAAATGCTAAAAGAAAAAGGAAAATTAACAGAATCAGAAGGAGCAGAAATAGTTGATTTGACAGATGAAGGAATTGAAACACCATGTATAATAAAAAAAGCAAATGGCTCAACTATTTACGCAACAAGAGATTTAGCAGCAATTCTTTACAGAGCACGTACATATGATTTTGATAAATGTCTTTATGTAGTTGCATATGAGCAAAACTTGCACTTCAAGCAAATATTTGCAGTTGCTAAATATTTAGTAGACGAAAAATATGTAAAAGGCTTAAAACACGTATCATATGGAATGGTTCAATTACCAACAGGTAAAATGTCAACAAGATTAGGAAATGTTGTAAAAATTGAAGACTTAATAACAGAAACAATTGAAAAAGCAAAAGAAATTATAGCAACAAAAAATCCAGAATTAGAAAATAAAGATGAAGTAGCAAAAAAAGTTGGTATTGCAGCAATAATCTTTAATACATTATCAACAACAAATAATAAAGACCAAATATTCGATTGGAACACAGCTTTAAACTTCCAAGGAGAAACAGGACCATATATTCAATATACATATGTAAGAACAAAAAGCGTTTTAGAGAAGGGCGGAAAAATCCCAACTGTATCAGAGGTAGACTTCTCAACATTAACAGATGATTCTTCAATAAAAGTATTAAAATCATTATATGCATTTAAAGAAACATTAGAAATGACAGTAGAAAAAAATGAACCAGCAATACTTGCAAGATACCTAATTGAAGTATCACAAAACTATAGTAATTTCTATAATGATAACAAAGTACTAGTAGAAGATGAGAAAGTTAAAAACTCAAGAGCATATTTAACATACGCTGTAGGAATAGTATTAAAAACAGGAGCATCACTATTAGGAATACAAATGCCAGATAAAATGTAATAAGAAACGGAGAAAGAAAAAATGATATGTCCAAAATGTAATGGAGAAATTGCAGACAATGCAAAATTCTGTACAAAATGTGGAGCTAACATAGAAGAAGTAACAAAAGAATTAGAAGCAAAAAGAGAAGAAGAGGTTATAAAAGCAGAAGAACAAAAAGTTAAAGAAGTAGAAGAAGTTAGCAAAGTGGAAGAACAAGAAGTTAGAGAAACAGAAAAGCAAGCAACCAAAGAAACAGAAGAAGATAGAGAAGTTGAAGAAGAACTAAAATCTGAGGAAACTCAACCAATAGCAGATTCAACTGACGAAGAGCCTACACAAAATCCAAAAAACGAACAACCTAAAAAAGCAAAAAAAGGCAAGAAAAAAATAATATTAGTAATTGCCATAATTATTGTATTATTAGCTGGAGTTGGCGTAGGAGTATGGTATTACATCTCAGCAAACAATGATAGTGAAACTGCAACTGAGCAGAAAAAGTTAGAATGGGGAGACGTATATCTTGAAGTTTTAAATGACAACAGTAAGTTAGATGACATGGACAACCAAAAAATTCAGTTATGCGACTTAGACAAAGATAAAATACCAGAACTAATTATATATGGAATAAAAAATGCAAAAGAATATATTGCAAACATATATAAATTAAATGAAAAAAATGAAGTAGATACAATAAAAGTATCATTAGACAATGAGTTCGACTTAAAACTAGTATATGATGCAAACAAAGACGACTATGTGTGGTATGCAGTTGAGAAAACATCAGACAACTCATCAAAATACTACGACCTAAACTTAGATAGCAAAGAATATAAACCAGAAGAAGTAGGGCTAACAAAAAATACAGACTGCATTGAAGTAGACGAAAACTATAGCAAAAAAGTAGATTTCAACAAAAATGCAAGCAAAAAAGACAAAGAAAAAGTATTCGAAGAAGCCAAAAAAGACTATGTTGAAACAGACGATATGATAACAGACGAAGTAAAAGAAAAAGCAGAAGCAGTAAAAATGTTGAAAAATATAAAAAAATTAGATAACAGCAAAGAAATAGTATATTCAGCAGTATCAAAAACAATAAGCGGAAACACATATGAATATCCATGCATCAACATAGATTCAGCAGATGTAGCAACAATAAACGCAGAAATAAAGAAAAGATTTGGATTTAGCGCAAACATGAATGCATCAAACTATTACGATCAAGTCGGATATGAAACAGAAGAAATTTCATATTCATACACAATAAATAAATCAGTACTATCAGTACTAGTATGGAGTGGCGGAAATGAAACAATAACAGCCAATACATATAATGTTGACTTACAAACACTAAGCAAAATAAGTAGTGAAGATTTAATAAAGCAATACAATGCAAGTAAAGACGAAGTAATAACAAAAGCAACAGAAGCTGTAAAAAAAGAATGCGATACACTAGTTGCAAAAGAAAAAACAGCATTAGGAAGCAACTGGAGCGCATTATATGATGATAAAACAGTTACAGAATGGCAAAATGCAATTAAAAAGAGCATAGAAAAACTAAACGTATATATCAATGATAAAAACGAACTATGCATATTAGGTGAATTTGAACATGCAGGCGGACAATGGAGCTGTACACAAACAGTAATTGTAAACATAACAAACGGATACAAAGCATCAGAATTAACATTCAAAGGCGGAAAAGCAATTAAACACTACATAGAAAATTACAAAGAAGAAAATACAACACCAAGCACATCACCATCATCCACACCTTCATCAGTGCCATCATCAACACCAGCAACATCAGCAAGCACATCTGAAGAACCAACAGAAAAAGGAGCAATAGGAAAAGACCAAGCACAGAAGTTAGCTGAAAAAGTATGGGGAAGCACTTCAGATGAAACAGGTAACCAAATTGGATACACATATACAGGATGGGGAAAAGACAGTACAGGAAAACAATACTACATATTCAATGCAAGATGGTTAGTAGGAGATCATTGGTCATACATAGGAACAATATGTATAGCAGCTGATGGAAAAACATACAAACAACTAGACACAGTAGTAAACGATACAGCAAAAGGTGAAACATTTAATATGTTAGATGGCGGAAATATAAAAAATAATTAAAAAAATACTTGCTTTTAAGTAATAAATTTGGTATTATTTAAAAGCAAGTTAAATATGCCGATGTGGCGGAATTGGCAGACGCACATGACTCAAAATCATGCGGGAAACCATGTGGGTTCGAGTCCCACCATCGGTACCAAATAGATAAAAACATAGAGTAGCAAGAATTTCAAGAAATCAGCTACTCTATTTTTTTTTTATTATCACATATAAATTTTTACACATAAATATATTCAAAAAAAATTTTATATATGTTATACTGAAAATTAAGGAAAAAAAGAGGGAGAATTAAGATGAACAAAATAGTCAATTTTATTAAATGTCACAAACTAGCTAGTATAGCTATAATATGCGTATTAGCAGCATTAGTAGTACTATGTATATTACTAAATCAAAACAAAAAAACTAATACACCAACTCGGAATCGGACAAGTTTCTCAAAAGGAAAACGAGACAGCTCCAATGAAGGAAAACATTATTTTAAACTTAGATGCTAATGGGCTAGAAGTTGGAACAAAATTTGCAATATTTGAAAGCATAACAAAACTTAGTGATGATTCAAATACAGACCAATCTGAAACTGATGCCGAAAAAAATACAACAGATTCAAATAACGATACAGATGTAGCAGATAATGCTACTGAAAATGAAGAAAACGTTGAAAAAACATTTGTAATCATATCTTTAGAAGATTCATCATTTGAAGAAACAATAGCAAATGTAAAAGATTATGAAGCAGGTACACTATCAGAAAATGGATTTGAAGTAACTACATCTAATGAAGATTTAATCATGTTATCTAAACTAGATGCAGAGAACTTACAAAATTCAATAATAGTAATTAATAGCAATTATCAAGCAGACAATAGTTGGGACACTACGAATGATGCTGTTGATACAAAAGTTGATTTAAGCGATTTAAGTAAAGAGAAAAATAATTCAAATGGACCAAAATATTATATAAAAGTTTCTTACACATCAAACGTTGTAGCAATATATACTAAAGATGATTCAGGTGAGTATAACAATTTAGTAAAAACAATGGTATGTTCAACAGGAACAGCAACACCAAGAGGTGGTGTTTATAAGCTAAATACAAAATATAGATGGTTACCTTTATTCGGAAATGTTTATGGACAATATTGTTCAAGAATAACAGGATATATCTTATTCCACTCAGTACCTTACTTAAGAAATCGTGAGCCAGATTCACTTGAATATTGGGAATATGATAAATTAGGAACAGCAGCATCAGCAGGTTGTGTAAGACTTACAGTTGCAGATGCAAAATGGATTTATGATAATTGTGCAAGCGGTTGCTACGTAGAATTCTGCACAACATTAAATGTATCAAAACCATCTGCTGCAAAAATTTCTTCAAATGAAGCCTGCAGAAACTATGATCCAACTGATCCAGTAGCCAATAATCCTTGGAGAAATTATGTAGAACCTTCAACACCAACTGAAAGTCCAAAAACAGATCCAACACCAGAGACAAAGCCAGATGATACACCAAATCCAGGTTCAACTGATAATCCTGATTCAAAAGATCCAGACTCAAGTCCTAAACCTAGTGAAGGAACTGACGAAGATAAAGATAAGAATAACAATAATGATAAAGAGCCAACATCAGATTCTGATCAAAAACCAAATCCTAATCCAGGCAATGAAACAGGTAAAGAAACAAATAACGAAACTACAACAGAAAATAACGTATAAAAAAGAATACTATGAAAGAAGTAACAAAAAACTATATAGCAGTAGTATATTTGAATTTTATGTTAACTTGTGATATAATGTAGAGTATAGAAGACTTATTAAGTCAGCTAAAACAACCATATAAAATTTTATACAAGACAAAAGGAGGATTACTATGGTTAGAGCAAATGATGTACTTGTTGTTGATGAGCTTACAGAGATGGAGTTCAAAAATGCTACTGCCAAATACGACTGGGAAGAATGGGTTAACAAAAACTCAAAGAACAGTTGCATGAACATGGTAAAGTTCGCAAGAAGATGGGCAAAATTCATGCAGTATCTTATGAATGAAAAGGGAAAACCTTTTTCAAAGGCTGCTGAATGTGCGCTGACTGCATGTGCACCGGAAGGAATTTCTGGATTGGTGTATGGAGCATCAGTAGTAGCACTTTCAAAATCTTGGAAGTATGGTGAAGAGCTCCGCAGATGGCATAACAATCAGGTCAAGCTTGGCTGACTACCAATGTAGCACAATTCTACATTAAAAGAATTTTCTTTTACTCCTGCCAATAGGCGGGAGTTTTCTTTTGCTTTAATAATAACCCAAAAGTTATAGTTGGGTTATTTTTTATAGTGATATTCCCAAAGTTATATCAAGCGGAAATATTGTTATTTCAAGAATAAATTAAATTATGTTACTATAATATATGTAATAGTTATTAAAAAACAGATACTAATCATTATTAGGAGGTAAATTAAAATGAGAAAGCGGATGAATACTTATTTAGCAATTGCCATAACAACATATTGCAATTATAAATGTTTTTATTGCAAGGAAGGCGGAGAGAGTATTTCAAAAGAAAAAGAAACCATATCTTTGCAAAATATAAAAAGAATCATTGATAACGCATATGATGAGGGAATAAGAAACTTCAGAATTACAGGCGGTGAGCCAACAGGAGTAAGTTACTTTAGTGAGCTGGTACAGTACATCATGAGCTTCGACAATACTAAAGTAAGAATTAACACCAATGGCTACAAACTATTGGAACACGTACACATACTAGAAAAATATAAGCAACGGATTGATATCGTTTTCAGTGTTGATAGCCTATCCGAAACCTTAAATGGAGTTCACTTCCCAAAACACCTTTCTGAAGATGTTATAAAGATAACAAAAGTACTTAAAGAAAAAGAAATTCCAGTAAGATACAACGTAGTCGTAACGTCATTAAATAAATGTGAAGTCGAGAAACTAGTATTAAAAGCGATAGACGAACTGCATGTAAATGTCAAGTTGCTTGACTTGAATAAATTTTCTGAATATCTAGGATGTGCAGGGAAGGTACAAGGTGAAGAAGCAATTGCGTTATGGAATAAACTGTTTGTGCCAATGAAAAATTTTTATGATTTTCTAGAGAAAATCTCAAATGATTCAGATTCCGAATGGACAACAGGATTCATAGGTAAAGGAAATGGGATTCCAATGAGCTCTTTTTCAAGAGGACAAAATTGGATTCAAGTAAAAGATTCAACACGAGAAGCAAAATATTGTCAATTCTGCAAAAATAGTTGCAAATGGTATGAACAGGGAAGTTGCCAAGAAGGAGTATTTAGTCTGTTTTTGTCATCGAACTTAACCCTGCATTTATCTGGATGCAAAAACAAATCTATTCATTTTGACTTAAACGGATGTGATGATGAACAAATGAAAAAAGCATTCAATAAATTATTAGATATCATGGAGAATTAAAGTTTCCATCAAGAGTAATTTGATATAGCAGATAATTAAAATTATTATCAAGAGCAATTTAATAAAATACTAGATATCATGAAGTATTAAACTATAATGAATTGCAAAGAAAATTTTATAATTATTAATGCAAAAAATAAATGGATTTATTGATAGTAAAAAAATGAAAGCATGGAATATGTTGAATATTTCATGCTTTTGTGATATAAAGGCATAGGAGTGAGAAATATGATAGACTTTGAATTATATAGAATATTTGTTGCGGTTGCAGATGAAGAAAACATAACAAGAGCAAGTGAAAAACTAAATATTTCACAACCTGCAATTACAAAACAAATTAAAAATCTAGAAAATCAATTATCAATAAAATTATTTGAACGCAAAAGTAAGGGAGTAGCCTTAACAAACGAAGGCAAGAAAATATATGAAAAATTAAAAAATCCTATAGAAGAACTTAACAAAATAGATGCTCAAATAGGAAAAGAAAAAATTATTAATATAGGAACTCATAACCATATGGGAGGACTAATTTTTGGACAAGCAATAAACCAATACACATTAAAATATCCAAATGTTAATTTGAACTTAATATGTGAAGAAATTGACGAGTTATTAAAGGAATTAAAAAGCAAAGAAATTGATATAGTTTTTGCAAAAAAATACGATAACGAAGAAGTGCCAAAAGGCTTAAAATTTATTAAGATTGGAAACATGCATGAAACATTTATTGTGAATAAACAATCAGAAATGGCAGGTCAAACTTTAACATTTGATAACCTAAAAGGAAAACTGATTTATATCCCAAGAGAATATGAGCAAACAACTAAAAGAATTAAAAAGCTAACTCAAAATTCAGATATAGATTTGAAATTAAGCAACTACAGATCCATAGTTCGTTTAGTAAATGAAGGAATGGTTATAGGAGTTGTAACTGCTGAATATCTATACGACTGGGAATGGAAAGAATTCAATTTAGTAGAAGTTAAAAATAATATAGGCCTTGGAGAATGTGAATTTGGAATTTATTTAAACTCTAACAAATTCAGAGAATTAGATTTATTAATAGATATCATAAAAAAGAATTTTAACAAATAAAATACAAAAGCTTTTGCAATGGCAAGAGCTTTATTTTTTCGAAAAATGATTGAAAAAAATAATTGTTATCTATATAATAAGAGCAATAAGGAAGAAAGGGATTAATCAATTTTCTATATAATTGATTATACGAGAAGTTATGGAAAATACACAAAAGATGGCCTATGCAGAGGTAGGAAGAATTTTAGATATATTAGGAGATAACTACAAGAAAAAAGTTCCTTCGAAAATTAGAGAACTTTTTTATAAAGAAGATAACCCACAAGTAGATATAAACTTAAGTAATATAAATGATAAAAAAATTAGTAGAAAAGCACTAATCATTTTAAGCATTTTAAACTTAAAATATTGGGAAGATAATCCTCAAAAAAAGCAGAGATTAAAAATAGCATATTTAGAAAACGAAGTAGTTTATAGAGAAAAATTCAAAGAAAGCAACTTTTCAAATGAACAAAAAGCTGAAGACACAAATACAGTATCAGTTACAACTGAACTAATTGTGCCAAAAGAAACTTTAGGAGAAAAGATTAGAAAATTCTTTAAGAATTTATTTAAGAGAAAGTGAGATAGTTGAGGGAAGATATGGAATTTGAGAATATGTTTGCGCAATGCAATTTTTCAATTGATGAATTAGATGCATTTAGAGATAGCCAAGGTTTTATAGATTTATCCAAGGCTGGTATAATGTTTACACCAAATTCAAGAGAAATCATTGGTAATCCAAATAGAGTAAAGAACTGGGTAAATTTTAATGGTCAAAAAGCTTTAGTAAAAGGAGAAGCTATTTTAGAGAGTGAAAGAAACTATGGAATATATGGAGAATTAATAGCTGAAGAAGTAGCTAAAAAACTTGGGCTAGAAACAGCACATTATGATTTAATCAAATCAGTTGATGAAAATGGAAAAACATTTTTAGGCGTTTTATCAGAGTCAATGGTAGACATTAATAAAGGAGAACGACTAGAAAGTTTACGCAGTATTATAGGTGATGAACCAGTTGAAAGTGGTCAATTTATAGACATGACAAGTTTAGACTATACATTAAATAAATTGCAACAAGCATTAACACTAGATGGGGTTGATCAAGAACAAATAGACCAAGTTTTGATGGATTATAAAAAAAGACTTACATTATCAATTGCAACATTAGATACAGATAAACACGTTGAAAATATAGCTTTTATAAGAAAAAAGATTGATGGAAAAGAAACAATAAGATTAAGTCCTAATTTTGACAGTGAAGCATCATTTTTACTAGATACAGATATAAGCACTGTTAAAAAGTTGTTAGATGATTATGAAGCATTAAAACAAAGTGCAAATGTAGCTGATCCGCGAATAGGCACTTTGGTAAGCCGAGATGAAGGCGGTCTTGATTCTGTTTGGATGGATACACTTGAAATGTTATGCGAAGATGATGAAATTTATGATTTTTATGCAGAGCAATTAGAAGAACCATTAGATATGGATGAAATTTTTGAAAATGTAGAAAAAAGAATACATGCAAAAATTCCTGAGGAAGCAAAGCTACTAGCGAAATATACATATAAAACCAGAAATGAAGATATGCAAAAAGTAATGAGTGGTGAAATATTAGATCAAGAAGATCAAGAAGAGCAAGAACAGTCAGACATTGATTTCTTATTACAAAGTTTGATTGGCAGAGGGCTTAATGAGCAAATAAGAACCCAAGAGCAACTAGATATGGGAAATAGTATGGAAAGAGACATTTTTAAAATGCTGAGCAGGGATAAGGAGCAGGGCTTAGATAAGTAAAATTTGAACAAAAAAAATAAATATGTTATAATGTTACTAGATATGCAAATATCAGTAACAAAGGAGGGAACAGAGATGAAATATAAGATTTTTTACGGACCAACTGAAATTGGAGTGCTTGAGATAAATACCGATGGTAAGTATCGATACACGCCAAATGAGAAAGGCTTAGAAGAAGTAAAAAACCAAGTTTCATTAAATAACGAGTTACTAAAGAAATCAGACTGGAGAGATCCAATACCATTTTTTAAGGAAAGACTAGATAATGCATCTGGCTTTCAAAGCGATGTTATCGCATACCATACGGATCTTTTCAGAATGGTGAAAATGTAACTTACCCTTTGCGGAGAGACCACCTTACTGGTGGTCTCTTTTTTATATGAGGAAAGTTCTTCAAGCTTCCTATTATATAAAATTAACATGCACAGAAATTTGCAAAGCAAATTACGCTTGTAAACAAAGACGCGGACTTAAAAATATAATAATACAAATGTTATAAATAGTTCACTTTTGCTTTCCACACATTTGCTCAACCTCTTGTGCTTGAATTATGTTAACAACTGTGATAAAATTATAAGCACAAAAAATTTAGAAAGGATTTCACTACTTGGTGAGAGGAAAACTCTTACTTTCTACAGTACATTTTGACAAGTAAACTTTATGAATAAGAAAGGGAGGTATAATTATGTTAATACCTATAGTATAGTCACTTTATAACAATGATGATTTTGAAGAATAGGAGGCATAATTATGTTAAAAGAGCTTATTGTTTGGATCATATCATTTATTGTAAGTACGGTGTTTTCAAAATATACAGGTGCAGAACAAGGACAACTTTTTATCTGTATGTACGTTGGATCAGAAGTATTTTTTATGGTAGTAGGATGTGCCATACTTGTGGCAGTGGATGCCCAAAAGTCGATTCCGGTAAAGGAAATGATTGCATACTTTGCAGAGCTGGCAATTACAATGGCTGTAACATGGGAATTATCTAAAATATTTAACGTGAATTTCTATGTTGCATACCAACTGATTTCAATTGGCCAGATACTGTATCCAGGATTTATAAGTGCAGAGGATACCATGAATTATTAATAAGCAAAAGAGGGACCCCAGTTGGGGTCCTGTTAACATTTTATAAATCTGTTGAATAAAAATTGAACAAATTTAACGAAAAATTTCAGAGTTTCTTTTAAAAAGTTTAATATAAATTATTGCAAATAAACCAGAAATTTATTATTGCCATTTATAAAGAATTAGATTAATAAAAAAAGCATTGACAAAAAAAGACTAAAGCAATTATAATAGAACATGTTTGATAAAATTTGAAGGAGAAAAGTTATGAATAAGGAGGATTTTAGCGAAGAAGCAGAAAAACTACAAGAGATAATAGCAAAATTCAATGAAGTAATGGAATATTATAACTTGAGACTTGATGCAATACCTAAAATATACAAAGATAACCCTTTAATGATAGCAAACTTTATAGAACTATATTCCAGAAAAATATCTTTAATGAAAAGAACGATTAAGAAGCCATATTTTGCAAGAATAGACTTTGCAAGAGATGGCGAAAAAAATGTCGAAAAGCTGTACATTGGAAAAGTAGGAGTAATGGACGAAGATAACAACAACATTACAATAGATTGGAGAGCACCAATTTCTTCAATGTACTATGACAGCAACCTTGGAAGAACCTCATACGAAGCACCAGAAGGAACATGCACAGGCGAAATGCTAGTTAAAAGGCAGTATGAAATAGAAGACGGAAAACTACAAAGTTTTCAAGATGTAGATACAGTTTCGAATGACGATTTACTTAAACCGTATCTAGAAGCAAGTGTAGATAATAGATTGCGAAATATAGTATCTACAATCCAAGTAGAACAAAATGCAATTATAAGAGAGCCAATAGCGAAAAATGTAATTGTACAAGGAGTTGCAGGAAGCGGAAAAACAACAGTTGCATTACATAGAATTGCATATTTAGTTTATAATAATCGTGAAAAGATTAATCCAGAACAATATTTGGTTATAGGACCAAATAAATTTTTTGTAAATTATATTTCTAGTGTATTACCAGACTTAGATGTCGATAATGTCAATCAATTAACTTATTTAGAATTATGTCAAAAATCTATAAACGAAAAAATCCAATTAATAAATGAAGAAGAAAAATTAATAAAATCAATAACAGATATGGAAAGCCTTGAATACGAAAGATTTAAAGTATCAATGTGTTTTAAAGAAGCTTTAGACAAATATGTAGAGCAAATAGACAAAAGCATAGTTCCAGATGAAGAACTTGTTATAAAAGGTTATAGAATTTTACCTCAAGAAATAATTCGAAAAATATATAATTCAATTGGAAACAATATAATTTACAACAGCATAGAAAAGAAAATAGAACGAGTAAAATTATTATTAGACAAATATATAGAAAAAAATAACGTTAAGTTAGAAAGAATAATTAAAAGACAATATCGTGAAAAAATAGAAGAATTGTCAGAAGAAGAAAAAAGAGAAGAGATATTAAAATTAGAATATGTTGAAAAAGAACTTAAAACAAATTTTAGAGCAAGCATAAAAAAATATTTCAATTTCAAAACCAAAGAAATATTAAATTTGTATTATGATTTTTTAAGTAATATCACAAAATATGTAGAGATAGAAAAAATAAATGACTGGGAGAATAAATTAAAAAACAACATAGCAAACATAAAAAAGAAAAAAGTAGAATTTGAAGATTTGAGTGCTTTGATATATTTAAAGGTAAAAATAGTTGGAACAGAGGAATACGACAACTATAGACAAATAGCAATAGACGAAGCACAAGATTACGGTGAATTTAGCTTTTATGCTTTAAGAACATTATTCAGAAGAGCCACATTTAGCATATTTGGAGATTTAGCTCAGTCAATATATCAATATAGAGGAATAAAAAATTGGAATGAAGTTCTTAATACAACATTTGAAGGTGATTGCGAATTAAAATATCTTTTAAAAAGTTATAGAACCACTACTGAAATCATGAATTCTGCAAACAATATAACAAAACATATTAATTCGGAGATTGCAAAACCTGTAATAAGACATGGCGAAAATGTAGAATATATAAGATATGAAAAAAATCAAATAGATTTAATAGAGAAAATTATTAAAGAATACATGAAAAAGGCATATGTTTCAATTGCGATAATATGTAAAAATGATGAAGAAGCTAAAAAGATATATAAGAAATTAAAAGAGAAAAATATAACAGCTACTAACATTGTTGATAATGAAAACAAATATGATGGCGGAATATGCGTTATAACGAGTTATTTAGCCAAAGGACTAGAATTTGATGGCGTTATTATTACAGATGCATCTGAAGAAAAATACAGCTCAGAAAAGGCAATAGACATGAAATTATTATATGTTGCAATGACAAGACCTTTACATGAATTAAAAGTATTATATAAAAAAGACATAACTAAACCTCTAAAGAAAGAAGCAGAAAAGTAAAAAGTTGAAAATTATGTAAACATGTAGTATAATAAAAGTGTAGCAAAATTGAAAAATCCTTTATGCGACTAGTAATTTAAATAGAAGCAAAAAGGAACAGACAGCATTGGAGGTAGATAATATGACACAGCAGGAAAACGAACTCATTAGTAGAACACCACGGCTTTACTTTGACACAAGAGTAGGTATTGAGATGACGATTGAAAAAGAGCAGTATCCATTGCAGAGAATTTCTAAATTGAGAAAACTGTACAAGGAGTTGCATCCAGAAGAAAAACTCTCAGAGTTTATAGTTGTAGGACAGTTGTTATTGCCTAGAGATGGAGAAGTCTATAAGATAATGGGAGTTATTCCTAATTCTGATAATATCCCTAAAGTGATAATTGCAGAAGATTTTCTCAAAATTACAGGAATTCAATCTTATCAAACCTACAGATTGTAAAAAGTTGTCATAGTCATAGTCATATGTTACAAACGGAAAGGGCTAGGTTTCTAGCCCTTTTTCCTATTAACTTTATGATTTTTCTAAGTAAACTTTTTTTATTTTTTTCATATAATATACAGAATTAATTTTTTAAAGTGGAGGAATAATATGAAGAGAATAAAAAAGGTTTTTATTTTTATAATAATTACATTAATGTTTTTTCAGATTAAATGTCTAGCTCTAACACCAGCCTCAAATGAATTTATTGAAGGAATAGATGTAAGTAATTGGCAAGGATACATAAATTATAAAGATGTTAAGAAATCAGGAATAGAAATTGTATATATAAAAGCATCACAAGGAAATGACTATAAAGATCCATATTTTGAGTTGAATTATGAAAACGCAAAATTAAATGGACTTAGAGTGGGTGTATATCATTATTTGACGGCAAGAAGTATAACGGAAGCGGAGCAACAAGCGGAATTTTTTGCTTCAATAATTTCGGAAAAAGAAATTGATTGCAAACTTGCAATGGATTTTGAAAATTTTGGAGATTTAACCAAGGAACAAATTAATGAAATTTCAGAGGCTTTTATAGCAGAACTTACAAAGTTAACAAAAAAAGAAGTAGTTATATATAGTGATTTATATAATGCGCAAAATATATTTGACTTATCAAATTATCCATTATGGATAGCATATTATGAAAATTATAAAAAATTAGAAAATATTGCAACAAATTGGAGAAGTTGGGAAGGACAGCAATATACAGACGTAGGCAGAATAGACGGAATTAGTGATTACGTTGATAGAAATTTATTTACTCAAGAAATTTTTCTAGAGGATAATAGTAAGATCGAGAAAGTTGAAGGAAATCCAGAAAGAAATGTTTCAGAAAGAATAGAATATATAGTAAAAAGAGGAGATACATTATGGACTATTTCGAGAAAATATAATGTTTCAATAAGCGAAATTGCAAGTTTAAATGAAATTGCTAATCCAAATTTAATTTATCCAAATGAAAAATTAGAAATTATAACCAATTCAAATTTTGAATATGTGTCTGGATTAGGAAAAGACTTTTATACAGTAAAATTAGGAGATACATTATCAGAATTAGCAATAAGATTTGATACAACAATAGAAAGCCTAGTCAAATTAAATAACATTTCAAATCCAAATTTAATTTATGTAGGTCAACGTCTTAGAATTTAAAAAAAATATTTACAATGATTTAGATAAAAGATATAATAAAATATGTAAAATTTGAAAGGGGATAATTATGCAGAAAGTATACATCGTGCTAACTCATACAGGAACACTATTGTCAAATTTAATTAAAATGTATACAAAAAATGACTATTCACACGTTTCATTAGCATTTGATCAAGAATTAAATGAAATGTATTCGTTTGGAAGATTATATACATATAATGCATTTATAGGTGGATTTGTAAGAGAATATTTAAATAAAGGGACGTTTAAGAGATTTAAAAAAACTGTAACATCAGTGTATGAATTAGAAATAACAGATGAACAATATTATAGTATGAAAAGCTTTGTTTTATCAATGTATAAAAGGAGAAAAGAATATAAATTTAATTTTATAGGAGTTTTCTGTGTAATGTTTAATAAAAGAATAAAAAGAAAAAGAGCATTATATTGTGCTGAATTTGTTAAATACGCATTAAACTCAGGAAATTTGAATGTTAATTATCTACCAGAAATAATTAAACCAGAAGATTTCAAAAAATTAAAAAATGCAAAATTAATTTATAAGGGAAAATTGAGAGAATATAACAATAGAATAAGAGCAATTGAGGCACCAAAGAAAAATATTCCAGCAACAATTATTACAACAAAAGCTGCTGTATAAGATTAAAAAAACTCTTTTTGGGTATAATATTACTATATCCCAAAAAGGAGGTTCAAAAATGGATAATAATCAAAAAATAAAATGTACAGTATGTAGTTGTAAATATAATGGAATTGAGGATTGTAATTGTAAACTTGAGCAAATAACAATAAAACCATATCCAGATGACAATTCAAGAAATCCAGATGAAACAATATGTTCAAATTATAAATGTGCACACAAATAAAGTAAATAAAACAAAAGCGGATATTGATAGCATTTGTACTGATTATAACATTTTTAAGTCCGCATATTTGTCAGTACGCGAAGTTTGTAAAGCAAATTTCCGCGCAGTATTATTTTTATAATATAGGGGAGTTTGGAGAACATTTCTATAAAAAATAAAAGGATTGAATAATTTTCAATCCTTTTATTTTTTCTTAGATTCATTAATGTTTTCTTTACGTCTATTTTCTTTTCTACGTTCAACTTTTACTTCTGTATTATTTTTTCTTCTATCTTTTTTTCTTCTTTCATCAAATAATTCACCATCATTGTTCATTACTATCATTTAAAATCACCCCTCATTTGTATTCATAAATCATTCAAGAAGAGTATAACATAAGAAATTTAAAATAGCAACTTGACAGAAATAAATATAAGAAATACAATGAATCCAGAAAAATATAAATAAGGAGGAATAATTATGCCATTAGTAACGACAACAGAAATGTTTGAAAAATCAATGAAAGGGCACTATGCAATAGGTGCATTTAATATTAATAATATGGAGTTTATCCAAGCAATAACAGAAGCAGCTAATGAAGCAAAATCACCTGTAATATTACAAGTATCTTCAAGCGCTATAAAATATGCTGGAATAAAATATTTATTAAAAATGGTTGAAGCTGCAGTAGAGGAGACAGATATTCCAATCGCACTTCATTTAGACCATGGACCAGATTTTGAAACATGCAAAATGTGTATTGATGCTGGATTTACATCAGTAATGATAGATGGTTCAAAATATGATTTTGAAGAAAATGTTGCTTTAACAAAAAAAGTTGTAGACTATGCTCATTCAAAAGGAGTAGTTGTTGAGGCTGAATTAGGAAAATTAGCTGGAATCGAAGATGATGTAAACGTTGCAGAAAATGATGCAATGTATACAGATCCAGATCAAGCTGAAGAATTCGTAAGAAGAACTGGATGTGATTCTTTAGCAATAGCTATAGGAACAAGCCATGGTGCTTACAAATTCAAAGGAGAAGCTAGATTAAGATTTGATATATTAGCAAAAGTTAAAGAAAAATTACCAAATACTCCAATCGTATTACATGGCGCTTCATCAGTTATACCAAGACTTGTAGAAATGTGTAATGAAAATGGTGGAAACATTCCAGGTGCAAAAGGATGCCCAAATGAAATGTTAAAACAAGCTGGAGAAAACGGAGTTTCAAAAATAAATGTTGATACTGATTTACGTTTAGCAATGACTGCACAAGTTAGAAGAGTATTTAATGAAGATCCTTCTATATTTGATCCTAGAAAATATTTAGGTGCTGCAAGAGCTGAAATAAAAGAAACAGTTTCTGACAAAATTAACAATGTATTCTGTTCAGCTAACAAAGCTTAATATAATAAGAATAGTAAGAAAGAGTGATTTGTATCACTCTTTTTTCTATTTAGATTGTTTAATACAGTCATAATATAAATTTTTAAATACCTTACTGTCGCAATCTTGATGAGCCTCTGTTCTAACGAACAACGGCTCTTTCTAAAGAATAGATTGCTTCAATCGCAGTCACGAAGCAAAGCTTCGTTCCTTTGGTCGCTGCGCGGTATTTCAAAATTTATAGTATGACTGTATTTTACTTTCAAGTGAAGAGATAAAAAAGAGTGATATAAATCACTCTAAATCATATGTCTTTGAATATAAAGATTATCATCTTTACGTTTTAAATCCTCACGTTTGTCAAATAACTTTTTACCCTTACCAATTCCAATTTGAATCTTAACCTTAGAACCTTTGAAATAAGCAGAAATAGGAACAAGAGAAACACCTTGTTGTTGAATCTGGCCAAAAAGCTTATTAATCTCATGTTTATGAAGCAAAAGTTTTCTAGTTCTAAGCGGATCCTTATTATATATATTACCAAATTCATAAGGACTAATATGTATGCCATAAACAAAAGCCTCGCCATTTTTAATAATAGCATAAGAGTCCTTTAAATTAATTTTACCATTACGAATAGATTTTATTTCTGTACCAGAAAGCTCTATACCAGCTTCAATAGTATCTTTTATTTCATAATTGTGATATGCATTTGGATTTTTTGCAATCAATTTTGTTTCCATACTAATAAATCCTTTCTAGAAATATAAATTATTATACCACAATAAAAAAGTGCTAACAATAAAAAGTTTAGTGAAAGTATTTGTGGATGATACGGGATATTGAAAAAAACGATATTTTTAACATTTGTACTTTTAAGTCTACATATCTATTTGTAAGCAAAATTGAAAAGCAATTTTTTACATTGCTATTTAATAGAAAGTACAATGAAATTTCTAATTATGTAAAAGAAAAGTAGCGCTTAGCGTTCTTCTAAAAAGTAAAAACAATTAGGAAGAACACAAAACGCTACTATAAATATTAATGTCTAGAACTATTATTTGATTGAGCAGCATAATACCAAACAAGTCCAATGATAAGAACTGCAACAACTGCAAGCATAATCCACATCCACATAGTAGCATTATTAGTTGCTGTAGCAGTAACATCTTCTGAAGTTGTTCTAGTAGTATTGTAATCACCAGTTAGATTTTCTGAAGTTGAATTTTCTGTATTATTCATTCCATTCATCATACCATTTTTCATGTCATTAGTTGCATTTTCAGCACCACCAGTAATATTTTGAGCACCTTCTTTAGCTTTTTGGGCAGAATCTTTTATAGTTTCACCTGCATCCATAGCTCCATCTTTCATAGTATTTCCAACGTCTTCAGCTGTATTTTTTATATCGTTTCCCATGTTTTTCATTTCCTCAGCTGCATAAGTAAAAGAGAAAAATGACAAAATAAAAAGAAGAACAATTGAAAAAAGCATAATTTTATTTTTATTTTTCATAGTATACCTCCATAAATTTTCAGAATTTATTTTTAGTATTAGCAAATAAAATAAAATTATGCAAAATAAATCAAAATATATAAATAATAAGAAAGCTAGAGAATAGAGTTATCACATAAAAAAACAGACATATAAAATGTCTGTAATATATTTTAAAAATTATCTTTTCATTCTAATTAAAATTGCTATAGATAAGAAAATTAATAAAACTCCAATTGCAATCATAACAAAAGCTAAAGCATTTGCAATTCCTAAATCTGTATTATCAACACCAGAAGTAGTAGTTGAATTACTAGAAGTAGTTGTTGATTTTGCATTTGTTGAAGTTTGATTAGTTACTCTATTTCCAGAAGTAGCATTTCTTGATGATGAAGAATTTTCAGTTACATTTTCATCATCAGTAGAATTATCAACATCATTTGAAACATCATTTTCTGTATCATTAGAAGTATCATTTCTTGAAGAATTATTTGTAGATGAATTAGATGTAGAGTTATCAGATTCATCTTCAATAACTGATGTGTTTGTTGCTGCAAAAACTATATTTCCAACAATTAAAGTTAGTGCAATAAATAAAACTATTATTTTTTTCAAATTAGACATAATAATATCAATCCTTTCAAAATTAATATATATAATCATACACAAAAATAATAAAAAAGTCTAGTGTTTATTTTTGTCCATCAAAAATTAAAGTGATAATGTAATTACATAAATCTTCCTCTGAAATTTTACTATTAGTTTTAAGCCACCACATAATAATTGCAGTTGCTGCGCCTGAGTAAAATTCAGCCATAATTTTGGGTGGAACGTCAAAGTGTTTTCCAGCTTGACTATCCTTTTCAAGTAAATCTGTAATATATTTAATTACAGAATTGTGAAAAACAGCAATAATACCAGCAGTGTAATTATTATTCAACATATTTCTATAAAATAATTTATTTTCGCCCAAATATTTTATCAAATGATTAATTAAATCAGAATAAAATTCTTTTGTATTTGAATAATTTTTAGGTTCAAAATTTTTAGTTAATTCACTTTCCAAATCATTTACACAATAATCAAGTAACTCATACTTATCTGAAAAATGACTGTAAAATGTAGTACGATGAACCATAGCCAAATTACAAATATCATTAACTTTTATAGTATCAAAAGACTGTTTACTAAGAAGCTCCAAAAGAGCATTTTTTAAAAGAAGATAAGTTCTAGTAGTACGTAAATCTCCCATAATATAAACCTCCAATGCATATATATTTAAAGAAAGTATAAAGAGCTTTCTTACATAAAACATAATATAACTTTTTTCTACAAAAGTAAAGAAAAACTACAAATGTATATACAAAGTAAAAGAAAATGTAGGATAACTTAAAAATGAAGAGAAAATGTCGTTGAAGATTTAGGAAAAATTTCTATAATAAGGAATGGATGAGAAAATATTCATAGGAAGTTCATATAACTTTTCTATAATATAACAAAGGAAAGGAGATTTTCATATGTCAAAAGTAGCAGAGTTTGTATGTAAACACAAAAAGCTAATATTAATAATAACACTACTATTATTAATACCATCAATCATAGGAATGAAAGCCACCAGAATAAATTACGACATATTAGTATATTTACCAGAAGATATCGAAACAATTCAAGGTGAAAATATACTATCAGATGAATTTAATATGGGAGGCTTTTCAATTATTGTATTAGACGACATGAAAAGCAAAGACATAGACAAATTAACAAAAGAAATAAAGAAATTAGATAATGTAGGAAATGTAATTAGTACAACAGATTTAGTTGGAACAAACATACCAATAGAAATGTTTCCAGATGAAATAAAAGATAAAGTTTATAAAGATGGAAGCACAATAATGTTAGTAACATTCAAAGATGCAATATCATCTGATTCAACAATGGATACAGTTCAAAAATTAAGAGACATAACAGATGAAAGATGCAAGATTAGCGGAATGACAGCAACATTAATAGACACAAGAGATTTATCAAATTCAGAAATAGCAATATATGTAATAATTGCAGTTGCACTATGTTTGATAGTTCTAGAAATTGCACTAGACTCTTATGTAACACCAATTTTACTATTAGCTAATATCGGAATAGCAATATTATTCAACATGGGAACAAACATATTCTTAGGCGAAATTTCATACATAACAAAAGCAATAAGCGCAGTTTTGCAATTAGGTGTAACAATGGATTTCGCAATATTCTTATATCACAGTTACAAAGCAGAATTACAAAACACATCAGACATAAACAAAGCAATGGAAACAGCAATTCAAAAAACATTCACAGCAGTTCTAGGAAGTTCATTAACAACAATTGCAGGATTCCTTGCACTATGTAGCATGAGCTTAACATTAGGAAAAGACATAGGAATTGTAATGGCAAAAGGAGTTCTATTTGGAGTAATAAGCGTTGTAACAATATTACCAGCAATGATACTTCAATTTAACAAAGCCATAGAGAAAACAAGTCATAAAGAAATTTTACCTAAATTCACAGGCGTAAAAAACTTCGTTATGAAACATTATAAATTAATAACATTACTATTTATAATAATCTTACCAATAGCAATATACACAAACAACAACACACAAGTATATTACAAGTTAGATGATTCATTACCAGACACACTACCAAGCATAACAGCAAACAATGAATTAAAAGAAAAATTCGGACTAACATCAGAAGCAATGATATTAGTTGACAAAGACTTAGACGATTACAAAGTCAACGAAATGTTAGATAAAATTGAACAAATAGAAGGAGTTGACTTCGCAGTTTCATATTCAAAAATTGATACAGCTCTTCCAAAAGAAGTTTTATCAGACAACATAAAAAGCATATTCACAAGCGACAATTATCAAATGATAATAGTAAGCTCAAAATATGAAATAGCTTCAAACGAACTAAACAATCAAATAAATGAGATTAATAAAATCGTAAAAGAATATGATGAAAACGGAATGTTCGTTGGTGAAGGACCATTAATGAAAGACTTAGTTGAAATAAGCGACCACGACTTCAACAGTGTAAACACAGTATCAATAGCAATCATATTCATAATCATGATATTTGTTTTAAAATCAATATCATTACCAGTAATTTTAATCTGTATAATAGAATTTGCAATATTTATAAATATGGGATTCTCATTTGTAACAAACACAAGCATTCCATTTATTGCATCAATCGTAATTGGAACAATCCAATTAGGAGCAACAATAGATTATGCAATTTTAATTACAACTAAATACATAGAACACAGAAAAGAAGGCATGAAGAAAGAAGAAGCAATAGCAGAAGCATTAGGAACATCAATCAGTTCAATCCTAGTAAGCGGATTATGTTTCTTCGGAGCAACATTCGGAGTTGGAGCATATTCAAAAATAGAAATGATTGGATCATTATGTACATTAATGTCAAGAGGAGCAATCATAAGCGTTCTAGTTGTAATAACAGTATTACCAGCAATGCTAATGATCTTCGACAAATTAGTTTGTAAAACAACATCAAAAATGAAAGAATGTAAATAGAAAGGAAGTATAATTATGAATAACAAATTGTCTAAAATATCAGCTAGTATTTTGTTAGGAACAATGCTAGTGTACACATTACCAGTAGCTGCATTTACAAAAGACGAAACAGTCTATACAAATGCCAAAAGTAATGGAGAACAATATCAAACAATAGTTACAGACCATTTGATAAACGAAGAAGATGAAAAACTTCTAAAAGATATGACAAACCTTTTAAATATCGAGAATACAAGTGGAGACGAGAAATTTACTCAGGATGGAGAAAGCCTAGTTTGGGAAGCGGATTCAAACGATATATATTATAAAGGTGAAACAAATCAAGAATTACCAGTTAAACTAAACATTAAATATGAACTAGACGGAAAAGAAATCAGTTCAGACGAAATAGCTGGAAAATCAGGAAAAGTTAAAATTACGATATCATTCGAAAATAAAGAAGAACACGAAGTTCAAATAAACGGAAAAACAGAAAAAATGTATACGCCATTTGTCGTAGCAACAGGAACATACATAAACAACGACAACAATAAAAACATAGAAGTAACAAACGGAAAAGCAATAGATGACGGAAGTAAAACAATGGTGGTTGGACTAACATTCCCAGGAATGCAAGAAAGCTTAAATATTGATAAAGACACATTAGAAATTCCAACATCAATTGAAATAACAATGGAAACAACAAACTTTGAAATGAACAACATCATAAACTATACAACACCAAAATTAATTGAAGATTCAGAATTAGATATATTCAGCAAATTAGATGACATATATAGCAAAGTTGAAACTCTACAATCTGCAAGCAAACAAATTGAAAACGGAGCAAAAACATTATCAGATGGAACAACAACTTATGTTGAAAAATCAGAAGAATTTAATCAAGCATTAAATAAATTTTCAAATGGAGTAAGCTCAGCAAATACAAGCTATTCAAGCATTGATGCAGGAATTAAAAATCTTAATTCATCAGTACCAGATTTAACATCAGGAACTAAATCTTTATCAGATAATTTAGGTGCTGTAAACAATGGCGTAAAAACAATGTCAGACATGTTAGATGGTTCACAAGAATCAATGAATAACTTAAAAACTGGAGCACAAAATATTTCAGAAGGTTTGACAGGCTTAAGCACAGCAATGAAAACGACAGACTATACAGAACAAATAAATAAAATAAATTCTCAAATAGATACAAACAAAAAAATGATTACAACATTGAACACAACAACAGAACAATTAAGCAAAGTATTAGAAGATACAACATTATCAGAAGCAACGGCACAAGCAATAAAAGCACAAATAACAGCAAACCAATCAACGATTGCGACATTAACAGCAGATAATGTATATTTAAATAACATGATTACATCATTAAATGCATCAAATACACAAATATCTGGATTAAAGCAACAAGTTGATACTTTAGCAAAAGGTGCAGGAGATGTTAGTGATGGAGTTAATGGATTGCTAGATCAAGTAGGAGCATTAAACACAAACATTAAAGGACTATACACAAACACAGGAAAAATGGCAGCAGGAGCAAACAAACTATACCAAGGAACATTAGGACTAGAAGCTGGAACAACAAAATTAGCACAAGGTTCTGAGCAAATGAAAGCAGGATTAAGCACAATAAACACAAGCTCACAAGCATTATACAGTGCAAACAACCAATTAGTAGAAGGTGCAAAAACAATCCAATCTGGAGCGGCAGAATTAGCAGAAGGAACAGCAGAGTTTAATAAAACAGGAATTGATGTTATCTGCAACTATGTAACAGGAGATTTGAAAAACTTAGAAACAAGAGCAGAAAAACTAAAAGAATTATCAGACGAATACAACACATTCACAAAATTAGATGACGAAAGTAAAGGAAGAGTTAAATTCATTACAATAGTTGATTCAATAAAAAAAGATGACAACAAAGGACAAAAAGAAATAGACGAAAAAACATCAAAATAAAAATTAATTCAACTGCAAAAAATAATAAAATACAAGAAAAGTTTGCAATCTATTGCAAACTTTTCTTGGCTTGTGCTATAATAATATTGGAGACGATAATATGATAGAAAGAACCGAATATTTAGAGAAATTAAAAAAGTGGAAAGATAAAGACCTAATAAAAGTTGTAACAGGAATAAGAAGATGTGGGAAATCAACACTATTTGAATTATTTATTGAATATTTAAAAACTATTGGAATAGAAGAAAATCACATAATATCAATAAATCTTGAAAATCCAGACAATGACTTTGAGAATTACAAGGATTTTTACAAATTCGTAAAACAACAAATAAAAGATGAAAAACAATATTATATTTTTCTAGATGAAGTTCAAAACGTGCCTGAATTTCAAAAAGCAGTAGACGGATTATATATATTAAAAAATGTTGATGTGTATATAACAGGTTCTAATGCATATTTACTATCAGGAGAATTAGCAACTTTATTAACAGGAAGATATATAGAAATAAAAATGTATCCACTATCATTTAAAGAATATATAGAATATTATCAAAAAGATGCAGATGAGAAAATATATTTAAATTATATAAACAGAAGCTCATTTCCGTATGCCTTAAAGTTAGAAGATGAAACAGAAATAGATGACTATTTAGATGCTTTATATAACACAATAATTTTAAAAGATGTAGCTCAAAGAAGAAAAATAGCAGATACATCAATGCTAAAAACCGTTGCAAAATTTATGTTTAACAATATAGGAAATTGCTTATCAATTAAAAAAATTGCTGATACATTAACATCAGATGGTAGACCTATATCAGTTCATACAGTAGAAAATTATTTAGACGCATTAGTTGAAAGTTATGTATTTAATAAAGTACCAAGGTTTGATGTTAAAGGTAAACAATATTTACAATCAGGTGAAAAATATTATGCAACTGATGTAACGATGAGATATGCACTATTAGGAAGAAGAAATGTTGATGCGGGACACATGTTAGAAAACATTGTATATCTTGAACTTATACGAAGAGGATACAAAGTATATATTGGAAGAACAGGAGAAAAAGAAGTTAATTTTGTAGCAGAAAATAAAGAAGGTTTTACTTATTTTCAAGTTGCATATACAACAAGAGAGCAATCAACATTAGAAAGAGAGCTAACACCATTACAAGAAATAAATGACCACTACCCTAAATATATTCTTACAATGGATATAGATCCAATAGCAGACTTTGACGGAATAAAGAAAATAAATGTATTAGATTGGTTAGTAAACAAATAGAATAAAAAATGAAAACCCCAGTAACTTAAATTTATGTTACTGGGGTTTTATAAAAATAGTAAAACCATGTAACCTTTTCCAAAGTTATATGTATATATAATTGAAAGCAGGTAAGAAATGAAAGATTTAGATTTAGAATTATACAACAAATATATGAACGGAGAAAAAGACGCCTTCGAAACATTGTACAACAAATACAAAAACAAAATACAATACTTTATTTTCAACATAGTAAAAAATTACGAGAAAGCCGAAGACATCACCCAAGAAGTATTTATATACATATTACAAAACAAAGTTAGAGAAAATTGCAGTTTCAAATATTATATATACTTAGTAGCAAGAAGCCGAGCATACAATTATATTAATCAAGAAAAAAGAAGAACAGAAATTAATGAAAAATATTCACTATTAGATTCCGAAGAAATTCCAAAAGACATAAGCGACCTTATTGAAAAACAAGAACGAGAAAAAGAACTAACAGAAGCAATAAATATGTTAGATGACAAATATAAAAACGCAATATACCTAACAAAAATTGAAGGTTTATCTTATAAAGAAACAGCAGAAATATTACGGGCAAACCGTTGAAAACACTAAAGTTCTTGTTCATAGAGGTAAAAAAGAATTAAGAAAAATATTAATAAAGAAAGGATTTGATAGTATGAATAAATTAGTAAAAATTTTATTAATTTTAATCTCTGCCACGATTTTGCTAACAGGACTAACTTATGCAGGAAGAAAAATGTATGAAAAAGTCAAAGAAAAAGCAACAATGACACCAATATTCACAGGAGAATTAGGAAATACAGACACAAACAGCGTGTGGGTAGGAACCTTCCAAATTGCTTGGAATGAATTTATGAACAGAGTAGGAGGCAATATTAAATTTGAAGACGGACCAAGCACACTTGCAGACGAACTAAATAAAAAAACATTCACTAAAGATATGATTTCATCAGAAGATTATTATGTAAGAGTAGAGAAAACAACACCTGAATTAAAAGCATCAATCTTAAAAGACATAGACGAAAAATTCAAGATGAAAAACGAATCAATACTAGATCAAATTGATTTCCAACCAGTAGGAGAAAGTTACACAATGTATGCAATGCTATCTAAAAACTTTGAGTTTGAAATACCATTTGATAAACTAGGAGCATTAGGGTTCGGAGATAGTCGAGAGAGAGTTGAATATTTCGGAATAAATAATGCAAGCGAAGAAAACATAAATGATAACGTAGACGTTTTATTCTATAACAACAATGATGATTTTTCTGTAAAATTAAAAACAAAAGGAAATGATGAAGTAATACTATACAAAACTAAAAGCACAAAATCATTTAACGACATATATAAAGAAATCACCGAAAAATCCAATGCATATAACGGCAAAAAATATTTCACAACAAGCGATGAATTAAAGGTCCCATATATAAATGTAAATACAGTAATAAATTACAACGAACTATGCGGAAGATATATAGAAGGAACAGAAAAAATGTATATAGCAAATGCACTACAAAACGTAAAATTCAACCTAAACGAAAGAGGTGGCAACTTAACAAGTGAAGCAGGAATTAAAGACATGTATGCTTCATTGGATGAAGAAACGAGATTTTTCTACTTTAATGATGATTTCGTAATTTTTATGAAAGAAAAAGACAAAAGCATGCCGTACTTTGCCTTAAAAGTTGATAACTTTGATATTTTAGTAAAAGATAATGAAAATAAATAATCCTTATTCAGTTTAACTGAAAGGTAGCACAAAAATTATAATTATTTCATAGCATAGCTGAAGTAAAAAAATCACCAAAACAAATAAAAGCTTGCAAGTTGATTTGCAAGCTTTTTCACCTCATTATTCAATAGTAAATTCACAAGAAAAATATATAGAACACACCCAAAAGAAACAAAATATAGAAAAGCAATTGAAAAACCGCAGTATACCAGATATAATTGATGTGTAAATTTGAAAAAGATCGGAGAACAAAAATGATAGATATACATATGCACACAATATATTCAGATGGAGATAAAACAGTAGAAGAACTACTAAAATTATGCGAAGAAAGAAAGCTAGAATACATTTCAATAACAGACCATGACACATGTAAACAATATGAAGACGAAGCTTTTAAAAATAATAAAATATTTACCGGAAAAATAATTAAAGGTTCAGAACTTCACGCATCATTCCAAAACAAAAGTATTGAAATTCTAGCATACAACATCGATACAGACATAATAAACAAATGGTGCGAAAAATATTATTCAGAAGAAGAGTTGAGAAAACAGCAAAAAATATTTAAAGAAAGGCTATTCAAAATATGTGATGAACACGGACTTGTATACGATAAAAGTAAAATACCTGAACCTAAAAAAGCAACAGAATTTGTAGAACAACCAATTTACAAAGAAGTAATGGCACACGAAGAAAATCACAAAATATTAGGAGAATTCACAGAATCATTTAGTATATTTTTCAGAAAAGGTTTGGCAAATCCAGAAAGCAGTTACTTCATGAATCATATTGAATTTAGACCAAAATATAAAGAAGTAATAGACATTATTCATCAAGCAGGAGGCAAGGCATTTTTGGCACATCCATTTGAATATAAATTCAAAGAAACAATTAAGTACATCGATGATTTAAGAAAAGAAGCGGAACTAGATGGAATAGAATGTTTCCATCCGTCATCAATGGACGATGATAAAAAAGATATTTTAGTTAAATATGCTAGAAAAAACAACTTATATATCAGTGGCGGAAGTGATTACCATGGAAATCCCAAGCCAGATATAGAAGTAGGAATTGGAAGAGGCAATTTAAATATTCATAAAGAAATAATAGAAGAATGGTTGTAATAAAAATGGAAAACGAAAAATTTTATAAAAATACAAAATATGCACCACAAAACAAAATGGTAACAAGATTCATCAAAATGAACGTAACACCGGGAAAAGCAATAGACTTAGGATGTGGAGCTGGAAGAGACACAGTATATCTAATAAAAAATGGTTGGGATGTATTAGCAATAGATAGAGTAGATACAGAAAAAATTATAGTAAATCAATTAAATCAAGAAGAACAAAAAAGATTTAAGTTCGAAAAACAAAATTTTAAAGACATAAAATTAGAAACAACCAACTTGGTAGTTGCAAATTTTAGCATACCATTTTGCCCAAAGGATTGTTTTCAAGAATTTTGGAATAGAATAACAAACAGCATTTTAAAAGAACGGATATTTTGTTGGAAATTTCTTTGGACTAAATGATGCATGGAAAGACAAAGAAGAAATAATATTTTTAAGCAAAGAACAAGTTTTAAAATTGTTTGAGAATTCTTTTGAAATGATTGAATTTCACGAAATAGAGAAAGATTTAACAACAGGATTAGGAACTATAAAGCACTGGCATTTATATAATATAATCGCAAAGAAGAGATAAATCACAATAATGTCGCAGTAATGTTATAATAAATAAAAATGAAAGGTAATATACTAGTTAGTCTACGCCGCCTAGTATAAAAAAGGAAAGAGGTAAGAAAATGAATATAGTATTAGGAATTATAAGCATAATTGCAACTTTTAGCATAGTTGTATGTATGGAGAAAATGTTTAAAAAAGAAGGATTATATGTATGGATAAGTATTGCTACAATTATGGCAAACATCCTAGTATGTAAAAGCATAGATATCCTTGGTTTAACAGCAAGTTTAGGAAATGTAATGTTTGCATCAATTTTCCTCGCAACAGATATTTTAAGCGAAAAATATGATGTAAAAGATAGTAGAAAGGCAGTAATGCTAGCCATTGCTTCACAAATAATTTTTATATTAGCAACAACACTTGCAGTTTCATATATTCCGAGCGAAACAGATCTAAGCAATGAGAGCATGAAAACATTATTTTCTATAAATGCAAGAGTAAGTATTTCAAGTATAGTTATGTTTGGAGCAAGCAATATGCTAGATATATACTTGTTTGAAAAACTTAAAAAGAAATTTCCAAAACAATTGTGGCTTAGAAATAACGTATCTACAATAATTTCAAACTGTTTAGAAAATTATTTCTTTGTATTTTTTGCATTTGTCGGAATTTATGAGTATAGCACTATTTTAAGCATTGCAACTACAACATCTATATTAGAAATAATTATTGCAATATGTGATACGCCATTTATGTACATAGCTAAAAAGTTAAAATAAATTAAAACACTACATTTCTTCATTGCGAAGTTATGTAGTGTTTTTGTATTAGTAAAATTTTTTTAATTAAATGTATTATTCAAAAGAATTAATAACACATTTTCCGTTATATGATGATACTGAAAAAATAACTTTTTCATTTTCAGAAGGAGCTTCAGAATCATCTAAATTTGTTGAAGTAGTACTAGCAGAATAAGTACTGTCGGTAATCTTAGATATATTATTAACAGTATATTCACGTAAACTACCTCCGCCTTGACCTTTTACAAGATAACCATCATTATTTTCAGAGAAGTTTTGAGAAGAAGTCCAATTTTTATTAAAGAAGTCTTCTGACACGTAATTTAACATTGCTTTTTTATAATCTGAAAATTTAACATTTGTTGTAACAATGCCATCATCTGAAACTGTGGAATCATAAGGAGTGCTTCCTAAAAGTCCTTGATCTTCTAAATAACTTAAAAGCGAATCACAATTTGCATGTGCATAAATTTCTAAAAATTCAGATAAAGCAGTTTTAATTTCGGCATCTGTAAATGATGTTTCTGTATTAGTCGTAGTATTATTTGAGTTAGAAACTTCATTTGTATTATTAGTATTGCTTATTTTGTTATTCAAATCTTTTACTGTTTCATTCAAACTACTTAATTGATTTTCTAAGTTTGCTGATTTTTCATCTGCATTTTTTTTGTCATCATAAAATTTGTACATGAATATAGCCATTACAACAATAGCTATCAAAGCTAGTAACAAAAAGAATGTTGACAAACTAATTTTAATAGTGTTCTTTTCTTCCATAAATTTTACCTACCTTTTCATATGTTTATAATATAATTCAAGTCTAACATAAAGAAAATATGTATGCAATATTATTTGAAAGATAACCATAAAAGCTGGAAAGTATCAATATAATTTATATTGCAGTTTTATGTAAAGTGTGTTATAATAACCAAGACACTGTAAATTTGCAAAAGCTAGATGGAGAAAAGGAAAGGGGAAAATTATGACATTAGTATTACTCATCATTGGCATTATTGCAACTGTCGTAGGCATTTTTGCATGTTTTTTCCGGGGTGAATTCTTCGAAGACTGGCCAAAAGGCGTAAAAGCGGCATTCCTTGTAGTAGGTATCTTATTAATCTTTCTGAGTCAATCAGTATACGTTGTGAAAACAAATCACACAGGCGTATCGGTTACACTTGGTCAGGTAAATGAGAATCCTGTCAAACCAGGAATTGGTTTCAAAAAGCCATTCATTGAAAAAATTCACGATTTTGACAACAGACAGAATACAACTACAATTGCGGACAAATGCTGGTCAGAAACCAAAGATAGAACAGTGATATATTACGAGAATGTATCAATCAGCTATCAGATTCCAGCAGAGGGTGTTGTATGGTTGTATAACAATGTTGAAGACACAGACAATCTTCTGGGAACAGATATTGTTTCTTCAGCAGTGAAAGCTTCAAGTGTCAAGTTTGCTGATGCAGATGCAACTAACCGTGGCTTAATTGAGCCCGAAGTAACAAAGGCGTTGCAGAAACTTGCAGACGAAAAATATGGCGCAGGACGAGTAATCGTAGTTAGCACGATCGTTGGCAACGCTGACTTTCTCGACGAGTACAATCAGGCTCTTGAACAGAAGAGACTTGCACAGATTGAGAAAGATAAGCAGGACATTGAAAACGAGAAAGCTATTGCCAAAGCAAACAATGACAAAGAAGTAGCTGCAATTAGTGCAGAAAAGGACTACAATGCAAAAGTACAGGCAGCAAAGGCTGAAGCTGATGCACTTTATGAGTTAGCACAGAAACAGGCCGAAGCTAATGAACTTTTAGCTAACAGCTTAACAGACCCTATCTTAAGACAGCAGTTCTTGGATAAATGGGATGGAGAGTTCCCAAACTATGTTGGCGGTGAAAGCGGTTCATTTATCTTCAATATGCTTGAAGATGCCGAACAGCAGCAGTCAAGCACAGATACATCTGCAGAAAATGCAGAAAGTAGTAAATAGAATAGTTTTTGTTTTTGTATCCATCTAGCAATAAGCGCTGAGATTCAATGGAATCTCGGCGCTTTTCTAAATTAAATATTATGATTACTTAAAAGATTAAAATCCATAAATTAAGAAAAAATTAATTGTATGAAAAAAGCACACATATCCAGCGACTTTAGTAAATCATCTGCTTTTATTCCTTGAATAAAAAAATTCTATATGTTAGAATACAGAAAAAAGTTTTTAGGAGTAATAATGTGTGGAAAATATAAAAAAGAAAAAGATAATAAAGACAATAATAATTTCAATAACAATCTTGATAATTTTAATAGCTGGAATATCATACGGGATAGGAAATTATTTTGTTAATTATGCAATTGCAAGAAGTGGAAATGGCGGAGATAGACAAGTAAAAGATGAAGTTACTTTAAGTCAAGAATCAGAAGATGTTATACAAAAGAATAGAAAAGAAGCAACAGAAAAAGCTGAAGAGTGGAGTAATAGTACAGAACAAAAGAATGTTGAAATAACAGCAAAAGATGGCATAAAGCTAAAAGGAACAGAATACATAGTTAATACAGAAAATAATAAATGGGCGATTGTATTACATGGATATCGTTCAAGTCCAAAATCAGTTTTAACAATAGGAGAACATTTTTCAAAAGAAGGATACAATGTACTAATTCCGAATATGAGAGGTTGCGGTGAAAGCGAAGGAAAGTATATTGGAATGGGCTGGTTAGATAAAGACGATTTACAAGGATGGATAAAATTAATAGTAGAGCAAAATGAAGATTCAGAAATAATATTGCATGGATCATCAATGGGCTCTGCAACAGTATTGATGGCCTCAGGAGACAATCTGCCATCAAATGTTAAAGCGATAATTGCAGATAGTGGATATACTTCCGTGTGGGATATTTTTGCATCTGAGGCAAAGAAAAGATTTAACATTCCAAAGTTTCCAGTACTTAATATGTTCCAAGTTGTAGCGCAAATTCGCGCAGGATATAATATTAAAAAAGCATCAGCATTAGATCAAGTAAAGAAAAGTAAAACACCAATACTATTTATACATGGTGATGCAGATGATTTTGTACCAGAATATATGTGTGAACAGCTATATGAAGCAGCTAACAGTAAAAAAGAGAAATTAATTATAGAAGGTGCAGGACACACAGATTCTAAATATAAAGAACCAGAAACTTATTATAATAAAATATTTGAATTTATAAATAATATATAAATAGGAGGAAGAGTATGAAAGTATTAGTAGTATCAGATATTCATGGCTCATCATATTATGCAAATAAAATACCTGAAATTTTTGAAAAGGAAAAAGCAGATAAAATAATTTTACTAGGAGATTTATATTATCATGGACCAAGAAATCCATTAACAAAAGAATATGCTCCAATGAAAGTTGCTGAAGCATTAAATTCTTTAAAACAATATATAGAAGCTGTAAAAGGAAATTGTGATGCAGAAGTTGATGAAATGATTTCAGAATTTAAATTAAATGATAATTTTTTATTAGACATAAACGGCAAAAAGGTATTTTGTACACATGGACAAAATTATAACATAGACAACTTACCAAACGAAAAAATAGATATAATGCTATATGGACACTTCCACACAGGCTTCATAAAAGAAAAAGATGGAATAATTTTTGCCAACCCAGGTTCAATCTCATTACCAAAAGATAATACAGAAAACAGTTATCTAACAATTGATGAAGAAAAAATGGAGTTAAAAAATACAGATGGAAAAGTAATAGACAGTATAAATTTTTAAAAAGTCATTGCCAACAAAGTTCATTTAGTATATAATATCGTCAATATGAATGAGGGAGTAATTAGCATATTTTAAATATGTAACATAGCCAACATACCCGATTTTAAAATCTGACTATGTTTTAAATAATGAGACTTGTTTGCAACTAACAAAGAGTATGCAAACTGGTCTCTTTTTTGCTTAACAAGAAGTTTTTTGAACACAAAATCATAGAGAATGCATAGAAATTTATAATACAAATTTAGTAGACAGACTAAAAATACTATACTAAGTAAAAACATCATAATAATATGTTTTTTTATATAATAGGAATGTTCTCCGAACTTCCTATTATATAAATTAACAATGCACAGAAATTTGCAAAGCAAATTTCGCGCGCGAACAAAGACGCGGA
>CAKPEG010000011.1 GCA_934149275.1 uncultured Clostridia bacterium | reverse complement strand
TTTTAACAAGTTCGGTATTTATTTTGAACAACACATTTTTAACAATTTGTCTATTTCTGAATGATAAATTACTATTTGCATTTAACTTTAGTTTGTCAATTGATAACTTTGTTCTATCAATTCTTTTACCAATGTCTTGTCCACTTTTTCATCTATAATTATTGTATTCCAATGTTCCTTATTCATGTGATAAGCAGGTATTATATAATCATAAGTATTTCTCAATATATCAGAATAATTTGGATCTGTCTTAACATTAAGGTATAACTTATTATTTACATTCATTAATAATGCAAACCATTTTTTATTTTTGTAATGTTTCATTGTTACAGATTCAAAGTCATCTGAAAATGGACAATCTTTATATGTATTTTCTAAGGTTAAACAATATTTTATTATTTCTTCTTTATTCATAACTAAATCCTTATAATAATCTACTAAATTTCTTATTGTATTTTAATACTTTTACTCATTATAAAGTCTGTGGCATCTTGTTTTGTTCCAACTACACTACCATAATGAATTGGAACTGCTATTTTAGGTTGTATTTCATTTATAACCTTATCTATATCTTCCTCAGAATAGTGATCAAAATGGTCGTGTGTTATAAAAACAATATCTGCATCATTATAATTTTTATCTATTTTAAATAGATATATATAAATTATTTTGTTTTTACTTATTCTTATACTACTATGGTATAAAACTTCTATATTTTCTATCATTATTTTCCTTGATTTTTTTGCATTGTATCATAAAAAAGCAAAAAAATAAATAGTACCAATTTCTATGTAATCACATTCATTAGCACATCAATGTACATGTTCTTCAAAGCCATACCATTTCCAGAAATTATCTTCTCCCTCATTTCCTATTTGTGCTTTTGCAACTAATATTATTTCACTATTAGGAATTTGTGAAGTATCATAATCTTTATCTCCATTGCTGTTAAAAATTGCAGCTATAAATCCTCCAATTAAAGCTATAACAAGAATAATTACGACTGCTACCCAGCCTACTGCAATAATTGCTGTTTGTTTTCCTTTTATAAAATTTTCTTGTGTTTCTTTTAATGATATTTTTCCGATTTCATTCACTTTAACTGCTCCTTTTCCCTACATAAAAAATAAGCCTTACGTTAATATTTAAAATAAGACTTATATTTATTTTTATATATTTTTTTCATTTAAATATCTTTTTAATAAAAATGTAAGAAAATATGGAAATGTATAAAATTTTCCATTAAATCCAATATTTTTATTGCAAAGTTTTATTCCGTATTTTATATCTTTATATTTATCATTATCAATTAAATTATTTAAAGATATTGTGGAATTATCACTTGCCTTCACTTCTACTGGAATTAAATAATTTATATCTCTTACAAAGAAATCCATTTCAAGTCTGCCTGTTTCGTCCCTATAAAAGTACAAATTATATCCTTCTTTAACTAACATATCTGCAACTATATTTTCATAAATCGCACCTTTATAAGTATTAAAATTTTTATTTCTTCTTAAATCAAGTTGAGCTTCTTCATCCAATGTTGCAATCAATAGACCAGGATCTCCAAAATATAATCTATAATTATCAGGATTATAGTTTCCTTTTAACGGTAAACTTACTTGTTCAAGACAATAGCAAATATTAACTATCCCAGCATTTTCTAGCCATTCTATGACTCCAACATATTCCCTGTTTCGAGCTCCAGAAGAAACTTTTGTTATTTGAAATTTTTTATTTTCATTACCCAGAAATACAGGAACTTTTCTATATGCATTTAGTATTTTTGTTTTATCAAGTCCACCTGCATATTTAGTAATATCCTCTTCGTAGTCCAATATTATTTGTTTTTGCATTTCTAGAATTCCAGTATATGTTTTGTTTTCAACAAATGTTTTAACAATTAGTGGCATTCCTCCAACAATCATATATTCTTGAAAATTTTCCATCATAACATCATATTGTATTTTTGATAAAGGTTCATTTTTTTTCATACATTGATATAAATCTTCTATTTGCTCATTGCTATATCCTTTTGCCCATAAATATTCTTCAAAATCTAATGAATGCATTATATAATCAATTTTATTGCCTACACTATTCGATTCAATTTCTTCATAATTTATTCCCATTAAGGATCCTGAACATATAACATCAAATCTTCCGTCTTCTCTAAAGGCTTTTAAAGCCGTTGCACAACTTGGATAGTCTTGTATTTCATCAAAAAATATTAATGTTTCTCCAGGTATGAATTGAAAATCTCCATTCTTTAATGTGATATCTTTAATGACTCTATCTATTTCAAACCCTTTGTCGAAAATGTCTTTATATTCTGGCTGTAAAACAAAATTTATTTCAATTAAACTTTTATAATTATTTAACCCAAAGTTTTTTATTGATTCAGTCTTTCCAATTTGTCTCGCCCCTTTTACTATTAATGGCATTTTATTTTTGCTTTTTTTCCATTCTATTAAATATTCATCAATTTTTCTTTTTAATCTCATATTATCACCTTCAGCATTAGTGTATCACATTTTTTACATTTTTTCAATATTTTGTATCACGTTTTTTACATTGCTTTTCGACAAATTATCACATTTTTATATATTTTAAAAGTAGGAACAAAATATAAAATCAAATATTATATTTTTAATCATGTTCATTTCTCCTTTTTAGTGGGTAATTAATTAATTTACATCATAGTAGGCAATATTTATATAATAAATTTTTCTCCTATTGACCTTTTTAAAATATCAATTGCCTCATAATGATATTTTTCTCCACCACTACTCATACAATAGTCTTGTAATATATAGGCTTTTATATTATTTTCAAATAAATCAAAAGCAGTTTTTAATATACAGCCGTCAGTATCAAAACCACATAAATAAATCTCATCTATATTATTTTTTGAAATATATTCAATTAAATCTATATTTACTGCTGAATAAGTATATTTTTCAATTATTGTAAAGTTACCATCTATCATTAGTTTACAATCATCATCATTTATACATTTTTTATATCCTAGTAAATTATAAAAAGCACTTTTATTATTATTTTTGAATATAGTAAATACCGTATTGGAATCTTCTTTTTTATTTAACAATCCCTTTATTTTGTTTACATATTCTTTTGTATAGTTGTTTATAAATGCTTTTTGACAATCTATAATTAATAACATTTTTTTCATACATATCACACCCCCTAATATTTAAATAATTTATCAATCGCTAGATTGAATTTAGTATATTACTTTGATAGCCAAATATACAATAGATAATTTTGAATTTTTATGGAAATCCACAAAAACTGATCGGATTATCAAAGTTTTGCGCAAAAGGAGTAGGAACAAATATAAAACCATACATATATGGTCCTACCCGCAAAATCTTGCTAGTCCTTACTATTACTAGTATTTAAGCTATTTGTTTTAACAACAAACTATATTACTTTCTTATAAAACTCTCTTAAATTCGATTCTGAAGCCTCATTATTTTTAATTATTCTTGGTTGGATTTTTTTTCATTATTGTAACCACATATTTTAAAAAATTTATATAACTTTAGATTATTTTTATCAAAATTTCACAAATCCCCATATTTCAATATTTTACTCAATTATTCAAACAACAATTTTTCTTTTGTTTCTATATATTTTTGCATCATTGGTGATATAACTGATCTGTCTTCTATTTCTGCTATTGTTTGTGCCATTTTTTATCTCCTACTTTTCTATTTAACTATCAATATAATTCTATAAACTTTGTTCATCTTCATTAAGTTCTTTTTCTTTATCTTTATTTCCTATTTGTAATTCCTCTCTCAAAAAATCTAATTTTTCTTTTGCTTGTTCTCTCATTTCTTCTGGTAATCTATTTATTGCATCTTGCCAATTTTCTTCTCCATTTCGATAATCTAGATTTTCTATAACCTGTTTTATTGTTTCTCTATTTTCCTTTGTAATATTTAAGTCATTAATTATTTCTAAAAACACATCGTTTTGTTTCATTTCTTTGCCATATTTTTTATAAAATTCTATGCTACTCCTAGCCACTTCCATGTCATCATAATCTTTCTTCTCAAATTTTTCTTTACCGTTTTTCATTTTTTCTAACAACTCATTATATCTTTTTTGATATTTTTCTAAATATTTTTCAGTATCTATTTCAACTATTGGTATATTATAAGTAGTTGCATATCTTAGAATTCTTTTTGTATATGAATCTCCAATATTTTCATCTCCAACTTCATTCATTTTTTCTATATAATCATAATCTAAATGAGTGAAATCACTTTTGCCTTTAAAAACTAATATATAATCTGGCAAAATTCTCTTTTCTTCATCTCTAAATTCTTTCATATTATCTGTATCACAATATCTACTAACTAATAATTCATCATAATCTGTTCCATGGCTTTTTTTATATCTTCGTACCTCTCCATTAATAGCTTCTATTTTTTTATCATATTCTCCCTTTCCAACTGGATTTGCGCTATCACCTTTACCATACCTTAATACATTTTCAGGTTTAATATTTGAAAAACCTAGAAGAAGCGAATATCTATAACATCCTGCAAAAAAGCCCATCGAATCATCTTTTTCAATTGAAACCGACATGGTATCTGAACCATCTTCTTTTCTCATAAAATCACTTGGATTTTCATTTTCAGCTTCTCTTTCCATTTCTGAACTCCAAATTTGTTCAACAAAACCTCCATTATTCTTTCTTGTACCTTTAGCATGAATAATCCCTTTATAGTCTTCACCTTGCAACTTTAAAATTTGTACTTCTTTTCCTTCAAATAAAATTGTCTTTTTCTCCCCTTTAAAATCTTCGGGATTAAAGCAACCTTCTACCTTTTCTTTTGCATAATAATTATATAACTCATCATATACCGCCCCTAGGTTAATTCCTATATTCCTTTTACCAATTTCTTTATTGATTCTAATTAAATCTGTAATATCTTCTATGGCATTTATTTTAGTGATATACTTAATAATCTTTTGAGTTTCATCTGAAAACATCCCTTGTTCTTTATTTTCAATAATTCTTTCTATATCATAATAATCTATATTAAAATATTTTTTTAATATATATATCTTCATTGAATCTTTCATTCCGCTTCTGTGCCTCATCCTCTATCTTCAACTCAAAATAACTATCTCTTAGTTTACTATAATATTCATCTCCCATATGCAAGTTTATCATCGTTTTCCTAGAACTATTGTTTCTTGTATATTTAAACAACTCCCCAAGTTCATTATCACTAGGCATTCTATTATATTTTTCATAGTATTTATCAAAAAAATCACTAAATTCCATATTTTTCATCACAAGCGGCTTTATTGTAGTTTCATACATAATGTGTTTACATATATTCATATAACTAAATATTTTAGAATGTTCTATATTCTCATCAATTGCTTTTAAAATACATTCAATTTCCTGATTAGTTAATATATTCAAACGATTTCCAGGTATAAAAGACAATTTTTCCAATGTTTCAAGTGGATATTGGGTTAAAATTTTCTCATTATATTCTAATAAAGCATTCATTTTTACTTGCATATATTTATTTCTACACTCTTGTAAGCTTAATTTATCAAATAAAGCCTCCTTAGATTTAGTTCTATTCTCATCTTGATTTTGGCCTTTTTCTCCAAGCCATAGCATGTACTCTAAATTATTTAATAATTCTGAAACATTTGCAACTGATTCATCCATTTCATAACCATTAATTGGTTCATTAATAGATTCCTCTGTTCTATTACTTTGAAATGCTCTTCTTATATAGTCATCATATATTGTTTGTACCATAATATTTTCAACATTCTCCATTTTATCTGGCATTTGTTCATTAATTCTCTCAAGATAATATGTTATATCACTTTTGTGTTCAAGATATCCTTCTTCAATTATTTTGTTTTTTAATATTCCTCTCATTAACGGTGTATCATTACCTAACACTGAACTTAATTCTCTATATTTTATTCTCCATTTTATTTTGTCTAATAAACTAATCTTACTTTCTTTTAATTCATTTTTCATTAGTGATCCTCTTTTATTCATCATATTTATAAGGTCATTCCTATTTTTCTATTTGATTATCAATAACTCCTTCTAATTCATCCAATTGTTTCATTTCAGCTTCATTAGCATTTCTCTTTATAAATCCATCTCTAAGCTTTGCTAATCTTGTTCTTGCAGTTACCAAAACTGCTTGTGCTTCTGACTTTCTATATTCTTCAAGAGCTATTCTTGCTGTTGGAAACCTTTCATTTTCTTCTTTACTAGAATATACCTTTACTGATTTTCCAATTTGTTTTCCTCTTGTATAAACTTCAACCGTACATAATCCTGATTTTCCATTTTATCTCCTGGTGTTCCAACTCTTCTTGAATAAATAAACATATAAGCATCTATTACATCATCTGTAAAGTCCTTTGGATGTGGTGATACAAAACGTATTCTTTCTATTCCTTCAATTTTATTTATTGTTCTTAACAATGTTGCAAATGAATTTATTCCATTATATTCTATTCCGTTTTCTTTTGCAAGTTGCTCTACTTCTTCTAAAATATCTTTTGGATGTCTACTTCTTTCTCTTCCACGCACATAAGGAACTATACACTATGTACAAAAATTGTTACATCCATACATTATTGTTACAGATGCTTTAATATTGCTTGTTCTTTTGATTGGAAGTCCTTCATAAACTTCTCCATCTATGTCTATTACATCTTGCATTTTCTTTTTGCTTAGGATCGTATTATATAAATCTTCAGGAAAATTTTGCAATGTATGTGTTCCAAATATAATGTCTGTAGGTGAAAAATCTCCAATAGAGTCCAAGTCTTACCATTTTAAATTAGCAACTTTTTCTGTTGTTTTAACATTGTATTTGAATAATTTGTCTAATGTTTTTGTTATTTCATTTAATTTGTAAACTGCCACTTTTCCCTTCTTTATCAAAAAAGAGGAACATTTTATATAAAATGGACCTCTCTTCTTTTACAATTTAAATATTTGTGTCTATAACCTTTTCCAAGTTAAATTATTATTTAATAAAATTAATTACTTGCCAATAATTCAATAAGCCTTACATTTTTATATATTTTTTCTCTACCAATTTTTTCTGAAACCAAAAGTCCTACATCTTCTAATTGATTTAAATATGAAGTAGCTGTGATTCTAGTTACATTACATACTTTTTCAATATAAGAAATTTTAGTATATACTTCATAGAATAAACTTTCTAATAGTTCTTTAGAATAAATTTTAGGAAGTTTTTCCTTAAACTCTTTTTTATATTCCATCATCTCATTTTGTATATTTTTTATTAATTCAATAAATATGTATAAAAAATTCAAAAAATTATACATGTTTTAATTTAATATATAATTTTTCTAAAAATTTATATATTAATATTGCAAGTATTATGAAAGAAACTACAAATTCAATCGTTCAACCATAGGTAACTTGATTTACTTATTGTAAATAGTTGGAATTTGAATTTTTCAAATCACAAATACTTTTATTATCTTATTTATTTTTTTCATTTATATAATCACAAATAATATTTACTACCTTCTCATTTCCAATAGAACAGTCAAGACAAATATCATAGTTTTCTTTATCTCCCCATTTTTTGTTTGCAATTATTTCATAATACGAAGCTCTTGATTTATCAGATTGAACTATATGCTTTTCGGCTTCTTTTACCTCAAAAACTATCGTTAAAATTAATGTTACCATTGCAGTATCAATAAGTCCATATTTAATACAGTCATTTATTCTGTCTTTATCTTTCATACCATAATTACATTTTACACACTCCTTTTTATTTTTTTCCAAAAAAATAAGCGTAAATCCTTTTTCTGGACTTACGCTTTCGCTACTCGACTTTTGCATTTTAACACATATTTTATTTTTTTGTAAGTATTTTTATTAAATTTTGTTATTTTTTTTATTTTAACTACTCTACAACTTACTATTCTTCTAACTTAAAGTCTTTTTTTGCCAACTTTTCTTGTTACATTTTGGACATTTCATATATCGTGTAGTTCCAGAGTGCATTGCAAAATATACTTGGCTATATTTTGGTACATATTTATGATGACATTTTTGACATTCATAATAACCTGTTTCTGTTTCTATTTTTAATGCAAATGAAACACCTATTATTAAAAGAACAAATGCTAATATAAACAATACTATTTTCGCAATATTATTCTCTACTAAAAATGATGTAACAAAAATTAGTATTAAGAAAGATATTGTTGAACTAAATCCAATCACATTTTCATACATCATTAATTTTTTGTTTTGCATTTCTTCTTTTTGTGCCATTTCTAATAATGTTTTTTCTGCTACTTCATTATAATTATTCATTTCAATCAACTCCCCACATAATAATTCATTTACACTTATTTTGAGTTCATTACACAAATCAAGCATTATTGATGAATCAGGCATTCCTTTTCCATTTTCCCATTTAGATATAGCTCTATCTGTAATGTTTAATTTTTTTGCAAGTTGCATTTGAGTTAAATTATTCTTTTTTCTACATTCAGCTATAAATTTTCCTATTTTAATCTGATTCATATCTTTTACCTCCTTCAATTTAAGTGTAAATTATTATCTAAAAAAAGTACACATACTAATCGTTGAGAGGGGTATTTTTCTTTATCAACGATTAGTTGAATTGTTATAATTTAAGCAATAACTTGTAATTTATTGCTCAATTTTTTTATTATTTTGAATTTCTTTTAATTTATTATATATAATCTTAACACTTTCAATTTCTAGTGTATTTTTTCCATAATGTTCTTCTTCTCTTCGCTTGCAAAAGCCTTCAAATTCTGGTATTGCAACTCTAATATTTTGAATATTTACTTTATCTTCAAATACTTTTAGAGCTGTGTTTATATAGCCGCATATAGCACATGCTGTCATTGCTCTAAAATAAGAAATCTCATTTAAAGTTGATACTTTATATAATTCCGTTGCGAAATTATCATCTATTTTTTTAGGATTAGTTAAAATCATTTTTTCACAAACATATACATCATTATCACTTACTGTCTTATAAAATTTACTATCTTCTGGAATTATAACCTCACATAATGTATCTCCTCTAATCAGCCATCTAAAAGCATAATTATATGTAGATACGCAGAATCCTCCCATTTGTATACTTTCAGTTGCATTTAAATCAATTTCTTTGTCTGCCATTACCACTTCATCAATTGGAAATTTCTTTCCATCTTTATATTCGTTTATTGTTTGTATAACTCTATAATACTTCTTATTTTTATCTGCTTCACATTCAAATAATTTACCTAACATTTTATTCTCCTATAAATTACTGTTTCTACTGTCAACATAATATCATAAAACCTTTTATTTATCAAATATACCAAGAGCAAATATTGCATTAACTTAATATCTGTTGTCAAAAACTATAATAAATGTCTGTATAAACAAAAAAGATGCTTCCATTAACTGAGAACACCTTTTTATTCATTATAATATAAAATTGTAATTTATTGCTTATCTTTTCCAGGTCATTGTATATTCTATTTCATTTGTATTTTTATCTATATTTTCACTTGCAATTATAAAGTTGTTTTTTTCATAGAAGCTAATAGCATTTTCATTTTTTTTATATACACTTAATGTTAGATTATCTTTATTTTCTTTTATTTTATCTAATAAAGAAGTCCCTATTCCACTATGTTGATTATTTATATCTATAAAAATTCCTTCAATATAATTTTTATTTACGCCTACAAATCCTACAATTTTTTCATATAAAATATAAACATATATATCTGCTTTTGGTAGAATATCTTTTACATATTCATAATTATCTTGCCAATATTCTTTTGCAATGAAATTATGAGCTCTTATATTTTCATTTTTCCATATTTTCATTACAGCATTTATATCTTTCTTTTCAAATTTCCTTATCATATATTTCTCCAACTAATTAGTTATTAATGTATTTTTCGTTAATAATAGATAATATTTCTATTGATTTGCTATTTATCCCTTGTTCTTTAAAGCTTTTATTAGGATTATATTCAAAATTATAATTTACTGCTTTATTAATCTTAAGCATATCTATCATTTTTTTAGGTATTTTTTCATAATAGCAAACAGGTAAATATTTAATTATTTCTAATACTTGTTTATATGCAATCTTATATTCATCATCTTTGTTCATCTTGCTCCACCCCTTTTTGTTCAATAATTTCTTGTCTCTCTATATCTGTATTCATTTTTTTCAATGCACTTATTCTACTATCATATCCTAAAGATTTAACATTTGAAAGAATATTTGGTAGCTCTTTCTTACTTTGAATTCCTAATTTTATTTTCAAATCATTTATAAATTGTTCTAGTGCCTCATTTGAGTCCATGTTAGCATATATTGTGAAGTCTTGATTTTTAGGACCACCTGCAATAATTTTATCATAATTTTGACTTACAAATACCCCACTGTCAAATTCTTCTATGCTGTATTGACTTCTTAATGCATAGCCAAAATCTATTAACTCTTTCGGTAATTTCCCATTACCAGTATGTGGATTTGATGTTATTGCGAAAGTAATCCCTGCATTTTCTTTTCCTTTCCCTATAGAACAATAATAATCTATTTCCTGTGAGTAAGCAATAAAAGAACCATAATTAAGAAATCTCGGAATGATAGCAATCTTTTTGTTGTTGGGCAAATAATATATGTTTTCACTAATAATACTTTGGGCTTCATCTATATCCTTTTTTCTTTTTTGATAAAAATCAGTCAAACCAAATTTTTGAATTTCGTCGTCAGTTAAAAATGATGTAATTAATGGTTCACCTGTTTCTTTCCTAATACTTTCTGCAAATTCAAACAACTTTTCATCTTTTAATTGTCTAGCTAATACTAATCCGTACCTTGAGTTTAATATTTTTTTGTCATATACAACATCTGCATTTTCTATTATTTGTTTTGGCACGTAAAAACCTAATCGAGCTAAAATAGAACAGGCACTTTTTTCGCCTAAATTTTCATCAGCATTTATTTTTAAATTTTTGATTGCAATTCCATTTAATGATCCAGTATCAATATTTAGTGCATTAGGTTCAAACATACCTGCTTTTATTCTTACAACTTCTAATTCTTCTTTGTTTTGAATAATTCCATTGTCTATTAAAAATTTTTGAATTGCGTAAATCGAAGCATTAATATCTAAATTATTTCCTTGTTGAATTGCAATTTTAGGTTTTTTCTTTAATTGTTCGATTATTGTCTCTCTCATTTTTAATTCATCACTTGAAAAAGTTTTAATGTTACAAGGCTGATTTTCTGGTTGAGGCTCTGGTTGATTAAAAATAGAAAAAACATCCATATTATTTGCAATAGCAAAATAATATTTAAGACGTTCTTCATTTCTCTTAAATCCGCTTAATTCTTGCATATTTTCATTTTTTCTTTGCGCGGTAATATTCTTTATAGAAATATGCTTTGGATGATTTTTTACTATATCACGAAAGTGAAAAACGTATTTATTACTATTATCTGTAATATATTTTGGTAATGTAGTATTTTCATCTGGAATATGAAATTGAAAAGTTCCACCTAGTTCATAAGGGAAATCTATAGCAAATACCTTATTGCCTCTATTGTCATTAAAAAAGCCCCATGTATTTATTTGATTATAATTATCTTTATATAATATATCTAACATTTTTCTAATTGATGCATCTTTGATGGCATAACAAACATTTTCTGCTCTTTTAATTAATCTATACATTTGATAATTTTCTTGAAATTCTTGACTTCTGCTTTTTATATTTCGCCCAAAATTAACATTTCCTGACACTTCATTTTGATATAATTCATCTAATTCTTCTATATTCATTTGTTGCGCCAGATAATTTAAACATGGTAAACATATAGTTTTAGTTACTTTATTTGCATAAAATGCAAGGTCACAAATTTCATATAATCTCCTGTATTCATTGGAATTTTCCGTATTGGCTATATTATTTTTTTGTTTAAATTTATCAAGAAAATCTTTAAATGAAATTCTTATGTTCCCTATTTTTCTTAGTAAATTAGAATTTTTTGCCATAGCTTTGTTATATAATTCTAGCATTTGTTCATCATCAAAGTAAGAAAAAATTATGCTTTTTGTGTTATCCAAAAATTCATATAATGATTTATCATCTAAATCGCCTTGATTTAGTAAAGATAGTAATTCGGCAAATTTAATATTTCTTATTTTATTATCGTTTTTTTCAATTAGACTGATTTTTTTTCTAATGTGTTCATCTTTAATTTCCATCAATATAACACCTTCTTTTGTATAATATAATACGTCAAATTTTTATTATTTTCCTTAATACTTTTTTAAAATATATCATATGTATGTATTCCATTTTTCTCTAGCTTTTTAGTGATTCCTTTTCCAACTCTCCAAAAGTCTGTTAATGGTTTATAATTCCATAGTTTTTGCTTATAAATTTGTTCGTCTAAGCAAGCTATAAATGTCCTCTATAATTTAATTTCAAATTTGATAATAGATTCTTCGTTTTCTCTTATTATTAATTTTACTTTTTGTAATGCTTATTGATTTTTGAGATTTCTTTAAATTTATCTTTCTTGTTTTTTAGATATTGTGCGGAATTGGTGTTGTATTCGGATTCTCTTTTTAAGCTTAAATATTTTTCGAATCTTTCTTCTGATAATTCACCATTTTCAATGGCTTCACGGATTTTGCATCCAGGTTCATTGGTATGGGTGCAATCAGAGAATTTGCACAATTTGGTTAGTTCTTCAATGTCTTTAAATGTCTCGCTTATGCCTGCTTCAGCGTTCCACATACCTAGCTCTCTCATACCTGGAGTATCTATAATCATTGCACCATTGGGTAACATTATTAGGTTTCGTGATGTTGTTGTGTGTTTTCCTCGCGAATCTTTTTCTCTAATTTCTGATGTTTTCATTATTTCTTTTCCGTATAGTGTGTTCATTAATGTTGATTTTCCTACACCAGATGATCCTAGAAAAACAATTGTATTTCCTTTTGAAAAATATTTTTGAATATTTTCTAAGCCTTCTTTAGTATTGCAGCTTATTGCGTATACGTCTACTCCGAAAGCTATATTTTCAACTTGTTCTACATATTCTTGGGCATTTGGTACTAAATCGCTTTTAGTTAGTATTATTACTGGAATTCCACCAGATTCCCATGTTAAGCTCAAATATCTTTCTATTCGGTGTAAGTTAAAATTATTATTAAGTGATTGCATTATAAATACATAGTCAAAATTGGCAGCAACTAGTTGTTCATGTTGAATATGCATAGTGTGGTTCCTATCACTTGTAGATGCAGCTCTTGAAAATGAACTTTCTCTTTTTAAAGTTTCGGAAATCATGCTGTCACCGGTTAGGATTCCACTCGATTATAACAAAATCACCTGTTGTGGGATAGATGCTATTTGGATTATCATAATAGCATCCTCTTTTTATTTGAGCATATCCTTGCCCTTGGTTGCAAACAATTTCGTATCTGTCTTTATGTGTCGCAATTATACGTGCAATTGTTTGACCTTCATATTTTTTTATTAAATTTTCTTTTAATCCATAATCTTTTATATTCATTTTATTTCCTCTTTTCTTAAAATATTTGCATTTTAAGAAACTACGGAATCCAATATAATATTAAATTTTATCAAAAAATCCTCCTTTAAATATTATTTATTTTGTATGTTCTGATTAATCTGTAGCTATTATATTATTATTAATTTTATAATACAAGTTTTATTATTCTAAAAATTCTTTTACTACTCTGCATGGATTTCCTACAGCTACAACATTAGATGGAATATCTTTAGTGACAACACTTCCTGCGCCTATTACCACATTATCTCCTATTGTTACTCCTGGTAAAACACAAACATTTCCACCAAACCATACGTTATTTCCTACTTTAATTGGCTTTGCATATTCTAATCCTTGATTTCTTGTTTTGTAATCTAATGGATGACCTGATGTGTAAAACCCACAATTTGGACCGATAAATACGTTATCTCCGAATTCTACTTTATTAGCATCTAAGATTACTAGATTATGGTTTGAATAAAAATTTTTACCTAGATATATGTTAAATCCATAATCGCAATAGAAATTTGGCTCAATTCCTATTGTATCAATTTCTTTTTGAAATAGTTTTTCTAATATTACTTTTTTCTTTTCTAAATCTCTTATATCGCAATCATTGAATTTTTTGCATAACTCTTTTGCATACATTCTTTTTTCTAATAGTTCTTTATCATAGTTTGCATCGTATATTTCGCCTGCTAACATTTTTTCTTCTTCACTCATAAATATATAATCTTGTATAATCAATTATATTATATAGAAATAATTGATTAATCCCTTCCTTTAAAATTTTGAGATATTATACTTCATGTATAAAATTTTAATACGCTGTGGCTAAATAAATTAATCAAATTGTACTTGCCAGTTTTCTTTATTGCTTGCTTTTAAGCACATTTCGATTTGTTCTTTGTTAGATTTTTCTTCTGCTAAATTTTTAGGTAAGTCATTTAAAGAAAAATATTTGAATTCTGTTGTTTCAATGTTGGGTGTGAAATCGCCACTAATTACATTGCATTGCACAAATATTTTGCATACTCCATAAGCATATGTTGGTTTGTTGTGTTTGTTTCTATCTTGAACTGCAAGGATTCTAGTTGCTTCAACTTCTAAACCAGTTTCTTCTTTTACTTCTTTTATAGTATTACTTCCAACAGATTCAAGTACATCACACCAGCCACCAGGTAATGACCATGTGTCATTATTTTCGTGTACTAGTAGAATTTTATTTTCTTTAACTATAACTGCTCTTGTGTCTATTTTAGGAGTTTGATAACCTGTTTCATTGCAAAATAAATCCTTAGTTTTTTCTAGGTTTATGTTGCTTTTTTCAGCTATCATTTCTGCAGAGATTTCTCTTAATCTTTCATATCTTTCTATATCATAAACATTACTTGTGTATGTTAATCCAACTTGTGCTAGACTTTGTATTTCTATAGCCCATTTTAGCCATTTTTCCATATGCCCTCTCCTCTACCTTTTTATGCATATAAAATATCACAAAAAAGATAGATTCTCAATAAGTAAGGTGATAAATTTAAAAAATAAAGAATATATATTAAGTTACTATATATACATTCTTTATTTTTCTATTATAACCAATCTTTATTCTTTCTTAAATATATCTTTTTATATAATTGAATTATTACTGCATAAATTACTAAGAGTAATGTGATTATTATTCCGTATTTGATGGGTAATTTTCTTAAATCAAATATAATTGCTATATTCGTGAATGAAATTAGTATAGTTAGCAATGTTATGGCTAATGTTGAAATTACTAATTGGATGGATGGTTTGCTCGTGATAAATGGAATTTTGAAAGTTCTCATTAAATGAATGATTAATGTTTGAGAAATAATCCCGAATGCAAACCAGCCTGTTTGAAACAAGTTTGCTTTTTCTATCGTGTTAAATTTCATGACATTCCATAATAATGTAAAGCATAGTATGTCTAGAATTGTGCTGATAATTCCAAATATGAACATGAAATTTTTAAGTTCTTTTGTATTCCATTTCTTTGGCTTTTGCAAGTATTCTTGATCAACATTGTCAAAAGGCATTCCTATTTGTGCAAAATCATTTAATAGATTTTGTATTAAAATGTGAATTGGAAGCATTGGCAGAAATGGAAGAAATAAACTTGCTATTATGATTGATAGCATATTTCCAAAGTTTCCACTTGTGGCCATTTTTAAATATTTTAAAATGTTTGTAAATGTTTTTCGTCCTGTAAGTACGGCCTTTTCTAGAACATTTAAGTCTTTTTCTAAAAGAATAATATCTGCTGTTTCTTTTGCAATGTCAACAGCTGTATCTACTGAAATTCCAACGTCTGCTTGTTTTAATGGTGGGCTATCGTTTATTCCGTCGCCCATATATCCTACTGTGTTTCCTTGCTCTTGATATATTCTTACAATTCTTTGTTTTTGGAGTGGTGAAAGTTTTGAATATAAATGGCAAGTTTGTACTTTTGATTTTAATTCATCTTCTGTTATTGTTTCTATGTCTTTTCCAGTTAATGAATTTTCCGTTGATATTCCAACTTTTTTGCATACGTTTATTGCAACACCTTCACTATCTCCTGTTAATACAACTGTGTCTACTCCATGTTTTTTAAGTGCTATAATTGCTTCTTTTGCTGTTTTCTTTGGTGGATCTAAAAATCCTACAAAGCCAATCAAAACCATGTTTTGTTCATCATTTATTCCAAATGTTTCGATTCCATGAATATGATTTTTTTGAGCAACTGCTATAATTCTTAAGCCATCATGGTTATTTTTTTCATATACTTTGTATGCTTGTTTTTTTAGTTCTTCTGAAAATTCAACTGCTGTTCCATTAATATCAATATAAGAGCATATTGATATTATTTCATCAACTGCTCCTTTGGTAATTAGTTGTCTTTTTCCATTTTCATCTTTTAAAACTACGCTCATTCTTCGTCTTGAAAAATCGAAAGGTATTTCATCTTCTCTAATATATGTTTCTTTTAATATGTTCATATTTTCTTTTTCTGCTCTTGAAATGATTGCAATATCAATTAGATTTTTCAAGCCTGTTTGAAAATAACTATTTAAAAATGCATGTTTTAAAACTCGTTTGCTTTCATTTCCATTGGTGTCCATATATTTTTCTAAAACAATTTCATCTTCTGTTAAAGTTCCTGTTTTGTCCGTGCATAGTATGTTCATTTCTCCAAATGTTTGAATACTGCTTAATCTCTTTACTATCGTTTTTTCTTTTGACATATCAACAGCACCTTTGGCTAGTGTTGATGTCATAATTACCGGTAACATTTCTGGAGTTAATCCAACTGCTATTGTTATCGCAAAGATTAATGAGTCCCACAAGTCATCTTTTGTGGCTAAGTTTATAACTAATATGATTGGAACCATTATAATCATGAATCTAATCAAAAGTTTACTTACACTGTCTACTCCTTTTTCGAAACTATTTTTATCATTTACACTATATAAGGATTTTGCCATGCTTCCGAAATATGTTTGACTTCCTGTTCCTATAACTACTGCTGTTGCTGTTCCACTTACAACGTTTGTTCCCATGAATCCTATGTTAGATAAATCTGTTAATTCAGCATTTTTATCTTTTAAGGTAGAAAATTTTTCTACTGGATTTGATTCACCTGTTAATGATGCTTGGTCGATAAATAAATCTTTTGCTTCCAAAAATCTAATGTCCCCTGGAAGCATATCGCCAGAAGATAATTTTACAATATCTCCTGGCACGATTTCTTCAACGTCAACGCTTTCCTGTATTCCGTCTCTTATTATTTCTAGTTTATTTGATATCATTTTCTTTAATTTTTGTGCTGCTTTATCTGAACTTGTTTGCTGAAAAAGTGAAATCATTGCTGAAATAAAAACAGTACTGATAATTAATATAAATGTTAAATAGTCTTTGTTTGGTGAAATTATAACATCAGTAAAAAAAGTAATGATTGCAACTAAAATTAAAACTATGTTAAATGGGTTTATGAATGCTTCTTTTAATCTGCTTAGTATGGTTCGATTATTTTTTATGTCTATAATATTTTTTCCGTAATCTTCTTGCTTTTCTTCTATTTCAATACAACTTAAACCGTTTATAGATGTTCCAAAATGTGTTAATATTTCTTGATTATTCATAGCCCCACATTCTTTTAGCTTTAGTTCAATTGATTCACTTTTTTCATTTGCTTTCATCTATTTCTCCTCTAATACATGCTTATCCATAATGTTGATATAGATTATTAAATATGCTATTGATATTAAAAATCCACCTACAACATCGCTTGTATAGTGTACTCCAAGGTAGATTCTACTTATTCCAATTAAGAATATTAGGATACTTAGTATTGTGATCGAAGTCCACTTTATATAGTTATTTTTTACATATTTATATATTAAATATACCAAATATCCGTAAAAAGCCATGCTAACTCTGAAAATTTACGTAATTTTCTTTTAGCTAATTCCATTCCCAAAATTATTAATCCACCAGCTATGAAATAAAGAATGTTGAATGTTCCAAATGATAGTGGCGCTAGTGGTTCTTTTAAAGTTGTAGCACCCATTATAATTGCATAGATTGAACCAATCATTAATCCTAATATTAAATAAATTGATTGTGATCTATATTTTTCTAATGCTTTTTTTACTAATTTTATAATTGCTGCTATTCCAGCTAATACACCTAATCCAAATACAAATAATACTGGAATATAAGATAAGTTAAAATGCAAAGTTTCTTTTATTCCTGTTATAATTCGCATATTATAGAAAATTTGAATCTCCATTCAGCCATCTTGCTCCAATTGCTGTCAATGTTTTTTGATGTTCCTAGTTTTTCGTTACCTGGACCTTTTAAATCAAAAAGTATGTTGCCTGTGCAACATAATAATCCACCTACTAATGCCATAAGGCTAAAAATTAAATTCATAATCTCGCCTCTCTATATTTATTTTATATTAATATAAGCGTTTAGAATTGACAAAAAGTCAATAGCTTTTTTACAATTTATTACATATAGCATTTGTGCTTTGTTAGAGCCCTTGTTATCCTTTTGGGACAAAATACTTACTCATATCAATTCCTTCTAATTCTAGTAATTGTATTTTCTTTTCTATTCCACCTGCATAACCTGTTAGGCTTCCATTTGTTCCAACTACTCTGTGACACGGAACAATTATTGAAATTGGATTATGTCCTACTGCTCCGCCTATTGCTTGTGCTGACATTTTTGATATACCTTTCTGCTTTGCAATTTTTTTAGCTATGTCATTATATGTAATTACTTCGCCATAAGGAATTGTTTTTAAAATTTCCCATACATTTTTTCTGAATTCACTTCCAATAAGGTTTATGTCTAGTTCATTTATGTCTGGCTTTTCTCTATTAAAATATCTATCTAACCATTTTTTTGTTTTTGTTAATACTTCAACATCTTCTCTTTCTGACATTTCTTCTTTGAAACTTGATAGATAATACTTTTGATTTTCTATCCATAATCCTATTAGTTTATTATCTTTTGCTGCAATTAGCAAATTACCAACTGGTGAATTATAAGTAGTTGTATAAATCATGATAATGCTCTCCTTATCCGATGTTTTAATATAAAACTTTAATTTTCAATCCAACTATTTTAGATTTACTTACGTTTTCTTCACCAAATATATTATTGAATGCATTAATGAATTCTTCTTTAGTGTAATTTAAAGAATTGTTTAATCTATCTTTGTCATTCCATAAATCTTCTAAAGTATCATAAATATATTTGTCTATGACTTTTGCAATCAAATATTTTTCTTCATTATCAGCTACTATAAATTTTATCTTATCCCCTATCTGAATGTTGCTTGATTTTTCGTTTAGTAATCTAAATTCAATTGTCTTTTTTCCAGATAGCATATCGTTATATACTTCTTCATATATTCTATATTCAAATTCCATTAATTTTCTCCTATTTTATTAAAAACTATTGTCTTTTCTTTTATAGATATTTTACTTACTTCATATCCATAATTGATTAATTCTTTTTTGTAAGTTAAGAAAGAATGGTCTATTTCAAATCCTAAAATATTTTTTATTTCTTCATAAGTTAGATTATAATTTTCTTTTTTATTTTCTTTTATATAATTCCACAAAGGTTCATATTTGCTCATATTACTTATCTCCTTGCTAAATCATTACATGTTTCAATTATTATTTCTTTTACAATTTCTTTATTAATACCAAGGTAAAAAATAGAAATATTTAACTTTTTACTATTTGCTTATTACTTTTCTCTGCCAACTTTTTTTATTGCATTTAGGGCATTTCATATATCTTGTCCTATTTACATGTGCAGCTAATATCACGCTTAAATATGTTGGAACATATTTATAATGACATTTCTCACATTCATAATACCCTACTTTCTGTTCTATTTTTAATGACAAAAGACATATTGCGAAAACAAAAACTGTTAGCGGTATTAGTATTGAAAGTTTTATATTTTCTTGCATCAAATAATGGTTGAATAATTATTTTTTACATAGTTCTAATATCTTTTTCATAGTGTTTGCGGTTCTTATTGTGATTTTGTCTTTTATATCTATACTGGCTGTTTTTACCCACCAATTAGACTTTCTGTAATTTCTTAAATCATAAGACCAGAAAATTGAATTGTTATATTCTTTTATTTTTTCTAGATCTGCCTTAGGTTCTCCAATTGCATTGTATACATCTTCGAACTTTACAGGTGGAATTATAAAAATTAGATTATCATATATTTCTTTATTGCTTGTTCCCCACCATTCAGGGCTATTGCTTAATATACTTTCAAGTGTTGATTCGTTCGTCACAAAAATTGGTATTTCTAAATTGAACTTTGCTTTTACTATTTCATAAATATCTTTCATTATGGCTTCTTCGTTTTTTGTGTTGCTTTCTAAGATCACGTTTCCGCTGTTAAGGTATGTAGAAACTTTCTATACATGCAGTATGCCAAAGACGTTTTTTCATTGTGTATTCCATTTCTTCATACTCTGATGTTATTTTATTTCAACACCTCCGAATATAGCTGTACTGTTTATATAGATTATATGGCTATTTTCGTCTGTTTTTGTACTTGCTTTATTGTCAACTCCACCGAATATTGGAATTGATTTAATTTTTATTTTTACGTTTGATGGTACATAAATTTCTATTCCACCAAATATTGCGCTGACATTAATTACGACATCTGACTCTACGATCGCATTTCTTAAATCACATTTAACTCCGCCAAATATTGCTGTTAAATCTGCTCCTGTAAATTTTTCTTCATTAAAATTTATATTTTGATCTGCAAATGTTGAACAATAAGAGTTCTCTCCATTTCTTTTTTGGTTCAACTTTTTAATTTCATCGTTTATTTTGCCACCAAAAGCATCTTTGAAAATCATTGATAATCCTAGAACTACTAAAATTGTTGGAAACGCTAATTTCCAAATTAACTCAAAGTCTATAATATCTTGACATCCTAAAAGTAAAGTTATACCAATTACTAATCCTATAATGCTTGCTGTTTTTTCTTTATCTTTAAATAACCTTATGAAACATGGCACTATAATAGCTAGTGTCCACCAGCCATCAAAAAATATATCAATGTCTGTTATTCCGAGTGCGTTTCCTCCAAAAATTAATCCTATAATTATAAAAAATATTCCCCATAATACGTTTCCGAAATTTTTCATTTTTTATTTTCTCTCCTTCCTTTTTTATAAAGTCATTTTAATATTTTGAAAATCAATTTTTAAATTAATAATTATAATATATCGTGTATTAATATTATATCGTTAGTTGTAAGTTTTGCATATAGTTCTTTAATATTTTTACTACTCAACTAATAGCGTGAGACAAAAATAGAGACACATTTTTTGTGTCCCTATTGCATTTTTTATAGTATTTCCTTTACTTTTGGTTTTATTTCATTCCAGAAATCTTTTAAATTTTGATGTGATAATGTAGTTTCGACCTCTGAATATTTAATCCATTTTGTTTGTTCTTTATCTTTTTCATCTATTTCATCATTTGTAATTCCATCATCAATAGCTAAGTAAAAATAGTTTTCAACATTCTCGCCTTTAGGATTGCTATAGTAAATTTTTGATAGTTCCTTATTACTAACCAAATGGCAATCATGCCCTGTTTCTTCTTTTGTTTCTCTTATAGCACATTCTACTAGTGATTCTCCTTTTTCTAAATGTCCTTTTGGAAAAGAATATTTTCCGTTTCTGCATACCAACGCAATTTCTTTTTCTTGTAAATTAATTAATATGCATCCTGCTTTTTTAACTAATTTTTTACTTTTTAATTTATCTGATATAAATAATAAAATACAGATTGTAAAAATAATTATAGATGTTACTATATTTTCCTTCCATATAATGCAATATGTAGCTATTCCGATACTTGTTGCTATTCCATTTATAATTATATATTTTTTCATATTAATATTGGATTTTTTCTTCATAAATATATTAAGTGGTACGAATAAACAAATGTATGTGATTAATACTATAATACCTATCATTGCATTAAAACCTGCATCAGATTCTGGTGCTTCATAGCTACTACCTTTAGGTTGATTACTAAAAAATAAATATATAATCGAAAAAAATAATATATCTACATATCCAATAGCTATGTTGTAAATTATAGAAAGTATCACCATTATTTTGGCTTTTATTTTTTCATTAAAGTTTATAAATCCAATTGTTAATGTAACTATTAAAAAACTAATGTATATTGCACTTAATTCTATAAAAGACATTTTTATTCTCCTCTCTTTCTAACATATTATAAAATTATATTTCTACAATATTAACTTGATTGCCATGTTCTTTTATAATATCAATTAAATCCGTAACTTTTAACCAAAGTGTTGCTGTATTATCATTTGGATGAACCCCTATTATTTGCTTATCATTAAGAAATTCTTTATCTAAATAAAGTATTACTTTCAATTCGTTATCGTTTAATAGTCCTAATGGTGTTACTGCACCAGGAATTAGGTTCATAATACTCATTAAATCTTGTTCTGAAGCAAAGCTTAGTGGTCTTGTGGCATTATTTTTTCTAAATTCTTTTAGATCAACTCTTTTGTTTCCTTTAACAGTTATAAGATAATAATTTCTTTTCTTATCATCACGAACAAATAAGTTTTTTGCGTCATACTCTGGGTATAGTACTTCTATTTCTGCTAATTCAGCCATATTAAAAACTGCTTTATGTTCGGTTATTTCATGCCATATATTTTTTTCTTTTATAAAATCATATATTTCTTGTTTATTCATTATTTTCTTCCTATAAATGTTTGCCTTGTTTATCTATAAAAATAGGTTTAGTATCGTCATCAATTTCAAATTTAGAATTATTTACTCTTATATATGTGCTTCCAATTTTAGATTTTAAATATGGAATAATATCTTTATCGTAGTTACAAATTGTATTGATAGCAAATACATGACAGTTTTTAGGATTGTCCATATATTCATCATTTTCATTGCCCGCCAAGAATCTCCAACCACTATCTGGATTACCAGCAAGTGGTTTCTCTCGATACATATAACCAACCTTGAATCCTTCTTTAGTTATCCTATCAGAAACCAAACAGCCTTCTCCGTTTGGTTCATCCCAATCAATTAGTTTTTCAACCTTTATTTTTATAAAGTCTTTTTCTGTATTATTAAATAATTCCATAATTATATCCCCTATAACTTATTATACTATTTATATATGGTACATGTTTTTATTAAAAGCTCTGCATATAATTGTACTGAATTTATGTTATTATATTATTTTTTTATAAAATATCAAGTTTTTTCACGTTTTTTTTGAGATGGCTTTGACTATCTTTTCACATTTTTGGGAGATGTTTTCATACATTTCTTCACAAATATTGGAGATAAGTAAGCTTTAACATTCTATGTTAACTAAACTTTCCATTCAAAATTTATAATTATTTTTCAAATTTATCTTTGTTTTCTTTGAAGAAATTATAATATATTTTCATATTCTCTAATTCGTACCATTTCTTTTTGATTACTGGAATTGAGTCTAAATCATATATTTTAGCATCTGGTATAGATAGCAAAAATGGCGAATGTGTTGCAATTATGAATTGACATTTAAAAAATCGACTTAATTCTAATAGCAACTGTATTAATTCAATCTGAAACTTTGGGGATAAGCTGTTTTCTGGTTCGTCTAGTAAATATAAACCATTTTCTTTTAACTCTTTGTCGAAAAATTCTAATGATGTTTGTCCATTAGAAAACTCTTTGGAGTTTTCTTCTATTCTACTTTTTATAAATTTGCTTTGTGTCTTATTTCTCGTTTCAACTGAAATGCTTAAATCTTCTAAAGAAGAATAATTAACAGGATTGTATTTGTATTGCATATATTGTTTTTCTAGTTCTTTTCTTCCCTCATTCTTTTTCTGATTTTCTATTCGTTTAGATAAAATGTTTTCAAATATATCTTCACTTAGTATAATTTTGCTTTCAGTTGGAATATTATTTTCTAAATAATATTTGCATTTCGCTATGTATGTATCGAAATATTCCGATTTAACTAGTGGCTTTTTTCTACTAATTACTTGTTTATCCTTATTGATTGTTTCAGTTATTATATTAAGCAAAGTTGATTTTCCTGAACCGTTATCTCCATAGAAAATTGTAACTGGTTCGAATTCTATGTTGAAAAATTGTTTTTCTAAGAATATGTGAAAAGGATATCCACTCCAATCTTCTTTATCTAGTAATTCAAATCTTTTTAAATATATCATTTCTCTCTCCTTGTGTTATTTATATCAGAAAAATGCTAATTTCTCAACTAAACTTTTAAACCACTTCTTACATCTTATTTTTTAGCTACAATTCCATATAAAACTCTTTTTAGTAATATTCCTTTCTCTGTTTGAAATTTATTTATATATTCTTCAAGCAAATTGTTTTCAATAATTGGTTTGTGTTCGAAACTTTCATTATTTATTTCTGAAAATTCATCTAATATTGGTGTTTTTAATAAAAGTGCTACTAAATCTTCTTTGGTTTCATAATATTCGTTTTGCAAAATTTCTACTTTTTCAATATTTTTAAATCCTACTTCTTTTAAATCATAGTTATCTTTTTCGTATATTGATATTTCGTCATTATAAGCTTGCCCTCTGCCAAATATTTCTTTTATCTCCCAACAATCTTTCTTGTCGATTCCTTCTATTACAATCACACCATCAGGTATCAGGCAATCATAAATTTGTTGTGCATTTATTATTGTGTGCCTTGCTGAGATTAAGTCAAATGTTTCTTTTGGAAATGCCATTTTTAAATTGTTCATTTGTGTAAATCTTACTTTTTTATTTGGATATTTCTTGGCGTTTTCTGTAGCTGTTTTTATCATGTTTTTTGAAAAGTCTGTACCTATTATCATTCCTACGTCAGGATAATTTCTTAAAAGTTTTTCTCCTCCGCCTGTTCCTAAATCTAGACATAAGGATTTCTCGTTTGTGTTTTCTTTTATTTTCTGATAAAAATCCCAATTAGTTAGATTTTCAGTCTTGCATTTTATTTGATCAAATTGCCAGTTTCCTATTTCTTCATAATATTTTAATTCGTTTTCTTGCATCTTTTTCTCCTTTTAATTTTATATTTGGTTGTATATAAAAAAAGACCTCCCTTCTATGAACAAAGCAAAAACAACCATAATTTTGCTATGGTTTAGTTTTGCCATTCATAGAGAAAGGTTCTCAACATTCTCTATTATTCAAACTATTTCTAGTTATCAATTTCTTTGATAGTATCACGCGAATGGACTAATTGAAATACTACATTAATATTGTAATACAAAATAGAGTATTTTTCAATATTGCAATTCTATTTATTCTGTAAGTATAATTCATATGGATTTGCATTGATATATGTAACTATTTGTGCTACTCCTGGCATGTCTTGTATACTGTCTGCGATGTTTTTTATGTCTGCGTTAGTTTTTATTTCAAATGAAGCTGGTAGAGGATTGTTTTCCTCATTGTATTCATCTAGCACATTTGGGTTATCTTTCATTTTGCTTTTAATTTTTTCTAATTCTTGTTGTTTAGAAATGTATTCAATTTGAGCATTGCTATCTTTTTCAGTTATTTTGTTTTTTATATTTTCTAATTCTTGATCTGATATCCCATCTTCTAAATATATTTGTATTGTTGAAGATACTTCTTGGTAATTTTTATATGCTTGTATGTTAAATATTATGAAGGCTATTAAACATACTGAAACAACTGCTATTATGGTATTTTTTCTGCATATTTTATACCTGATTTTTCTTAAAAAGTCTAGTTCTTTCTTTGGATTTTTTTCATCACTGTCTTCTTGTATTTGTTCTAGAGTTTTCTTGCATTCATCACATCCTTTTAAATGATTTTCTACAAATTCCTTAGATGTATTGCTTAAAATATTGTCGTTATAGCTAAATAATAGATCTTTTACGATGTCACATTCATTTTTCATCTTTCAATTCCTCCTTTAATTTTTGCTTACCACGGAAAAATACAACACGTGCCCAGTTTGGCGTTTTGTTCATAATTTCAGCAATTTCTTTGTACTCGAACTCACCTAATATTCGCAAATATATTACGTTTTTTGTTTCTTCATCGAAGTCTTGTATTTTTTTGAATAGTTGCTTCTTTTTTTCTTTATCGTAAAAATTCTCTTCTATTGATTCCTCTATGAAGAGTTCGTTTTGTAATGGTTCTAGAGGTATTTCTTTTCTTCTTTTTTCTTTTCTGGCTTTTTTGTACCATATATATTTACTGATTTGACATAACCAGGTAGATATTTTACAGTCTCCTCTAAATTTTTTTATGTCTTTTACTGCTACTAAAAAAGTTTCTTGAACGATTTCTTCTGCTGTATCTTTATCTCCAGTTAAGCAGAATATGTATTTGTAAACAATTTCACTGTATTTCTCATATATCGAATTTATATCCTGCATAACGTTTCCTCCTTTCACTTATTTAGTGTACTTTATTATAGCTTTGTTACAATTTTTTATTAATTATATAATATTTTTTAATGAACGAAAAATAAATCCTTCTCGTTAAACTTTCTATCTAACGAGAAGGATTAGATTCTTTTATTTATATTTAATTATTATTTTTCTTTTAATGTGTATTGACTTATATCTGGTTCTGTAAATATTGCATCATCTACATCATCAAAATTATATTCTTTTTCCGTGATTTTACCATTAAGTATGTTCTTGATAAGTAAACCTGTATCTTTTTCTATATACATTTCTTCTTTCTCAAATGCTGATGGGAATTTTTTTATAGTGTAACAGTCTTTTTCATTGTGTTTTGTAGATTTTATTCTTGTAGGAATGCTAAATAAAAATGTCTGCCAGCTATTATCTGTTTTTAAGGAGTTATAGACTTGAACGTCAATAGTTGTTCCGCTGTCTAATTCAGCTGTTTTGCCTTCGTTGTTGTCGTAGAATATGTCTGTTCGTTCTCCGTTATTGTACATTGTTATCTTTGAGATTTTTCCATTTTTATTGTATTCTATAAATACAGCTTGTTTGTTATCTTTTTCATAGTATTTCATAGTTACGGTTGCTCCATCGGCGTCTGTTGCAACTGATTTTATAGAGAAATTGGTGCTGCTTTCGTATTTTGAAAAGTTCTTCTCTATATTTTTAAGGATTATGTAATTTCTTAAAGTATGTACTATTATAAGTGCGATTATAATTAGTATTATAATTCCTATTATTTTTAATATTTTCTTGGTTTTCATTTCAATCCCCTCCTTGTCTTTTGTGTAGACTGGCTATCGTTAGCATGTTTGCTTTTAGACCTATGGCTTTGCTGGGTAATTTTTATATCTATCAGCGCTCCATAATCTAAAGTCCGCCTTTTGGGGTTAATCTACTGATAACTATTTCATAGCTTCTTCTACAGCAACGGCTACTGCAACAGTTGCTCCAACCATTGGATTATTTCCCATACCGATTAGTCCCATCATTTCAACGTGTGCAGGAACTGAAGAACTTCCAGCAAATTGTGCATCTGAATGCATTCTTCCCATTGTATCTGTCATACCATAAGAAGCCGGTCCAGCTGCCATATTGTCTGGGTGTAGTGTTCTTCCTGTACCACCACCAGATGCAACTGAGAAATATTTCTTTCCTGCTTCTAATCTTTCCTTTTTATATGTACCTGCAACAGGATGTTGGAATCTTGTAGGATTTGTAGAATTTCCAGTTATAGAAATATCAACATCTTCTAACCACATAATTGCAACACCTTCTCTAACGTCATTTGCTCCATAGCATCTTACGTTTGCTCTTTCTCCTTTAGAATATGCAATTTCATTAACTACATTTACTTTTCCTGTAAAGAAGTCAAATTCAGTTTGTACATATGTAAAACCATTTATTCTTGAAATTACTTGTGCAGCATCTTTTCCTAATCCATTTAAAATTACTCTTAATGGTTCTTTTCTAACTTTATTAGCTGATTTAGCTATTCCTATAGCTCCTTCTGCTGCAGCAAAACTCTCATGTCCTGCTAGGAAAGCAAAACATTTTGTTTCTTCTGATAATAACATAGATGCTAAATTTCCATGTCCTAATCCAACTTTTCTATCATCTGCAACTGATCCAGGAATACAAAATGCTTGTAAACCTTCTCCGATTGCTTTTGCAGCATCTGATGCTTTAGTACATCCTTTTTTTATTGCTATTGCTGCTCCTAAAGTATATGCCCATGCAGCATTTTCAAAACAAATTGGTTGTACTCCTTTTACTATTTCATAAGGATTAAAACCTTTATTTTGGCATATTTTTAATGCATCCTCAAAATCAGCTATATTATATTTTTCCATAACAGGCTTTATTTGATCTATTCTTCTTTCATAACTTTCAAATGTTATTGACATTTTAATTTCCTCCTTTATTGTTTTCTTGGATCAATTTTTTTAACAGCTTCATCAAATCTTCCATAAGTACCTGATGCTTTTTCGATAGCTTCCATAGCGTCAACGCCTGATTTTATGAAATCCATCATCTTTCCTAGATGAACATATTTATATCCAATAATTTGGTCATCTTCGTCTAAACCAACTTCAACTATATATCCTTCTGCTAGGTTTAAATATCTAGGTCCTTTTAATGAACTTGAATATATTGTTCCAACTTGACTTGTGTGTCCTTTTCCTAAATCTTCTAAGCCTGCACCAACTGGAAGTCCTCCTTCTGAGAATGCAGTTTGAGTTCTACCATAAACAATTTGTAAAAATAATTCTCTCATGGCTGTGTTTATTGCATCGCATACTAAGTCAGTATTTAGTGCTTCCAATATTGTTTTTCCTGTTAGTATTTCTCCTGCCATTGCTGCTGAATGTGTCATACCAGAGCATCCTATTGTTTCAATTAATGCTTCTTGAATAATTCCATCTTTAACATTTAAAGTTAATTTACATGCTCCTTGTTGTGGTGCACACCAACCAATTCCATGAGTTAATCCAGAAATATCTTTTATTTCCTTTGCTTTAACCCATTTACCTTCTTCTGGAATAGGTGCTGGTCCATGATTTACACCTTTTTTTACATGGCACATATTTTCTAATTCTTCTGAATATACCATTTCTTTTCCTCCTAAAACTATATATTTATGCAAAATAAAGTCAAAACATCATTCGTACACAAAGTATTATTTAAACAAAAAAGCTGACAAAATCTGCCTCACATCGCAGAAGTCATCAGCTTTATTAGCAGTTTAAGTTTTCACCTTGGGAGAACCTCATTCCCTATTTTACATTTATTACATTCTTATTTTACAGCTTTTCTTTCCAAATTTCAATATATTATTTCATTTTATTTTCTTATCTCAAAATATCAATCCATTTTTTGATATCAGCATCTGAAGCACTTGAGCTATAACGTTGACCATCTTGCTCTCCTTTCTTTCAGGATAATACGATATCGTATTGCCCATATCACGAAATCGTATTAATGTCAACATGATTTTTGCAAAAAAATAAAGAGCGTTTTTCTGCTCTCTATTTCTAAAACAGTCTCTGTTGCTCATTTTCACTAACTATCCAACTTTTTTTGCTTTACATCAGTTATCTTATCTCCCGCTTCTATATCCCAATCAAAAATGGAGATTTCACTTTACTCCCTATTAAAAAGAAACCACTAATAACATCTTAAACTTCTCTTTACCATATACTGCATGAGGAATATCTTTTGGCATTACAATTGTTTGGCCTTCTTTTAAAATGTATTCGTCTTCACCTATAGTAAATTTTCCAACGCCTTCTAATACAGTTACCATAGCATCTCCACCAGCAGCATGTGTTGAAATTTCTTCATCTTTATCAAATGAAAAAACAGTAACACTCACCAACTCATTTTGAACCAAAGTCTTACTAACAACTTGTCCTTCTTGATATTCAACTAAATTTTTTAATTCTAAAATTTCTTTTTTCTCAATATTTTTATACATTTTATCATCTCCTAATAATATTCTTATACCATAAAAATCTTTACTTATCAAAATTAAATAATATTTTATTCTTCCACAAATTTCTGAATTATAAACACCTTATCTAATGTGTTTTTCTTAATTCCGTTAACTATTATGTCTATAATATTTCCTATATTCTTCTTAATATATTCTTTTAAATTCTCTTTTTCTGAATCTTCTCTTTTAATTTTGTTTATAATTTCAAGATTATTCAAAATCATCACCTACTTTAATTTCATCTATTTTTTTACCTCTTAATATCTCTTTTTTCATTTCATACATAATTGTTCCTAACAAATAATCAATATTGCCTTTACATATTCCATCAAAAGATTTTTTCATAAACTTTATTAACTCATCATCTGTAACTATATCCATAGTTTCATTTTTATATGTGTAAAATATTTCTATCAATTCATATAAAATATTTTCATAGTTTGTTTGAGTAATATATGAAGAATCACAAAATTCTTTTATAATTTTTTCAAGTATGCTTTCTCTAAATTCTACTCTTCCAGTTTGTTTTAGGGCATTTTTCCTTTTTTCTAATAAATTATGTATTTGCTTGTCGTTTAGTATTAATCCATATTTATTTGTAATTTCATTACATGCTTTTATGTTTGCAATTTCTTTTTGATTTTGCTCATTGGCTAACTCTAAAAAATCATTCATTTTCATCATCTATATTTTATATAACATATGGCTTCGATAAATAGTAGACTTGAATTTTAGACAATTTTGTGGTATAGTAGTTATAGTAAAAAAACAGAGGAAACACTTGATTTTATTAGTATTTCCTCTGTTTAATATTTTTATTGTATAAAATATAAAAATAATGTTACTAACGCTCCAAATATTAATGCAAAAATTATTCCAATAGTTAGATACGTAAACATCCCTTTCATTAAAAATCCATTTATGTTTGAATCTTTGGGATTATTTACTTTGTATCTAACAATTATATCTTCTTTTTCTACTTTATAATTGTAGGTCTCTTGAAATTTCTTTTCTTTTTCTTCTGGTTTAATTTTTTTATAAAACAAATCTCCAAAATCAAATTCATCTGTAATTGAATTTGTATACATTTTTCCATCAACAGAATAAGAATATACAATTCTGTTTTTATAAAGCGAATTTGCTCCTGGTCTACGCCCTATATTATTCTTCATTTTTTTTTCGATTTTTATAATTTTTCCACTTACCGTTTTTGTACCTTTATATATAATTGATATATAGGTTATTACTGTTATTATAAATATCAATATTACTGCTATAATTATATATTTCATTAGTATCCTCACTTTTTAATTATTTTTCTTTATATAAAAAACATCCTTTATCGTGTGAATATATTACTCCTATTGCTTGTAAGTATGAGTATATTATTGTTGATCCAACGAATTTCATTCCTTTTTTCTTCAAATCTTTTGATATGTTATCAGATAGTTCAGATGTGGTTTTATCAACTTCATAATATGTCTTATTGTTTGTAAATGTAATTAAATAATCATGAAATGAACCATATTCGATTTGTATTTTCTTAAATATTTGCGCATTATTTATACTTGCATTTATCTTAAATTTATTTCTGATTATTTTTTCATTTGATAATAGCTCTTGTATTTTTGTTTCATCATAATTGGAAATTTTATCTATATCAAAATTGTCATATGCTTCTTCAAATGCTTTTCTTTTATTTAATACGCATTCCCATGAAAGCCCCGCCTGAAATGATTCTAGTATTAACATTTCGAATAAATACTTTTCATCGAAATTTTGTTCGCACCATTCTTCATCGTGATATTTTATGTATAGTGGATTTTGTATATTACACCATCTGCATCTTTTTTTATTATCCATTTTTTCTCCTGTTTTAAATAACATACTCATCTTCTTGAGTAAATAATGTTTGTTTTAACTATTATTTTACTACTTTAATCTGCTATTATATTAGCATATTAAAATTTTTTATACAATAATTTTGCCAAAAAAGAGACAATAAATTTTTAAGTTTATTATCTCTTTTTTAATATTATTTTTCTATATATCCATCTGTTGGTTTTGTATACATATCATCTGATATTGATTTGTATCTTTCACCTGTATAATCATCTGTAAATCCGTTATATGCTTTATAGATTTCTCCATTTTCTGTGTCGTAAACTCTTTCATATCCAAGTGTTGTATCGCTTTGTTTTTGACTTATTCTATCATAAGCTGCACTTCTTGATTCCCATGCTGACATTATCATGTCTGATGTTTGGTTTCCAATGCTTCTTATATTTTGGAATGTTGTCATAACAGCATCTTGTTGACTGTTGTATTGACTTATAAATGTGTCTGAAAATTTTAATGATGAAGATATTTGATTTAGAGTATCTTCCCAATCTATAAGTTCATCTTTTGGTGCTGTTATAAATATTGTGTTATAAACGCTTAATGGATATGTGTCTATTTGCTTACCTGACATAATGTTTTCACTCATATAATATGAACCTGCATCATATACGTATGCTGTAAATATTCCTTCTCCTTCTTTTCCATTTTCATCTGTAAACGATGCTCTTAGAAGGTCTCCACCCATTGTTGCGGATCCTAAGTTCTCAATTAATTTAAAATTAGATAGTGTTGGAAATGTGAAACTAGCTGTGTTATTTAATGGTCCTAATTCATTAAATATTTTATAGAATCCCTCTGTCGTTTCTTCTTCTATTATTGGATTTTGAGCAAAGATTTGATTTGGATAATATCTTTGATAAAAGTTTTTAGAATCTTGTGATTTGTTATATCCTTCTGTTTTCATATTTAAGAAAAATTGATATGTTGGATTTTCTGGATTATATACTTTTAATGTATAGTGAATATAATCTCCTATTGTATCTACTTTCCATCCTTTTGGAATTTTTATTGATATTAGTCCATTATCAAAATCTTCAAATTCTACATCTTTTGCTTCACTTTTTACTATTTTTACTTCTGGCTCTTTCTTTTCATCTTTACTACTTGTAGATTTTTTTCCAAGGATTGAACTTTCATTTGAATTATCGCTTTCCATATTATTTTTTATAATTACACCTCCTACTACTGCAATGATTACAATAAGTATTAATACACATACTGCAATTGTGAATTTACTTTTTTTCTTTTTCTCTTGTTCCATTTTTCTTCCTTTCAAATATTAATTTCTATTTTATTGTACTAATACTCTTACAATTTTTTAAGTACTTTTGCCATTTTTTCCGTGCCAAATCGGTAATTTTCATATTATTTTTATTATAACTTTTTAAAATAATTTCTATGCAAAAAGAACCAAATCAGATATTAATAACTTTTTTAATCAGTATTTCTTATACACAAATTTTTTAAACAAATTTATGTGCATTGTTAATTTTATATAATAGAAAGCTCAAAGGAATTTCTTCATATAATAATCCATGATATAATTAGGGGGATCATAAAAATTAAAAGAACCGGCTGGTTCAATTATCCCAGCCGGTTGGTACCTAACCTATTTCTCACGCTGCAACGAAATGTCCCTCAAGTAACTTGAGCAAAACACCTGCATCCTGGATTGCATTTCCGAGGATTTCCAGTTCTTTTGCAACTTCGTTCTCATCGAGCTCCAGATCCTTTTCATCACATAAGATCATATCAGTTGCTCTCTTGATTTTGCATCCCAGGCGGAATGACTCGTAATCGAAATCGCGGAACTCATGCTGCTCAAGGTTTTCCGGAAGTTTAGTGTAGAACATAAAGTCCTCACCTTCATATTTTTCGAAACCTTTGGTTCTCATAACATGGAAAATCTCATGAGAGATTTCAAGTGCCATGTCCTGCGCTTCACGCAGTTTGTCCAAATAAGTTGCGTCCTTACAGAACGTTCCGTTCCGAAGTTCCTCTGCGTGCATTTTTACATGCCGCAAAAAATGATCCATTTGCTCCGTTGTCATGTGCTGTTTTCCTGTCATAATGTCTATACCTCCTAAAAAGATTTTGGTAAGGAGTAGTATATCACCTTTTTTTCTTATTTTCAAGTACTTTTTATATATTTTTACGATTTTATTACATTTTTATTACAAATTCCCAAGGCAAGTCTTTTTTTCCAAAGTGTCCATAGTTAGTTGTTTTTCTGTAGATTGGCTTTTTTAAACCTAAATAGTTTATAATTCCTCTTGGTGTTAGGTCAAATTTATTTTCTATTTTCTTTATAATTTCTTCTTCAGGTATTGTATTTGTTCCATAAGTATTTACATATATTGATACTGGCTTTGCTACTCCTATGCTATAAGCAAGTTGAATTTCGCATCTTTTTGCATAACCGTTTGCAACAATATTTTTTGCAATGCATCTTGCCATATATGATGCTGATTTATCAACTTTTGTCGCATCTTTTCCTGAAAAAGCTCCTCCACCATGTCTCGCAGCACCACCATATGTGTCAACAATTATTTTTCTTCCTGTTAGCCCACTATCTCCAAGTGGTCCTCCTATTACGAATCTTCCTGTTGGGTTTATGAAATATTTTGTATTTTCATCTAATAAATTTTCAGGTACTGTGGCTTTTATAACTTTTTCCATTATGTCTTTTTTTAATGTTTCTAATTCTACTTCTGGTAGGTGTTGGCTTGATACTACAATTGTGTCAACTCTGACTGGCTCTTCATTTTCATATTCTACTGTTACTTGAACTTTTCCATCTGGTCTTAGGTAATCAATAACTTTATTTTTTCTTACTTCTGTTAATTTTCTTGCTAATTTGTGTGCTAATGAAATTGGTAATGGCATTAGTTCTTCTGTTTCATCACATGCATAACCAAACATTAATCCTTGGTCTCCTGCTCCTTCTGATTCTATGTTTTCACCTTCTCTGTCTTCTAGTGATTTATCTACTCCTTGAGCTATGTCTGGTGACTGTTTTGAAATGTTGATTCGAATAGCACATGTTTTATAATCTATATCATATTTGCTGTTTTCGTATCCTACTTCTTTTATAGTATTTCTTACTACTTTTTCAATATCTACGTCGGCTGTTGATGATATTTCTCCTGTTATATAAATTTCTCCTTTTCCTGCTACTGTTTCGCATGCTACTCTTGCATTTTCATCTTTTTCTAAATAGCTGTCTAGTATGCTATCTGAAATATAATCGCATAGTTTGTCTGGGTGTCCTTCTGTTACGCTTTCTGATGTGAATAGTCTTTTCATTTGATTCAATCCTTTCATATGATAGATTTATATATGTTTCAATTAATATTTAAAGTTGTACTATTACGAATGTTACATTTAATTTTTGAGTGACGCGCAGTTTGAAAGTTTTTACCTAGCTTACTAAACAAAGTTTAGTGAGCGGTAAAATATTTTAGCAAGGAACGAAAAAATTAAATATAATATTCTTTTTGAGTTTAATATATAATCAAAAAACCTTTGTACAATTTTATGTACGAAGGTTTTTAATTCTCTTTAAATCATCATCCAAAGTACATTTTTGTAACTTCGTCGGTTTTAGCACCTAACTGAAATAGGTTGCTGTGGAGTCATTAAGCCGATTCTCTCGTCCACTCTTGATAACATATATATGAGTTATTATACTGGTATGTTTATATAATGTCAATATTTTAAGTGCCGTTATTGAGAAAACATTATATTTATTTTTTCATTCCTTGCTAAAAGATTTTCCACCTACTAAACTTCGTTTAGTAGGTTAGGGAAAAACTTTTAAACTGCGCGTCACTCAAAAATCAAATATAATATTTCGTTTTACTAGAATTAATACATGAAAAGGGGCGCTACATTAGTAGCGCCTCTTTTGAGATATTTTATAGTTATTATTTGGTTACGATTTCTGCAGATTCTGTGATTGCTTCTCCAAGAAGAAAGTTAGAAACCTTTGATTCGTCAAAAATTTCTTCCAGCTCAACCTGGGAAAGAATTCCCTTCTGCATAAGCTCTTCAACGAGCATCTCCAGTTCTGCTTCGTGTTTAGCTAAAATGCTGTCAGCATATTTTTTTGCTTCTGTAAGGATTTCATCCATCTCCGAGCTAATCTTCTCAATGATATTATCTGTATACATCGGGTTTTCGCTCTCACGGAGATATACTCTGTCCTCAGTGAAGTTCTCGTCCAAGCCGTATCTTGTAATCATATCTTTAGCAAGACGTGTAGCTTTTGCCAGGTCTGAATTTGCACCTGCCGAAAGCTCTTTGGTATACAGCTTTTCTGCTCTTCTACCTGCAAGTAATTTTGCAATCATCTGGATATAATACTCTCTGTTAGCGGATGGTGTTGCATACTCGTCCTCTTCAAAGACATTTACACCTAAGTAATCCTCCGCTGGCATGATTGATATTGCCAATGTTTTCAGATACTGCAGTTCAGGTGAAAACCTCTGAATGATGTAGTGTCCAGCTTCATGGTAAGCTGTAGCTTTCTTTTTCTTCTCCGGCATTCTCTCGAACTGTTTTCTCCTTATCTCAAAGTTATCCAAGATATCTTCTCTTTCTACTTTGGCTTTTCCTTTAAGCTCGGCTCCTGCCATTGCTCGGTCCAGCAAATCCAGCGTTCTGTCCGGATTCTTTGTCTCAAAGTTGAAACATGATGCATTTAAGATTGTAAAGTCAACCAGTTCTTTGCTAATTGTTGTATGATGGAATTCTTCCAGACTTAATATCTGGTTTTTAATCATATCATACAACTCATTAGATTTTGGCTCTTTAACGACAATTTTTTCAAATCTTCGCTTGAGAGCACCATCTTTCGAAAAATACTTTTCGTACTCATCGAAAGTTGTAGCTCCAATCACCTGTGTGTCTCCACGTGCTAATATTGGCTTCAGTGAATTGGCCAAATCCAACTCTCCATCTTTGCAAGCACCAGCTCCCAGTACAGTGTGGATTTCATCGATAAACAGAATGCAGTTTGGATGTGTTTCAAGGAATTTAATCATCTCCTGGAACCTTGCTTCTGCCATTCCACGATACTTTGTACCCGCGATGATTGATGTCACATCCAAAGATAAGACGATAGCATCTTTGAACCTATCATGGCATGTACCCTTCACGATACTCCAAACGAACTTCTCGACAATCGCAGTCTTGCCTACGCCAGGGTATCCTACCAGTACAGCATTTCTCTTGGTTGCTTTTGAAAGAATCTTGATCAATGTCTCTGTTTCTCGATCTCTTCCAAGAATCTTGCAGTACTCTTCATCTGGAGAATACTTGTCGTTCATGACTGTTAAGAAGCCTTCCAGATTCTTTGGAAGTAAGTTCTTTCTTCTTATAGCATCAAGTCCTGGTTTTTCAAGTGCAGTATCTGGAAGAATTGCATCCACTCCTAAGCAACTTGTTACGAGCTCCATGTATTCATCCGGCATGCTCTCAGCAAAAGCTGCTAAAATATAGTGATTAGTCAATGCTGTGGCTTTGTACATATTCTTTGCAATGTTCATAGCCATCACCAGAATACCATACAATTCCTTGGTTATATTAACCTGTTCGGTTTTACCGCTGTCGAGACGTAATTTGATGGTAACAAATGAACCTTCAAATTTTTTAAAATCATCTCCAGTAAGTACTACATATTCCGGTGCAGAAGGCTCTGCCATTGTTGCTTCCTGCGCTGACTGAATGATTTCCGCATACTTTTGTACTCTTTCTTCCTCATACGGAAAATATTTCTTGTACATTTCTGTTACTTTTTCTACAATTTCCTTGTGCTCTAAATTCTGATTTAAAAAGTACCTGTGTAATGGGCTGTCTTTCATCATTGCCAGCGTTCCGAGTCCGATTATTTCTGGAACATATCCAAATCCATTCCGCTCAGCTACTGCTTTTGAAGCTAAAAACAAATTTGCTGCATCGCTATTCAGTCTCATAACTATTACCTCCTATATAATGTATCAACTTGGTGATAAGTAACATAATCATTTTATATCGTTATGGTTGATTTGTCAATGTTTTTGGTTCTTTTAACTTACTTATAAAAATACATATTGAAATTTTTTTCACACCTGGCTGTCTCACACTCCTTGGATTTTTAAAAATAAATTAAACGAATATTATATTTATTTTTTTCGTTTCTTGCTAAAAGATTTTACGCCCACTAAACTTCGTTTAGTCGGTTTTAGTAAAAACTTTTAAACTGCGCGTCACTCAAAAATTAAATATAATATTCGTTTTCACTATATGTTCTCAAAAAAAAACACAGGGATGGTTTCCCATCCCTGCGCTTTTGTCCAATGTATTTTACTTAAAGAATTTCTCTGCAATAGCTTTGCCAACAAACTGTGCTGCAATGTATACCAACATCAAGAAAGACAATTCGTATACCTGAAAAGCAACTCCAAGTGCAACCAAGATAATGCAGATACCCATTACTACCATAAAAAATACCTCCTAATTATAAGAAATATAACAATTGGACAAACTCTTTTGTGTACCGTAGTTTAAATTATTAGTGCCTCATAAAAAACAGAAACATCTTTACTGCAATGCCAACACATAACAGAATTGCAAGCATTCCTGCTCCATCAGACATTCTCTCTACTGTCCCATGTAATGCAATATCAATTGCAACCAGGACTAAGCCTACGGCTATCAGTATTGTGCTGAATTTCCATAAGAGCTTCAGTACTATTACTGCAAGCGGTACTAATAGTAATATGAAGCCCACTTTCAAGAGTACAATAAGAATTTCTCCTAATGTCATAATAATATTTCCTCCTGTCTTTTTTTATTGTTTTTCTTTACTACTGATAATTTTTTAATCTTATGCTTTTTTTATTATACACCATTTTGAGCCCAAAATCAATGTTTTTGGCATTTATTAACTTTAATGATTTCCTTTGATTTATACTGGATGACAATTATGAACTATTATACTTCCATAATCTATTATTTCGAGATTTTTAAAGTCTACTAATTTTAGATTATGATTATTTAAATGTTCTATTAAACTTGCTTTATTTGATATTTTATTACTATCTCCAAATAGAATAAATTTATCTTCTATAACTGCTGTTGCTCCGCCTATAAAACCGTTCATTTTCGTTTGTAATCCATTTTTATCTAGTAAGCTTATATCGGTGTTGTCTAGCAATAATACATCGATATTTTCTCTTTTTAGTGTTTCATATATTCCTTCATCAGATGTTATACATGAATTTTCTGATGTTACAGATATACTGCACTTTGAGTAACCTTGTTTTATATTTATTTTTTTCAGGCCAATACTGTCTATGTATTCTGCTACTGCTGGATCTGTATATTTAAAATTATGTATTACTCTTTTGCCAATTTGACATATGTTATATTTAATATCTTCTGGATATTGTGTTCCTACTGGATTTGCTCCTTTTCTAGTTTCTAATTGCTTTTCTAATTTCAAATTTGGTGCTTGAAATATTTGATTATTTATTTTGCAAAAGAATATATCTGGGTGTGAAGAAATCTCTTCATACACAGATGATTGGTATGGCAATTCTATCAAATCACCATACTGTGATAAATATTCTTTCTCAATTTTTCTCATTCTTGAATCAATTATTATTTTCATTATTCTACACTTTTTAAACTTTCTATCATATCTATTTTCTTTAATACAAAATGTATTACTTTGTTTACTATAACTGAGAAAATGGCTGTAATTACTGCAGAGTATAGATAACTAATTGGTGCTACTTGTCTTATAAATTTCAATTTATCAATTTCTACACTTGCTACAACACCATCAGTTAAGAAATATCCAAATACAAGTCCTAATAGGATTCCTACTATTGTAAAAATCAAGTTTTCTTTGTTTATGTAATTATCAACTTCTTTATCATAAAATCCTAAAACTTTTAATGTTGCTATTTCTCTTTGTCTTTCACCTATATTAATGTTTGCTAAGTTATACAATACAACAAAGTCAAGTAGTGCTGATGCTATTACTAATATTAATACTATATAATTTAATGTTCCTAACATATCTGTTATTGAAGACATTAGTGATGAAATAATTGAAACTGATGCAACTCCATCTATATTTAGTAGTTCTTCTGAAATTTTATTTAATTCATCATCAGTTGTGTTCGGAATTGCTTTTAGTAATATCATGTTTACATTAAATGTTTTTACATTTGCATTGTAAAAATCTTTGGTCATATAAACGTAATTTGAAACATAGTTTTGTACTATTCCTGATACTTTCAAATGATATTCAATGTTATCTCCATCTATTAGTGTTACTTCGTCGCCAACTTTAGCATTTATAAATTCTGCTACTTTATCTGTAATTATTATTCCTTCATTGTTTAAAGTTATTTTTTCTCCAGTTTTGTAATCTTTCAAATTGCATACTTTTTCAAATTCTTCAACTGAATTTGGTACAAATATTGTGGCATCATAATTTCTTGAAGATGCTTTTAACTTTCCTGTATTAGCACATATTTTTGAATATGATTCGACCTTATCGCTTTCATTCATATATTTTTCTATGGAATTTATATTGTCCGCATTTGATAATGTTATTGATGAATCATATTGAAATATTCCTTTGAATTGAGAATTTGGAATGTCAATTATTGAATCTCTTATTCCAAATCCAGTAAGCATAAGTCCTGTACATCCTGCAATTCCGACAATTGTCATTATTGCTCTTTTCTTATATCTAAAAATATTTCTCATTGTAACTTTTTTAGAAAAGTTTAGTCTTCTCCATATGAATGTTATTTTTTCTAAGAATATCTTTTTACCATTTTTAGGTGCTTTAGGTCTCATAAGTGCTGCTGGTGTTTCTTTTAATTCAGAATGTGCTACAAGTATTGTAGCTCCTCCTATGCACGCAAATGCTATGAATGTTCCTGCTAGGCCTATTCCTAATTGATAGTTGAAGTGAAAATCTGGTATTGTGTACATTGTTGAATATAATGACCATACTATACTTGGAAGTAAATAAAAACCTAGACTCATTCCAAGTATGCCACCTATTATGCATGCTAAAAATGCATATAATATATATTTAATTATTATTTGAAGGTCTGTGTATCCTAACGATTTTAATGTTCCAATTTCTATTCTTTCTTCTTCAATCATTCTTGTCATTGATGTTAAGCTTATTAATACTGCTACTAGATAAAATATTATCGGAAACAGTTTTGATATATTTGACATTGTTTTTATTGCATCAAAAATATTTGAATATCCTAGGTTGTCTGTTCTTTCTTGAACATACCATGTTGCCTTTTCAATTTTTCCAACCTTATCTCTTGCATCGTTTATTTCTTTTTGTGCGTTGTTTAATTTTTCTTCCGCTTCTGCTTTGCTTGTTTCAAACTCACTTTCCTTTTCTGCCAATTCTGTTTTACCTTTTTCAAGTTGTTCTTTTCCTGATGCTATTTTTGCTTTCGCTGAAGCTAATTGTTTTTGAGAATAGCTTTTGTTTGCATTTAATTTATTTTTATTTGCTTGCAATTCACTTCTAGCTGAATTTAATTGTTTTTCTCCATCTGCTATTTGGTTTTCTGCTGAAGTTATTTCTGCTTGAATCTCTGCTTTTTTAGCATTTAAATTATCAATTGCTACTGTTGCTTGATATATTAGTGCGTCTATTTGTGCTGTATCTGTTATACCTGCTAATATTGCATCTTGTTTTTGCTTTTGTAGTGTCTCTAAATTCACTTGTGTTTGAGCTATGTTTTCTTCTATTCGAGAAATTCCTGCTTCCGCTTCCGCTTTCTTTTCTGTTAAAGTATTTTTGCTCTTTGTTAATTCGTTTTGCTTTTCTGATAGTTGCGCTTCGGCATTTTTTATTTGTGTTTCTGCATTTTTAAATTGACTATTTGCATTTGCTTCTTGTTTTTGGATTTCTTTTTCAGAATTTTGTAATTTTATCTCTGAATTATTCAATTCTGTTTTAGCATTATTTATTTGAGTTTCAGCATCTTGTAACTGACTATCTACTTCTGCTTTTTTAGAATCATACTCAGCTTGTGCATCATCAAGTTTTTTATTTGCCTTATCAATTAATCCTTGATATCGTGCTTGTTCTCTTTCAGCTTTTATCTCTTCAACTTTTTCTTTTACTGGATTAACTGTATTTAAATATTCATCGCTGTTTGTTACATATTGTTTGGCATTTTTTACGGTAGCACAAATTTCTGTATAATAATCTAAGTTTATTACATCATCTTTTGTATAAATATAATAGCTTATACTTCCGTTTCCAATTGATGTATTCCCACGTTCATTTGAAATATATATAGGTGTTTCTGCAATTCCTACAATTGTAAATTCAGTTTGGGTTAAAACTTTACTTCCGTCCTCGTTCGTATCATCATTTTCTAAAATTATCTTTTTTCCAATTAAGCTATTTACATCTTCTTCTATTGTATACCTAGAATCCAATAAACACTCATTAGATGTTTCTGGCATTCTACCTTCTGATATATTTGGCTTATTTATGTTTTCGTTATATTCTATTATCTTGCAAACCTTTTCTTTTCCTTCTGTTTTTGATAACGCTTCTTTCGTTTGAATCCCGTATGCCTTATCTATTCCATCTATTTGTTTTATTGCATTTATATCATCATCTGTAAGTCCAAGTGTAGATATCACTTGAATGTCATACATATTGCTATTATCAGCATAACTGTCTAAGCTTTCCAACATATCTGGACTAGTTGCATTTAAGCCTGCATAAAAACCTACTCCTAAAAATGCCATTATTAAAATTGATATAAACCTTCTTCTCGTTTTACTAATCTCTTTTATATTATTTTTTAACAATGATTTTTTCATTATTATTTTCCTCTCTTACCATTCGATATTATCAATTGATTCAGGTTTTTCATTTATTATAATTTTCTCAGCAGTTCCATTTTTAAAGTGTATTACTTTGTCTGCCATTGGCGCAATTGCTCCATTGTGAGTAATTATTATAACTGTCATATTTTCTTTTCTAGCCATGTTCTGTAACAATTTTAATATGCTTTTACCTGTTTTGTAATCTAATGCTCCTGTTGGCTCGTCACATAATAAAAGTTTTGGATTTTTAGCTATTGCCCTTGCTATTGCAACTCTTTGTTGTTCTCCTCCAGATAATTGTGATGGGAAGTTATCTTTTCTGTTTTCCAATCCTACTTTATTTAATATTTCATCTACGTTTAATGCATCTGGACATAATTGCGTTGCAAGCTCAACGTTTTCTTTGGCAGTTAAATTTTGAACTAAATTATAGAATTGAAATACAAATCCAATATCGTTTCTTCTATATGTTATCAATTGTCTATTTGTTAGCCTAGTTATTTCCTTATTATCTACTAACACTTTACCTGAAGTAGCTGTATCCATTCCTCCTAAAATATTTAATGTAGTTGTCTTTCCAGCTCCACTTGGTCCAACAATAACTACTAGTTCTCCTTTTTCAATTTCGAAGTTTGTATTATTTAAAGCATTTATTGTTACTTCTCCCATCTTATATTGCTTGGTTACATTATTAAATTCTATATATGACATAAAAATCTCCTTTTTCATTCATTATCCCTTTTAATATTTATAAATTATATATTATTTTTTTATTTTGTAAAACAGTTTATTGAAAAAAATTTCACTTAATATTATAATTTTTTGTGAGGTGATATTATATGATTAATCGTGATGAAAATCCGGTTTTTTTGAATGATTTTCTTGATTATTCTTCTACAATTTTGAATAAATCTCCTAATACTATGAAGGAATATAATTATGATATAAGTCATTTCTTAAGATTTATTAAATATAAATTCAATATGGCTAAAATGGATAATGAAGTTGGTCTTGCTAATATAAAGATAAATGATCTTACAGTTGAAACAATTGCTCAAATTCAAATTGAAGATATTCATGCATTTCTTGGGTATATGAAAGAAACTTTTCATAGCAAACCTGCGACATTAGCTCGTAAGGTTGCTAGTATTCGTGTATTTTTTCATTATATGTGCAACAAAACCAAAAGAATTCCTAACAATCCAGCAATTGATTTGGAAACTCCTAAGCTTGATAGAAGATTACCTAGATATTTGAGTCTAGATCAAAGTAGAAAACTTCTTCAAGTTGCTGGAACTCCACCTCTCGGTACTCATGGTAATCATGACAATTCTTCTAGAAATTTCGCTATTATTACTTTATTTTTGAATTGTGGTATGCGTTTATCTGAACTTGTTAATATAAATATTAAGGATATTGATTTTTCAGAAAACAAATTAAATGTTATTGGTAAAGGAAACAAAGAACGTGCAATATATTTGAATAAGGCTTGCATTAATGCTATTAATGATTATTTAAAAGATAGACCTAAAGAAGGTGTTAAGTATGATTCGCGTGATGCTTTGTTTTTGAGTGAACAACGTAAGCGTATTAGTAATAGAACAGTTCAATATATTGTTAAAGAAGAAATGCGTATTGCTGGCATTGATCCTAACAAGTATTCTGTACACAAATTAAGACATACTGCTGCAACATTGATGTACAAGTATGGAAATGTTGATATCAGGGCTTTGCAGGTACTTTTAGGTCATGAAAGTGTTTCAACAACTGAGATTTATACTCATGTTGATAATGAACAAATTAGAAGTGCTATTGAGAGTAACCCTTTAGCAGATGAAGGTAGTAAAAATTAGAATTTAAAAAATTTATTGTACATAGAGCAAAAAGGAAAATATATATAAAATTTTTGAATCACCGCGCAGGGACCAAACGAACGAAGTGAGTTCGATTGAAGCATTCTACCCGGTTTGAAAATAATAAAATGTCAATTAAGATGTTACTTACATCTAATTGACATTTTATTATTTTCAAAATTCAAGGAATGCGACAGCAAGGTGTGAAAAAATTTTGATATGTATTTTCCTTTTGATTTTATATTAAATATTTTTTAATTTAATTCTGATTTTTATTTTTCTCTATTTTTTTCATACCATATATCTGATAATCTTATTGATTTAGTTTGACTACTATCTTTTCCTAATTGTATAGCATCTAATTTTATCTTTTCATTTTCTAAACGCTTTTCTAATAATGACATAAACATTTGATCATCTTCGTCTGATACTTTACTTTCTATTTTTTCTTTAATCATACTTCCAATTTGTCTTAAGGCTATTTCTCTTTTTTTAGAACGCGCTGTTTGAGAAACTAAAGTTTCTCCACCTTCAAATGTCATTCTAGATATATTGCTATTACATAATTCTATAGCTTGTTTGAATTTTTCTTGTGATGCTAAATTATCTACTACTACTCTAAATGCTTGGCTGGATGGAATTTTTTCTGGAAATTCACTTAATACTTGCATACTATTTTTTACATCTTTTATACGATAATCATTTCCTTGTTCTGATAATAGTGTCCTTATTTGTATTGCGATTTGTCTTTCATATTGTTGTTCACTTAGGGCTACTCTTCCATTTGTAGCTTTTTTAGCTTCTTCTACTCTTTTATGTGCTTCTTTTAAAATAGTTTGTTGAGCTCCTTGCATGTTTAGCGTTCCTTCTGCTATATCTATAACAATTCCTCTAATTTCAGGTGAAACATTGTTTCTCATTTCATATTGCATAACTTTTGAGTTTATAGTTGTTATTTTATTTTCTATCCTTCCTTTTATATTTGAAATTAGTAAATTCTCTCTTGCCATTTCTGGAGTAATTTTTTTCTTTAATTCTATCAATTCCTTAATATCAGTTGTTTTCTTAGCTTTTTCTTCTATTAATTGAGAATATCTTTTTTCAACTCTCCTTTTCCTTAAATAAAACTCTCGAACACCTTTTTCTCCTCTTTTTTTAGATATGTTTTTAAATTCATCTCTGTTAATCATATCTTTTATTTCTTCAGTTTGTTCTAGAGTTGATTTTGTTGTATCTAATATTTTTAATTCTTTTAACATAACGTTTAAAATGGCTTTTCTATTAAAATCTGACATATTTTCTATGTTTTCTTGTTCTCTTTTTAAGTAATCGATTACTTCTTGAACATTTTTTTCCTCTTGAGGTGTTGGCTCCATTGAAGCTACATTTCCATCGTTAGAATCATATGAATAATATTGATTAAAATATTTTACTCTTATTTTATTCATTTTGCTTTCTCTATTTAAAAATGTTTTTTTGGCTTCTGTATTAATTGCTTTTTTTATTTCATCGATTGGAACATTAAACTCAAATGCTATTAATTCTGGATCACATCCATATTTCACTAATTCTATAATTTCTTCTTCGTTCATCTAAATTCTCCTAACTATTTTCAAGACTATATCACATTTTTCCTTATTTTTCAACACTTTACATACCAAAAGCAGCCTAAAATGTGTAATTTTAGGCTGCTTTTGGTGTTACAAAACTAATATTATTTTATTTTGGCTATTTCTTCTGGTGTCATTATGATTTCTCTGAGCTCTGTCAGGAAGTTCTCAATGCGCACTCTGAAGTTTGGATCATTTGTGTAATATTTCTGCACAAATTTTTGGAGCATCTTAGACCACTGCAGTAATCTCATCTTTTCGTATAATGCCATGTTTTTTTCTACTTTTATTACAGGCACTTTTGTAAAGATTTGTTCTGAAAGTGTAATGAAGTTTGGATCAGCTACGAGGCTGATGTCTTCCATTATTTCCAGGACTTCTTTTATACGAAATGCCATTGGATTACTTTTATTGATGGCTAAGAACTGCTGCTCTTTCTTAGAAACATTTTCGATTCTGTATTTGTCTGTTGAAATGATTTTGGGCATACATTTAAATATTCCAGACCAATACTCATCGAAAGTTTCTTCAGCTTCTGCTTTAGGAATTTCTTCCGATTCTGGCTCAGGTTTGGTTTCTTCCTCAGCTTCTGCTGCAGGAGTTACTTCCAGTTCTGGCTCAGGTTCAGGTTCAGGTTCTTCCTCAGATTTTGCTTCAGGAACTTCTGCTGATTCCATCTTAGGTTCAGGTTCTTCCTCGGCTTTTGCTTCAGGAATCACTTCTGGTTCTGACTCAGGTTCAGGTTCTTCCTCAGATTTTGCTTCAGGAACTTCTTCTGATTCCATCTTAGGTTCAGGTTCTTCCTCGGCTTTTGCTTCAGAAACTACTTCCGGTTCTGACTCAGGTTCAGAGTTTTCCTTAGCTTTTGAGTTTACTTCAATCATTAACTCCTTTATTAATTTAAGGAAAACTAATAAAGTAAGATTAAACCGCTCCTTTACTGCTTTAGAAATCAATACTTTTGTATTGGTATTAAACTCTGCTCTTTTGTAAAGATTTTGTGAATTGCGTTTTATGATATTTTCAATACAAAACCAGCTCATTTTTTGTGTTTCAGCAACAGCTTTTATCAATTCCTCAAAGGCATTTCTTATTCTGCTGTCTGAAATCTGAATATAATCAGCTAATTTTCCAGAAAACTCTTCTATGTTCTCAAATTCTTCATATATTTTTTCAACATACTCTTTCGAAAACTCTTCGGAACTTTTTACTTTAGGTGATTTTTCTTCAGCTTTTGCTTCTGGAGCTACTTCCTGTTCTTGTTCAAGTTCAAGTCCTTTCTCAACTTCTGCTTCAGGAATCACTTCCGGTTCTGCCTCAGCTTCAGTTTCTTCCACAGTTTTTACTTCAGGAATCACTTCCAGTTCTGCCTCGGGTTCAGTTTCTTCAACAGCTTTTACTTCAGGAATCACTTCCAGTTCTGCCTCAGGTTCAGTTTCTTCAACAACTTCTGCTTCAGGAGTTACTTCCAGTTCTGCCTCAGGTTCAGTTTCTTCAACAACTTCTGCTTCAGGAGTTACTTCCTGTTCTTGTTCAAGTTCAAGTCCCTTCTCAACTTCTGCTTCAGGAATCACTTCCGGTTCTGCCTCAGCTTCAGTTTCTTCCACAGTTTTTACTTCAGGAATCACTTCCGGTTCTGCTTCGGGTTCAGTTTCTTCAACAGCTTTTACTTCAGGAATCACTTCCAGTTCTGCCTCAGGTTCAGTTTCTTCCACTCCCGTTTCAGCATTTGCATCATCATCTTCTGAATCAGATTTATTTTCTTCTTTTTTATTTTCTGAATCAGTTTCCACTTCTGTTTCTAAACCTGTTACCTGCTCATTTTCAGTTACTTTTACTTTAGCTTCAATTTCTTTCTCTGGCTTATTCTTTGGCTCTGCATGATTCTCAATAATGAATTTTTTAACAGTTCCACAGCCTAAGATTTTTGGAGCAAACTTCTCGGTAAGTTCAACATCGTAGAACTCGATTTTTAATTCATTTTCATCAAATGAAATTAAAAAATCGTTTTCTGTCCGCTTTGACAACTGTTCAGATAACAGCGATTCAAATAACTTGTCAATTCTTGCTTCAGCAGCTGAAAATACTATCAATGTTGCTTTGAATGTAAACATAATCTACCTCCTGTTTGTGCGCGCTAACAGTTACATACAATACTTACATTATAATATTAGTTTTATCCCTCCTTTTATTTAGCATAGGTACACTTAAATGAAACATTTTTATTAAAAACATATTTTTATTTAAGTCATTGCTAAATATGAATTTATTTTGGTGTATACCAAGTCTTTTTTATTATACTATGCTTTTACCTATTTTTCAAGAAAAATACGTATTCAATAAAACTTTTTATGTAAATTTCTGTGCATTGTTATTTTATATAATAGAAAGTTCGGAGAACTTTCCTATTATATAAAAAAGCAATCTAAACTAACTTAAAATTTGCTAATTTAGATTGCTTAAATTTAATTTGTATTTAAATCATTATATTTTTCTTTTAGTTTTACATATCCTAATTCATGCCACTCGTTATATGCTAGATTTAGTCTGAATAATAATTTAGGTTTTGCACCAGCTCTGTTTTTATCAATTACAGCAACATAGTACCTTACATCTGGATCTTCGAAAACTTCTAAATCAGTACATGTTGTAAATCTATCTGAATCTGAATATTCATAATCACCTAAATGATTTCTTTGAATTTGTTTAAACAATGTTAAAGAATCGAATACTTCTTTTATTGTCTTACTAACAGATAAATCATTGATTGTTAAATTTATTGGTAATGTTGTATTTTCAGATAACTGAATTGATGCTCCAATAAAGATATTAAATTTTTGAGCCAACTCAGATAACAATGTAGCTGTTTTCTTTAATTCGTTAGCATCTCCTATGTTATTTACATCTGATTTTAAAGTATCGTAAAATACATATTCGATTCCGTCTTTGTACATGTAGTTAGAAATTACTTCGTGCAAATCATTATTGGTGTATTCTGTTAAGTGTACAAAATATACTGAATTATTTACTTGCTCATTTAACCATTTTGTAACTTCCATTATCTGATTGAATTCTGTTGATATTGCTGGAAGTCTTTTTACGAATTGTTCTTGTGTTTCATTGTCAAGTTTCTTTATAAATCCTTGTTCATCAAGTAGTACTTCTTTTGGG
>CAKPEG010000010.1 GCA_934149275.1 uncultured Clostridia bacterium | reverse complement strand
AATCGGGTAGAATGCTTCAATCGAACTCACTTCGTTCGTTTGGTCCCTGCGCGGTGATTCAAAAATTTTATATGTATGTTTCTTTTTAATTAATACTAATTGACAAATAGTGGAAATGATATTATAATAACGTTGTTACCAAAATATGTAAAGATATGATATTAATATATCTATTTAAAGGGAGGTAATTATGAGCAAAACGGAAATGCTTGGTAATGTAACTTTGTGTGTACTGAAACCTGATGCACTTAAGAGGAAGATTGTTGATTCTATAATCAACGATATTCGGAAGAACGAATATGAAGTAGGCAATTTTATTCAGAAGCGTCTTACTGTAGATGAAGTTTGTACTTTGTATTACGAAAGCAAAAATCAACCATTCTTTTTGGATTTGATGAAGTACATGACGTCTGGTGAAGTGGTGATTTGCTTGATTAAAGGTGGCGACAATGTTGTTGAAAGGTTTAACAATTTTGTCGGAGCTACAAACCCACAATACAGCCAGCCGGGTACTTTAAGAAGAAAATATGGAATGAACATTTTGGAGAATACAATTCATTCATCAAATGAGAATAGATTGTATTACGAAATCAAGTGCTTGTACAAGGTTGAGTCTGCTGAAGACATAATTAGCTTTCCTGATTATTTCATGCTAAAGGATGGTACTTATTGTCATACAGTGTCTGAGCATTGCTATGAAAAAGGAAAAGTTATTGGAATACCTAAATACTTTAAAGTTGCAGGTGCTGAAAGAGATACACGGCTTATCAACAGATATCAGTACGCAAGGAACAATTCAATTGAAGAATCTATTTTATACTCAAAGCTTTTTAATAATATACAGGTTGGCAAAGTCGATAGATTCGGAGAAGAACTGTGCTTGTTTAAACCAGAAGAGATTGCTAGAATATACAATCCTTTTGAGAAAACAAAAGACTTATATAATTACGATGGAAATGAAACAATTTTGAAGGATACAAAACAAATAATAGATATAATGATAAATGAACTAGGAATTTTATTAGAGGACATAGGAATAGAAGGAAGCATTTTGCTTGAAGGATATACGGACTGTTCGGATATCGATATTGTTGTTAAAGGGAAAGAATCAGTAAGCATGCTGAGGCAGAACTTTAGCGGTTTGAAGAGAAATCCGGCAATTAAACTGTATGACAAATCTGATCTTAAGTTAATATTCTCAAGAAGAAAAAAATATGCATCGTTTGACACATTGGACGAGATGATTGAACAGGAGAAAAAACGGACAGTTGGGCTGATTAATGGCAGGAGATTCTGGATGCAGCCTATTTTAGGAAACAATTTCTTGGAAATGAAAGAAAAGAGAAGACTGTACAGACTGGGAGAATTTAAGTCGAATGTGGAGATTGTAGATGATACAAATTCTTTTCTCTGGCCGACTTATTATATGGCTTATAATAAGCACTATGGTATTGTGAAGATTGAATGCTATGATCCGGTGTATATGAATCAAGCAGGTCAGTCGGATCAGGTGTTTATTAATGCACCAATGTATATTGATTTGGATACAGAAGAGAAGATTGTTATTTTTGGACCATGGATTAAAAGCAGTCAGGTGTTCAAAAGAGTAAATAAGTAAAAAGTACCTTTTTTATTACCTAGTTTGGTAAGAAGAAAATATCGCTAATTCTAAAAAAGAGTTAGCGATATTTTTAACTCTAATGATGTTTCTAAGTTATATAAGATGATTATTATAATAGTGTTATAAATGTTTATTTTTCTAATATAGGAAAGTTTTCAGAAATTTCTATATGCAAAACAAGATTCCAAAATTTTATTTTGAAATAATTACTGATTTTATAGATATTCAATTATTCCTTTTGGAAAAATAATTTTTTCTCCTGATTTAAATTCATTAATGCTAATCCATTCTCCTGGAGAAGCTATATCATCATCTAATATTGTGTAATTTTCTTTCAATGATTCTTCTGGTATTGTAATATCAAATAGATAAACTAATTCATGACCATTTTTCCCATTATAAACAAAGTGGCTATCTATAGTACCTAATTCTTTGTTTACTAAAATATCAATATTTAATTCTTCTTTAAATTCTCTTTTAACCGCTTCTAGTGGAGTCTCATTTTCTTCAATTCCACCGCCCAGACATCTATAGAAGTCTATTTGCTCAACTTTGTCATGACCTTTTTCAACAAGAACTTTGTTATCCTTTATTGCAATACCCAATGCAACTTTTCTTAAATTATTTTCTTTAAACATAAAAACCCCACCTTTATAATATTTTAAACAGAGGCCATTATACTTTATATTCATGATAAAGTCAAACGATAACCACTTGGTAAAATATGTATATGAGAGCTATTGAGATTTTATGCAAGTTATAATATTATATATGTGGTATATTTATTTAAAAAGAGAGGAAAGTGATTGATATGTCAAATGAAATACTATTGCCGAATTATGAGAAGTCAATATTAAATTTAATAACATCTGTTTTGAAAAAATATGATGTTGAATCTGATTATTCAGAACTTAATGAGCTTAAAGAGATAATTAATAAAGATTATAATAATGTTGTAATGCTTATTTTAGATGGAATGGGAGAGAATGTTTTATCATATAATTCTCCAAATGGAATTTTTGAAAAAAATAAAGTGTGCGATATTACAAGTGTTTTTCCTTCAACAACAACTGCAGCAATGACTACATACTATTCTGGAAAACCACCTATTGAAACAGGATGGATAGCTTGGACACAATATTTTAAAGAGTACGGAAAATATATTAATGTACTTGCTGAAGAAGATGATTTAAATGGTGAAATATTAGAACAAAAAGATTTGAAAATAGCTGATATAATAGGATACAAACCTATTTATGAAAAAATTCTTGAGAAGAATAAAGATGTTCAAGTATGCGAAATTATGCCTGAATATTGTAGAAAGAAAACAAAGCTAACAATTAGTGCTAATAATATTGATGAAGTTTGTTATGGAATTTCAACTATTTGTTCTTGCAATAAGAAGAAAAATTTTGTATTTGCATATTGTGATAATCCAGATGGCATTTTACATAAGACTGGTTGCCATTCACCAGAGACGAAAGAGTTTATTAAGATGGCTGAAAATAGGGTAGAACAGCTGGTTGATGAATTACGAGGAACGAATACACTTTTAATTATTTCAGCAGATCATGGTCATAATGATATAAAAGAGAAAGTTAGTATTTTGGATTTACCCGAAATCGAAGATTGTTTAATTATGCCACCTTCATTAGAAGCAAGAGCAATTAGTTTCAATGTAAAAGAAGATAGAAAACAAGATTTTGAAAATGAATTTAATAAAAGATTTAAAGATACATATATTTTATATACAAAGGATGATTTTATAAAATCTGGTTTGATGGGTAATGGAAAGCAACATAAAAAGATAGATGATTTTATTGGAAATTATGTTGCAATAGCTATTTCAGATACAATTATTGTATTAGAGAACTATTCTAATATGGAGAGAAAAAGAAAATCAGAAAAGAAATCAACTCATTGCGGGCTTACGAGAAATGAAATGTTAGTTCCAGTAATTGCATTTGAAATATAATTACGAAAATACCAGTATGTAGATCGTTATACTTACATACTGATATTATTTTAATGACTAGTTTCAAATCATATTATAAGGTTGTTTTAAATACAAGTTTATTCTATGCAATTAATTTTTTCCGAATAAATTGAAAAGTACAAGCATATGATTATAAAAAAGAGAAAAGAGGATATGTGTATGAGTGAATTAGTATTTTTTAATGAAAAAGCTTCAAAGGTTTGTAATGATGTTGATGAACTAAGAGGAGTATGGCCGCCAAAGGTAGAGGATAAAATTTTTTTAAATGAGTATTTATAATCTAGAAATTTTGTGTCAAATAAAAACGACGAAATTGGTAATTTTGAAAAAGAAATGGCACAATATTTAGATACTAAATACTTTTCTTTTTTTGAGTCAGGTGCATCAGCATTGCATTCAGCTTTAATTGCTTGTGATGTTTCATATGGAGATGAGGTTATTGTTCCTGCATGGACGTTTGCAGCGCCAGCATTTCAAGTAATTAGAACAGGTGCGATTCCTATATTTGCAGATGTTAAGGAAGATACATATAACATAGACGAAGGACAAGTTGAAGAATTATTAAATAAATTCAAAAAGGTAAAGGCGATTATTGCTGTTAATATGCAAGGTTATCCAAGTAACTTGAAAGAACTTAGAAAAATTGCTGATAAATATGGAGTTAAATTAGTTGAAGATTGTGCTCAGGCATTTGGAGCAAAAATTGATAATAAATATGTAGGAACATATGGCGATATAGGATGTTTTAGTTTTATGTCTGTGAAGCAATTGGCTTCGTGTGGAGAGCTAGGAGGACTTTGTACTAATAATGTAGATTTATTTAATAAGGCTAATTCTGTTAAAACATATGCTCAAAAGATTGTAGAAGGTGATCCTAATTTTTATTATAATTCTTTTACTTATGGATATAATTATAAGCCTAGTGCACTTAATTGTTTGTTTTTGAGATACCAGTTAGAAAATTTTGATAATGTGATTAAAAAGATTCAAAAAAATGCAGATAAACTAACAGAATATTTAGAAAATAATATTGATTTTTTGAATCCTCCTAAAATAGAAAATGGCTATGAGCATGTGTATCATTTATATAGAATTAATTGCGATGTAAAAAAAATAGGAGTAGAGAATGTTCGGAAAGTTCAGAGAGATAATTATGAAAGTATTGAAAGCAGAGGGATTGACTACACGATTGTATCAAACTCATCCTGTTTATAAGCAACTGATATTCCAGAAAATTTTTGATGGGGACGAATATCCATGGAAATTTAATAAGGAGTATATGGATTTATATAAAGAGAATTATTCAAATTATAGCCATGTACAGACATTAAATGTGATTGATAATACGTTTGCAATTGGGAACAAAAGTTCTGCACCATTTTATTTTATGCAAGATGAGGTCATCGATTTGTATATACAGGGATTTGAGAAGATTAAGGATAATATAAATCAAATAGTGGAGTATTGTAATAATGATGATGAGTATCATAGTCCATATGAAGGAATTGCTAGGTTATCAGATACTAATGGAAAATTTATTTAATTATTATATAAAATGAAAGTTGTCTGAAATTCTTAGTATATAGAATTAAAAATATAAATACTTTATAGAAACCTAAAATAAGCGAATCTATTTTTGGTAGATTCGCTTATATAAATTATTCTTCAATAATAGGTGGAATAAAATTTTCAATGGCATTTCTTAATTTCGGATGATAGATTACAAAATGAATTGCTGGACTATTATCTTTTGAAATCATAATGTATTTTTGATCATGAAAAGTTACTTGAATATTTTTAAATGTACGGTTTGGACTTTTTGTTAATTTATAATTAGGTGTAATTTTTTCGTATTCTTGAGTTAATTTTAAATGGTCTTTATATTCATCATATGTATAATAAATTTTCTTTTCGTAAAAACATGTAGAAAGTGATAGCGAAATTAAATGTTTTTCAAAATCAGCTTTCGAATATTCAAAGTAGTCATCTTCTAAAATGTTTTTTTCAACTATATCAGATATAATTTTTTTCTTTTTTTCTATTTCTAAATAGATTGTGTTTATATCCGCTTCTGAAACTTTATTCCTTTTTAATATTTTGGCTAATAATTCTTTTGACATAGTGTGAATAGGGAGAGAAGATAAAATTCTTCTACATTTTCCTTCTAATTTAGAATTTGACATTAAGAAGGCATTAAATTCATTTTGATTTTCTGCACGGTATATATCCATAAGAGAGTTAGCTTTTTTCAATAAGTGATTGGCTTTTGATTTGTAGTAGGCAATTTCTGATTTGTTTGTAGTTAAATAATATTTCCCATCTGAGTGGTAACCATTTATACTTTCACCATTAAGAGCTACTGCTCCTGAAACATAGTTTAAGTGACTATAAATATTGGTATTTGCATTTTTAAAGTAGAATGGAGAAATTTGACCTGTCATATAAATTGGAATCCAACTTTCTAGTCCAAGCATCATTTCTTCAAATGGTCTATCTAGGTTATGAATTATATTTAAATGTAATCCTTTTTTTAGAGTCATAGCAATTGCAAACATCCACTTTTTGCCGAAGTCTACGTCTTCTGCCATATCTTCCATTGGCATATCGCTACACATGAAGACTGGTTCAGTTGATTTTGAAAGTACAGTTGCTTTGAAGAAATCTAGTTCACCTTTTTTCATTTCTTCTAGACCATAGTAGTTTCTTGAGGAAGCTTTGTAAAATGGTACAAAATGAATTTTCATTTCATCAAAATGAATTGCTTTTATGTATTCATTTAAATCGAAATTATCTAAATGATTTAAAAAATTGCTAACATATGTACTGTCTGAATATGAATTAGTTGAAATCCATTTATTAAGTTCTGAGTAATAGTCTGTTTCATTTTCTATGTCTGCTATTGAGCAATCCATTAAAATAGAAAGAGTTTCTTTATTTTCAGTGGTTTTATATTTATTTACTATAAATGAGCAAACTGCATTTATGAATTCTTTCGGTTTGGATGGATTTCTATTTCCTGAACGAATTTTAGAAATGAATGATGCATCATATCCAATAAAACGTGAAAGTTCAGCAATGTTGATGTTTAATGCAGAAATAATTGCGTTTATATTTTTGCTTAAATCTTCAAAATTAATATCTATATCGTTTAATGAACTAGCTAATTTACTTGAAATTTCTTTTTTAGATAGTTCTATATTGCTATTTTTACTAAGCTCGTACAAGCCATCAACTAATTGGTCAAATTGTTTACTTTTTAGTGCTGGTGTTCGTTCTCCTTTTCTGTAACGACTAATAACTGCGGATGATAATTGTGAAGTAGTTGATAGGTCTTTTGATGAGCAATTAATTTGTTCTATATATTTGTTTAATACTTCTGAGAATGTCATGTGTACCTCCGTAATTTTTAAAAGATGAGTCTATTATAACACATTTACCTAATATTCCAAGCATAATTGACTTTAATATATGGTGTATTATATAATTCATACAATGTTTAAGTATAGGAGGAGTTTTTATGGAAGAGATGTTTGATGTTTTAAATGAATGGGGCGAGTATACTGGTGAGGTTGCTTCTAGAGATAGATGTCATACAGAAGGATTATGGCATAGAGCGGTGTATGGTTTTGTTATAGATAAAAATAAAAATGTTTTATTGCAAAAAAGAAGTGCAAATAAGAAAGCATGGCCTAATATGTGGGATGTAACAGTTGGCGGACATGTTGATGCTGGCGAGTTTGGAAGACAAGCTTTAATTAGAGAAGCAAAAGAAGAATTGGGATTAGATATTACTGATGATGAAATAAAATATTTAGTTGGTTCTACATCTATTGATACAGCTAAGGGAATTAATAAACATTACAATGAGTGTTATTTAATTTTAAAAGATGTAGATGTATCAGATATAAAATTACAAAAAGAAGAAGTTTCAGAAGTTCGTTATTTTTCTAAAGAAGAAATATTGGAAAGAATAGATAATAATTTAGATGGATTGACTACTAAGACAGGGCCTTGGACTTTTTTAAAGAAATTATTGGAGATGTAATATTGACAAGTGTAGGAAAAACTAATATACTTATAGCTGTCGATTATAGAGAGAATCTGTAACATTCCGAACCAGAAGGAAACTCTATTTTATAGGATTATATGATTTCAGTGCGAATGAATTTAAAACTATAACAGAAGAGTACAGCTAGATGGTGTGTGATGAATAGAAATCATATAATACCAAATATGAAGTGGTTTACTTTGTATTTGGTATTTTTGTGTTGGAAAAAAGTCAATGCAAATGTAGCCAATTTACGACATAAGCATTTATGAAAGGAGGTTAATAAATTAATTTAAAGTAAAAAGCTAAATTTTTTTAGAAAGAGAAGTAAATGTACTTCTAACTACTAGAAAGGATGGAGAAATGATTGAATTAGAAAATATTACGAAAACGTACAAGGTTAGCAAAAGAGATGCAGGAATAAAAAATGCATTTAAGAATTACTTTAAAAGAAATTATGCTGAAGTTAAGGCACTTGAAAATATTTCATTTAAGATTGACGAAGGAGAAATGGTAGGTTATATTGGACCAAATGGAGCTGGAAAGTCTACCACAATAAAAATAATGTGCGGAATTTTAACACCGGATTCGGGAAGGTGTGTAATTAATGGAATGGTGCCGTATGAGGACAGAAAAGAATATGTAAAAAATATTGGCGTAGTGTTCGGAAACAGATCTGGTTTATGGTGGGATGTGCCAGTAGAGGATTCGTTTGAATTATTAAAAGAGATTTATAACATCCCAGAAGAAAAATATAAAGAGCAAAAAGAGCTTTTGACTGAAATGCTAAATATAAAAGAGATTATTAAAACTCCTACAAGACAATTGAGTTTAGGTCAAAGGATGAGATGTGAAATTGCTGCAGCTTTTTTGCATGATCCTAAAATTGTATTTTTGGATGAGCCTACAATTGGTCTTGATAGTACTTCTAAAATTGCTGTTAGAGATTTTATTAAGAAAATTAATAAGGAAAAGAAAACAACTATAATTCTTACAACACATGATACAGGCGATATTGAAGCTTTAACTAAAAGAATTATTTTGATTGGTAAAGGTAATGTTTTGTTAGATGGAAGTTTGAATAATTTGATGAAAAAATATAATAAGAAGATTCTTAATATAAAATACACTGGAAAGCTTCCAACAAATTTTCCAAAAATGAAAATTATTGAAAAGAGTAAAAATGAAATTAGATTAGAAGTTAATGAGAATGAATTGAAGTTGGCAGAGGCAATTAATTTTCTTTCAAATAACTTGAATATTCAAGATTTAGAAATAAAAAATACAAGTATAGACGATGTGGTTGCGAATCTATATAAAGAATATGAGATATAGGAGGAGCGGATACATGGAAAATACAATAAATAGTTTAAAGGTCTATATGGCATATTTTAAGATTAAATTTTTGAATGAGATTCAATATAAAGTTGCGGCAATTGCAGGTGCACTTACTCAATTTGCGTGGGGATTTATGTATATAATGCTATATACAGCTTTTTTGAAAGAAGGAACAAGCGATTATTCAATATCACAGATGAGTACATATATTTGGCTAAATCAGGCTTTTTTTGCTTTATTTAATATGTGGTCGATTGATAAAGAGATATTAGAACAATGTAGAATGGGAACGGTTTCTATGGAACTTGTTAAGCCTGTTAGTTTGTATAGCATTTGGCATTCAAAAACTTTAGGTTCGAAAGTTGCTAAAGCTTTATTAAGGTCAATACCAATTTTATTAATTTGTAGTATGCCGTTTTTGGGTATTTATAAGATATCACTTCCAGCTAGTTTGAGTGCTTTTATATTTTCAATTATTACGCTTGTTTTATCTGTAGGTATAACTTTGGCTTATTGTATGCTTATGTATATAGTTGTTATGAAAACGGTTTCATCTCAAGGAATTAGAACGGCTTTTGATTTAGTTTATGATTTTTGCTCAGGAGGATTATTTCCAATTCCGTTTATGCCTGGTAATGTTATAAAAGTTTTAAAGTTTACTCCATTTTATTATACTCAAAATGTTTCTTCTAATATTTATAATGGTTATATTAGTGGGAATAGAGAGATAATTAAGATTATTATGATTCAACTTGTTTGGCTTGTACTGATGACTTGGATTGGCAAAAGGATAATGAAAAAACAAATAAGAAAAATTGAGGTAAATGGAGGGTAGTTTATGAAATTATATTTAAGATATTTAATAATGCAATTAAAGTCTGATTTGGAGTATAGGAAATCATTTATTATTTCAGTTGTTTCTAAAACTGCTTCTTCAATTTTTGCTTTTATTTCAATTTTCTTTTTATTTGATAAATTTGGAAGTGTTGATGGATACTCTTTTCAAGATGTTTTAATTTGTTTTGTTATGGCTTTTCTAGGTTTTTCTCTTGCAGAATGTTTTTTTAGAAGCTTTGATCATTTTGATAGGTTAATTTCAAATGGAGAGTTTGATAGAATTTTAGTAAGACCTAGAAATATAATATTACAGGTATTAGGCTCAGAAATTGAGTTTGACAGAATAGGGAGAAGTATGGTGGCTATTGTAATATTTGTGATTTTGCTTGTTAAAAATCCAATGTTATTACAGATTGATAAATTGGTTACTTTGTTTTTGATGATTATTTGTACGATTGTAATTTATTCTGCTTTATTTGTTATGAAAGCTGGAATTACATTTTTTACAATACAAGGACTAGAGATAATGAATATTTTTACTGATGGAGCGAGAGATTTAACGCAGTATCCTCTTAATATTTATCATGAGTGGGTTAGGAAGTTTTTTACATATATATTGCCTTTGGCATTTGTTAATTATTATCCGCTTCTATATGTAATTGGAAGAACTGAAAATAAATTATATATGTTTACACCTTTTGTAGCGCTTTTATTTGTTATTCCATGTTATCTAGTGTGGAGAATAGGATTGAAAAGATATAAGTCAATCGGTTCATAAATAGTGTTATGTTGACGATATTATGTAAATGAGGTATAATAGCAGAAGCAACTGTTAACGATTTTGAACTATTATTATAGTAGAAAGGAAAAAATATGCTTAAGGTTTTAAGAAATCGGACACTTGATGAGTTAGTAAATTGCTTTTATACTTCTAAGAAGAGAGCTACGACATTTGCCCAGGAAGATGCTACATCAGCATATGCTGAAATGGCACCACTCATCGCCTCTAATGAAACCAATTCTTATATGAAACAGGTTATAAAGGAAGGAGATAGTGTACTGGCAATTGCTGGTGCGTTTGATCATTTGGCTGATATGGTTTTGTACGGTGCTAAAGATATTATGGCAGTTGATGTAAATGAGTTACAGCTTCCTATATGCTGGTTGAAGTATTGGAGCTTCCGTTTTTTTACTTCGTGTAGAGATTACATGGACTTTATCTTGGATCCTACGAGTAAAAAAATGTTGGATGCTGATATTATGAAATTTGTATTGGACTTTGCTCCAGATGGAGACATGAAAGAGTTCTGGCAGAGAATTTATGAGCGGACGACACCATTAGAAATCAGGAGAAATTATCTGTATGGTGAGCAGAAGTTTGTCGATGTACCTGGAAACAGGGAGATGAATTATCAGTATTATCGGAAGAAAAATTTCTTTAAGGTCAAAGAAAACTTGGATTCTACTAGCATTTATTTGCAGATGTCTAATATTTTTGATATTGATTTCTGCGGTAACTTTGATGTGGTTCACTTATCAAATATTCACAACTTTATGAGTGAGTCCTTTACATGTAACAAGTTGCAGATGCTTCACGATAAGCTTAAACCAGGAGCAAAGGTTATTATTTATTGCGTTGGTATGAGAAAAGTTTGGTTTGAGGCTGCGAAAAAAGGTCAAATTATTATGCCTATTGATGATTTGAACTGGCAATGTATGAATGAACAAATTTTTATGAGTACGCAGAGCCAGATTGTATCAACAATGAATATTTACAGAAACATGCTGGATCTTTTTGAAGATGTACAGATAATGGAGGTAAAAACTAGCAAAGGTTTAATAATGTACAATACTGATACGGATTGTGTTATGGTTTTAACCAAATAAATAACTGAGCACAGGCGGGGAGAAATCCTCGCCTTTTTTCTTTAACTTTAATTATTCTCCCCAGTATAGTAGGAGGATAATTATATTTTAATAAGATTAACTTTTTGTTATATAGAGAGCTAGTAATAGTGCATGTTTTAGAAGAATGAAAATACTGAGAAAATTGACAAATTTTGCAAAAGATGTTAATATATTATGTAGAGTGATTAAACTTTTAATTGTTCTTATAACATTTTCACAGAAGTATGATTATGCTTTAAATTATTGAATGAAATTTTTGAAGGGAGTTGATAATTTTGGAAAAATGTTTTTCAAGAATGTTGCAAAAAATAGTTATAGTAATGCTTGTAATATGTATGGTTAGTATACCAATTGTATCAAATGCAGCATTTAAATTTAGTATATCTCCAAGGAGAGATAGTTCAGAAATATTTAATAGTAAATATGCAGACGTGACAGATTATACAAAAGCTTTAACAGAGTTAAGCAAATACTTAGGAAGTATGAGTACTACAAAAGATATTAGTACTACAAAAATTGAAATCCTTGATAAGGTTCAAGAGTTGCAAAATAAATATAGCACGAATACAACTTTATCAAAGATATTTAATCAGATTTCTAATAAAACAATTTCATCTAGTGAGATTGATACTAGTAAGTTATTAAGTTCAATTTTAGAAATTGTAAAATCAGCATTGGGAAGTAGTAGCATAGCTGTGAAGAGTTTAAAACCTAATGTTGTAGTTAGTGATATGAATGCAACAACAGCTGGTAAATTATCCGGAGAGAAGTACAATGTAAAATTAAGTGGTAATATATATTATGCTGATACAGATGCAGATGGAAATCCTACATCAGGAAAATGGGTTGTATTAGTTCATGGATTTATGATGAATGGACAAGCAATGGCAGATTCGTTAGGACAGATGTATTTGAATCAAGGATTCAATGTATTGGCACCTGACTTAAGAGGTTTCGGAGATAGTGAAGGTGACGGAACAATGGGATATTTGGAGAGCTTAGATGTTTGGGATTGGTTAACATATATTAATGAAAAATATCCTAATAATTGTGAAGAAATTATTGTTCATGGTGTATCTTTAGGTGGTGCAACAACAGTCTTCTTATCAGGTTTGGAAGTAGATGGTGAAACAATAAGTGATAGAAATGTTATAGGATTAGTTGAGGATTGTGGTTATACATCTATGACAGGAATTATTAATGATATGCTTGAATCAAAGGGAGACAATAAATTAGTTGCTAAGATATTAGGAATCTTTAATAAGACAAGTCTTTCAGAAGTGATTTCTGAGGGAACAATAAAGAAATTAATTATGGAAAAAGTTGACGTTGGATTGACAGAAGAGAATTTTGATGAATTGCAAAATAACTTGAATAGCTTGAAGAAGAGCTCAACACCATTGCTGATTGTACATGGTACATCAGATTCTACAGTTCCATTTAAAAATAGTGATGAGATTTATCAAGTAGCAATGGAAAATGGGAATATACCATATGTACAAAGATTTACAGCTGAAGGTGAAGAGCATGCGTTTATAATACTTGGCCATAAAGAAAATGTTTATGAAGGACATATTAAGAATTTTATTACTCAGACAGAAAAAATAAAGAATAATGTTGATGTTGGTAAGACATCAGATTATCAAGAAGAAACAGAAAAAGAAACTTCAACAATTAGTAGTTTAATAAAAGCATTAAGATTAATTAAAAATATGTTTGGCATTTAATTTATACAAATAAAAGAGTGTTCTAGTGATGGAGCACTCTTTTTTGTTACCAAATTGTAATTGACATTTTATCTTGTTATAGTAAAATAAATGTATTAGATTATAAAGGGGATGGATTAATAAAATATGAAAACACATAAGAAAAAAATAATAATGATGTTAGTAATTGCTTTAATATGCTGTTTATGTATTTCATCAGTATATGCTATTACGCAAAGTGAAAAAGATCAATTAATAGAATTATTAACGGAAAATAAAGATAGTTTGGGAGATTTAAATCAATTCAAACAAGTTATAGATAAAGCGTATAATGATTTGAATTCGGCTACAAAGGTAGACGATGCGTTAAAGAAAACTTTAAGAAATGATGTAAAATCGTTAGAAAATGTTTCAGGAATGAGTTCGTTTGTTTTGGTGGTACTAAAAGCAGAGCTAAATTCACAAATTGATAAACTTACGGATGATAATTTAAATGAATTAAAAGAAGAATTGGCGGTTATAAAAGAATGGACGGATAGTCAAGTATCTCCTAGTGGTGATAATAACAACAATAATAACAATAATAACAATAACCACAATAATAATAATAACAACAATAGCAATAATAACAATAACAATAGTAACAACAATAACAACAATAGCAATAATAATAACAGTAACAATAACAATAACAATAACAGCAATAATAGTAACAGTAACAATAACAATAACAGCAATAATAGTAACAATAGCAGTAACAATAATAGCAATAAAAACAATAACAACAGAAATAATTCACAAACAAGTACAAGAAATTCCAATTCATCTTCTAGTAACCAAAGTACAAGCCAAACAGGTGTGAATGATTCATCAACTCAATCAAAAGAGAAAATACCACAAACGGGAAAGAATAGAATTATAATTGGAGCAATTGGATTATTGGCAATTAGTTCAATTGTATCATTAATTAAGTATAAAAAATACGATGAAATCAAAGGCTAAATTTAAGAAAATTCTATAATGATTAAGAAGTAAAAATAAATTGTATAAAAGCTTAGAATTAAAATGTTCTAAGCTTTTTATGTTATAGGAAAGATTGACAGTATACCTCCATAGGGTGTATACTTTATAATTGCAAAGATTAGAATATTATATTTAGTTTTTGAGAGGATTATATGAAAGATTATTTATATTTAGATTATGCAGCTAATACGCCTGTTGATGAGGAAGTTTTAAAAACTTTTAATGATTCTACATTAAAGTATTTTGCTAATCCTAATGCAACTCATGATTTAGGTGTTGAGGTTAATGAGAAAATAAATGAAACAACAGATAGAATAATAGATTTATTAAAAAGAAATACACGTTTAGATGATGATATGGAAATAGTATATACATCTGGTTCTAGTGAATCAAATAATCTTGCAATTAAAGGTGTAGCTCAAACATATAAGGAAAATGGAAAACATATTATTTCAACTTTTTTGGAACATTCATCAGTTAGTAGTCCACTTTCATATTTAAAGGAACAAGGTTACGAAATTGATATTGTTGGAATAACAAGTGACGGAAAAATCAACTTAGACGAATTAAAACGTTTAATTAGAAATGATACAATACTAGTTTCTGTTTGTTATGTAGATAGTGAAGTCGGAAATGTACAGCCAATTCGCGAGATTGCTGAATTGGTAAGCAAATATCCAAATTGTTTTTTACATGTTGATGCTACTCAAGCAATTGGAAAAACAGAGGTTGATTTTAGTGGCATTGATTTAATTTCTTTTGCTCCTCATAAATTTAATGGATTAAATGGTTTTGGAGGCTTGCTTAAAAAGAAAGATATTGTATTAGAACCGTTAATAAATGGCGGAGCTAGTACAACTATTTATAGAAGTGGAACTCCTGTTATTGGACAAATATGTGCTCTTGAAAGGGCTTTAGAATTAACTTTCAATAATTTAAAAAAAAGATATGAGTATGTAAATAAACTAAATGAAAAACTAAGAAGCAAATTATTAAGTTATGATAATGTGAAAATAAATACGGTTTCTAAAAATAACCCATATATTTTGAATGTTAGTGTAAATGGAATTAAGGCTGTTGATTTTAAAAAGAAGTTAGAAGAATATGGAGTTTGTATTTCTATAAAGTCAGCATGTACGGTAACTATTACTCCATCTAGAATTGTTATGTCAATGACTCATGATAGAAAAAGAGCTTTTGCTTCATGGAGAATTAGTTTAAGTCATTTGGTAACAGAGGAAGACATAGATAAATTTTTAGAGATTTTTGATAAATGTTATAAAGAAATGATGTAAAGAAAGAGGTTTTGTATGGAAAGATATGAAGAGATTGAAAAGTCAATAATTACTACATATCGTAAAGGAATATGGGGAAAGTTCATAAAAGGTATTAAAGAATTCAATATGGTTGAAGATGGAGATAAAATCGCTGTTTGTATTTCTGGTGGAAAAGATTCAATGCTTTTAGCTAAGTGCATGCAAGAATTGAAGAAACATAGAAAAGTAAATTTTGAACTTGTATTTTTAGTAATGGATCCTGGGTACAATCCTATAAATAGACAAAAGGTTATTAATAATGCTAAGCTACTTAATGTTCCTATTACTATGTTTGATACTGATATTTTTGCATCTGTAGAGAGAATTGATGATCATCCTTGTTATATATGTGCTAGAATGAGAAGAGGTTATTTATATAGAAAAGCTCAAGAGCTTGGATGCAATAAGATTGCACTTGGTCATCATTTTGATGATGTTATTGAAACTATTATGATGGGAATGTTATATGGCGCTCAAACTCAAACAATGATGCCTAAATTGTATAGTACTTCTCATAAAGGTATGCAGCTTATTCGTCCTTTGTATTATGTTAAAGAAGCGGATATTATAAAATGGAGAGAAAGAAATGATTTGCATTTTATTCAATGTGCTTGTAGGTTTACTGAACATTGTACAATGTGTGATAATGGCGGTGGAGGCTCTAAAAGAGAAGAAATGAAAAAGCTTATTAAACAGCTTCGCAGTGTTTATGATAATGTTGATATGAATATTTATAACAGTACAAAAAATGTTAATTTAAATACAATTATTTCATATATTAAAGATGGTGAGGTTCATAGTTTTATGGATAATTATGATGAAGAAGGTTTGAAAAAGCAAGAAAAATTGGATTAAGGAAATATTTTTACTGTGTGTTATACTGCGAAAAGTAACAAATAATTATTTCTGAGCATAACTCAAGTGGGATATATAAAATTAATTAAAGATTTTTGATATTTTTTTATAGAAAATAATGTCAAAAATCTATTTTTTTTGCTCGAATGTAAGAAAAGACGATATATGTGATTTTTTTGTATTTTTATTTTTCTTATGCTATAATGCTTAATGTTACTGAAAGGAGGGGGTATGAGTACTATTACAAAGAGAGCTTTAGCTCAATCTTTAAAGAAAATTGCGGGGAAAAAAGAAATTAATAAGATTACAATAGCTGATATTACAGAGAAATGCGGACTTAATAGACAAACTTTTTATTATCATTTTAAAGATATTTATGATTTGCTTGAATGGATTTATATGAATGAGGTTATTGAAAAAATAGAGAAAAGTGAAATTGACGAGAATTGGCAACAAGGCTTTTTGTATGTCTTTGATTATATTATAAAAAATAAGAGGTTTATTTATAATACCTATAATTCAATTAGTAAAGATGCTTTTGTGAAGTTTATGTATAAACAGACTGATATTTTATTTTCTAATGTAATAGAAAGTAAAGCAAGCGGAAAAAATATTTCAGAAGCGGATAAGAAATTTGTATCAGATTTTTATAAGTTTGCTTTTGTAGGACTAATTCAAGATTGGATAGTTAAAGGAATGAAAGAAGAACCAAAAGAAATTATCGATAAATTGAGTATTATGCTAGATGGATCTTTTGATACTTTTATTGATAATTTATCTGCTGTATAGTGGTAAATTCAATATAATAATTAAAATTTATAAACAAAAAGGTAGTTTTGTAAAAAATAAATACAAACTACTTTTTTTGTTTATTGAAATACGTGTATTTTATGAGTATCATTTGGGCAGAATTACATAAGAAAGGAATGAGGTTAGTTATGTATTATAGTAGTGGTAATTATGAGGCTTTTGCAAGACCTAAAAAACCTATAAATGTGGATAACAAATCTGCATATATTGTTGGTTCTGGGCTTGGCGCATTAGCTGCAGCTTGTTTTTTAGTTCGTGATGGACAAATGAAATGTGAAAATGTTCATATATTAGAAAAAGATAAAATTCCAGGTGGAGCTTGTGATGGATATTATTATAATGATGTTGGATATATAATGCGTGGTGGAAGAGAAATGGATAACCATTTTGAATGTATGTGGGATTTATTTCATTCTATTCCATCAATTGAAACGGAAGGTGTAAGTGTTTTAGATGAATATTATTGGCTTAACAAAGCTGATCCAAATTACTCCTTAATGAGAGCAACTGAAAAATGTGGTCAAGATGCTCACACTGATAAAAAGTTTGCAATTTCTGATAAAGGTGCAATGGAAATAATGAAATTGTTTTTTACACCTGATGAAGATTTATATGATAAAAGAATTAATGAAGTATTTGATGAAGAAGTCTTTAATTCTAATTTCTGGCTATATTGGAGAACAATGTTTGCTTTTGAAAATTGGCATAGTGCTTTAGAGATGAAACTTTATATTAAAAGATATATTCATCATATTGGCGGATTACCTGATTTCACAGCTTTACGATTTACTAAATATAATCAATATGAATCAATGATTTTACCAATGGTTAAATATTTGGAGTCTTTTGGAGTTCAATTCCATTATGGTATGAAAGTTGATAATGTTTTATTTGATATTACTAATGATAAAAAACAAGCTAAAACTATTGAAGTTGAAGTAGATGGTAAGAAAAAATATATAGATTTAACTGAAAATGATTTAGTTTTTATTACTAATGGTGGATGTGTTGAAAATTCTACGCATGGTTCTCAAAATGAGAAGGCTGAATTCAATCCTGATATTAAGTCAGGTGGCGGTTGGGATATGTGGAGAAAAATCGCATCGCAGGATAAATCTTTTGGTAATCCAGATAAATTCTGCTATGATCCAAAGCAAACAAATTGGATGAGTGCAACAGTTACAACTTTAGATGATAAGATTCCTCCATATATTGAAAAAATATGTAAGAGAGATCCATTTAGTGGTAAGGTTGTAACAGGAGGTATTGTTACTGTTAAAGATTCTAACTGGTTGTTAAGCTGGACATTTAATCGTCAACCACAGTTTAGAGATCAACCTAAAAATCAGCTTGTTGGATGGATTTATGGTTTATTTAGTGATAAGCCTGGAAATTATATTAAAAAGCCAATGATTGAGTGTACGGGAAAAGAAATATGTATGGAATGGTTATATCATTTAGGAGTTCCAACTGATCAAATTGAAGAACTTGCTTCAAACAGTGCTAATACGGTTCCTGTTATGATGCCATATATTACTGCTTTCTTTATGCCAAGAAAGGCTGGAGATAGACCTTTGGTTGTTCCAGAAAAAAGTGTTAACTTTGCATTTTTAGGCCAATTTGCGGAAACACCAAGAGATACAATTTTTACAACTGAGTATTCAATTCGTACAGCTATGGAAGCTGTTTATACTTTATTGGATATTGATAGAGGTGTTCCAGAAGTTTGGGGTAGCACATATGATGTAAGAGATTTATTAAATGCAACTATTAAATTGCGTGATGGAAAGCCTTTAACTGATATGAAATTGAGTTTACCTCAAGAAGTTATTTTAAATAAAGCTCTTAAGAAGATTAAAGGAACTGATGTTGAGAAGTTATTAAAAGAATATGGTGTTATAGATTCAAGTAAAAATTAGAAAATTTTTGTATAATATGAACGTTCACTGAACTTTTTATTATATAAAAATAATAATGCACGAAAATTTGCAAATTTTGTGCGCTAACAAAGATGTGGACTTAATAATGTTATAAATAGTTTACTTTTGAACTATAATGGAAATAGAAAAAATTCATATTAAATTTTTACACTTTAATGCAAAATTTGAAGATAAAAATTCACTTTACAATTGAAAAGAATTTTTCAATTAAATTTAAGTCGTTTATTTGCATTTATGCGGTGTTTTAAAATTTAATATGGATTTTTCTTTTATTCTAAATACAATAATTGACATATCAAGAGGTGTAATATTATAATATTGAAAGAGTTATTATAAGTTAGAGAGGATGTGATTTCTTGTTAGAATTAGAAGAGAACAAAAAGATTATAAATGCTTTAAAAGAAAAAATAGAAAGTTTAGGTGAGTCTCTTTGACATTGCTGAGAAAAAGCGAGAACTAGAGAGTTTAGAGGCTAAGACTTTAGAACAGGATTTTTGGAATGATAGTAAAGAATCTGGAAAAGTATTAGCTAAGATAAAATCTTTAAAAGATATTGTTTCAAATTATTCTAAAATTTATGATGAAGTTGTTAATTTGATTGAAATGACTGATTTGGTTATGGCTGATTTTGATGAAGATTTAAAAAAAGAAATATTAAATAATACTAAACTTGCTTCAGATAAGGTAGAAAAATTAGAATTACAAACTTTCTTATCTGGAAAATATGATAAAAATAATGCGATTGTTACAATTCACCCAGGTGCTGGTGGGACTGAATCTCAAGACTGGGCTGAAATGTTATATAGAATGTATACTAGATGGGCTGGCAAGTCTAATTATCAAGTAAATGAAGTAGATTTCCTAGAAGGTGACGAAGCTGGTATAAAGAGCGTTACTTTTGAAGTTATTGGCGAAAATGCTTATGGATATTTAAAAGGTGAAATGGGAGTTCATAGACTAGTTCGTATTTCTCCTTTTGATAGTAATAGCAGAAGACATACATCTTTTGCTTCTGTTGAAGTTTTGCCTGAAATTACAGATGATATAGAACTTGATATTAATCCTGATGACTTAAGAGTTGATACTTATAGAGCATCTGGAGCTGGCGGTCAGCATGTAAATAAAACTTCGTCTGCTGTAAGAATTACTCATATTCCTACAAATATAGTTGCTCAGTGTCAATCTGAACGTTCTCAAATTCAAAACAGAGAAACCGCAATGAAAATGTTAAAATCTAAATTGCTAGATTTAAAAGAAAAAGAACAAAAAGAAAAAATTGAAGATTTAAAAGGTGTTCAACGAGATATAGCATGGGGAAGCCAAATTCGTTCTTATGTTTTTTGTCCATATACATTAGTTAAAGATCATAGAACTAATTATGAAGTTGGAAATGTTCAAGCTGTTATGGATGGCGATTTAGATGGCTTTATTGAAAGTTACTTAAAAATGAAATAGAGGTTTAAAATGAAGCAAATTGATGAAAAAACAAATGTTATGAGAATTTTAGATGGAAAGAAAATTGAATATAATCATTATAATTATTTAGAATCAGGTGCTATCAGTGGTATGGAAGTTGCGGAAACTTTAAATGAAAATCCAGATATGGTTTTTAAAACTTTAGTTACAGTTGGTAAAAGTGGAAATCACTATGTTTTCTTATTACCTGTTAACAAAGGACTTGATTTGAAAAAGGCAGCTAAAAGTGTTGGAGAGAAAAATATTGAAATGATTAAATCAAAGGATTTATTACCCTTAACTGGTTATATTCACGGAGGATGTTCTCCAATTGGTATGAAAAAGTTTTTTAAAACTGTTATTCACGAGACCGCTTCTAAATTTGATAAAATTTTGTTTAGTGGTGGTAAAATTGGATACCAGGTAGAAGTTTCTTTGCAAGATTTAAGTAAAGTTATAAAATATGATTTAGCTGATATTGTTGTAGAATAAAGTAATTAGAAGAAAGAAGATTAGAAATGAAAACAAAGAAAAAAAGTAATTTTATAAAAAATTTTGTTATATTTGCACTTCTTATATTTTTGACTTTTTATATATTATTTAAAGATCAAAATGTACTTGATATTTTTGGAATTTTAAAATCAGTAAAGTTGCCGTTTGTAATGATGGCCATTGGCTGTATGTTTTTATATCTAGTATTAGAAGCTGTTAATTTAGGAAGAACATTAAAGAATTTGAATGAGAAATCATCTTTTTGGCAAAATGTTAAGTATGCATTTATAGGTTTCTTTTTTAGTTCTATAACTCCTGCTGCAAGTGGTGGTCAACCAATGCAGGTCTATTATATGTATAAGGATAAAATTTCAGTTGCTAATTCAACATTAGCGTTGCTTATTAATTTAACAAGTATGCAGATTATTACAATTGGATTTGCTTTGTTTAGTTTGATTTTTAATTATCAATATTTGAATAAGGTATTAATTATTTGTTTTATTGTAGGAATTTTGTTAAATGCAACTGCATTATCACTTCTTATAATAGGTGTATATTCTAGAAGATTATCAAAGTGGTTAATTGAATTTGCACTTAAAGTTTTAAAATTCTTTAGAGTTAAAAATTTAGATGCTAAAAAAGAAAAATTTGAAAGTGAACTCGCTAGATATCAAGAGAGTGCAGTTTATATTAGAAATAATAGATTACTAATGATAAAAGTTTTATTTACTACTTTAGTTCAATTTACGATTTATTATAGTATTACATATTGGACTTACAGAGCATTAGGATTTAATGATCATAATGTAGCAGAAATTGTTACAATGCAGTCTGTTCTTTTTGCTACTGTATCTGGAATTCCTTCTCCAGGTGCCGTTGGAGTTAGTGAAGGAGCGTTTACAGAAATATTTAGAAATGTATATCCTAAAAATGTAATGGGAAGTGCGGTTTTATTAAATAGAGGTGTTAATTTCTATTTATATGTTTTAATTTCTGGAATTGTTACAGCGGTTAATCATATTAAAAAGAAAGATATTAGGGGAATAGATGAGGAGGAAAGAGCATGTTAAAAAATAAGTTGATTAAATTTATTACATCATTGCTATTGTTCTTTTTCATGGTTGCATATTATTTTAATCCTTTTGTTAAGATTCTTTCGGTAGTGGTAATTGGTTTATGTATGGTTAAATTTATTGTTGTTACAATTTTAGAACCTGATAGCATTTGGGAGATTATTAAAAAGTTTATTTATATTGTAATTGGTTTATTATTTGTATTTGGATTAATTTATAATAATATTTATTGCGAGCGAATTGCAGAGGTATTGATTGCAATTGATACTGTGATTGAAACACATAGAGTTAGAAAAAAGATTTAAAGAGAATGGCTTATATGAGCTATTCTTTTTTTATAATTTATACATGAACCAAGGAAAAGAAAGAAAACATTTATTCGTATATGCGTACTTATATTATTAGCAGTTGTTTTGATTGTTATGATTAAGTTTTATTGTGATTTAATTAAAGATAAATATAGTAATTCATCATCTAATGAAGTTACTTTAGAAGATTCTGATGGAAAAGCTACTGGTTCACAGATGGTTGTTATTGAAGGTAAAAATACTGCTACAGTTTCTAATTCAACGTTAGAATGTTCAGGTAAAGGAAATAGAAATGATGTTGATAATTGTGGTATTATGATTTATCAAAGTATGTCTGGTGATGCTGGAGAAGGTACTGGTACATTTAATGCTACTAATTCTAATTTGAGTATTAATAGTTCTTCTAGCTTGTATAAAACAGCTCCGTTTTTCTTTATTACAAATACTGAGGCAATAATTAATTTGGAGAATAATAAGTTGTCTTATGGAAGTGGTGTATTATTAAAAGCTGAAGGCACTTCTGAATGGGGCAATTCTGGAAGTAATGGTGGTAATGTTACATTAAATGCTAAGAATCAATCTTTGGTTGGAAATATAGAATGTGATAATATAAGTACAGTTACTATAAATTTAACAGAAGGAAGTTATTTAGAGTCTACAATCAATTCTGATAAAACTGCTAAAGCTGTTACTTTAAAATTGGATTCATCTTCAAAATTAAAATTGACAGGTGATTGTTATATAACAAGTTTAGATGATGAAGATGAGAACTACTCAAATATTGATTTTAATGGATTTACTTTATATGTTAACGGTAGTGCTATAAACTAAGAAAATTTATAGGAAGTCTTGAGGAGTAATCGATAGTTATTGATTATTCTTCTTTTTTATTATATAGTTTGTAACAAATTATTGAGTTATAAATTAATGGTTGACTTTTGTTTTAGATTGATGTTACAATGTTTACATAAGTTAAATTTAGTTGCGTTTTAAAAAGATATTAGTAGAGTTTTATTTTGAATTTAGAGAGATAATGGTTGGTGAAAATTATTTTCGGATAATTCTTGAATTACAGATCTTATAGTGATTAACGGTTTGCGTTCGAATACGCTATTAATGAGACAATAATTTATTGTGAATAAAGGTGGTACCACGAGATAGTTCGTCCTTTTATATGGATGAGCTATTTTTTTATTTGGTAAGATAAATACATATAAGAAGTATGAATACATGTATTTCAGTTTAGGAGGTGATGCTATGACCCAATGGTTTACTATGAAGGTAATTATCCAAGGGTTCTTCTATAATATAAATGTTTGGCATGAGATTAGTACGATATTATATAGAAGAAAAGGAAGGGATTAATATGAATAATTTAGATATTATTAAAAGAAAAGCTGTTCAAATTTTTTCAGAGGAAGATTTGGATAGAAAATTGAATAGTGGAAAGAAGTTAATTATTAAGCTTGGAGCAGATCCATCAAGACCAGATTTACATATTGGTCATAGTGTGGTATTAAGAGTACTAAAGGCTTTTCAAGATATGGGGCATGAAGTTGTGTTTGTTATAGGTGATTTTACTGGAATGATTGGAGATCCTTCTGGTAAGAGCAAAACAAGACCTGCTCTTACTTTTGAGCAAACAAGAAAGTCTGCTGAGACATATTTAGAACAAGCAACTAAGATATTAGATAAAGATAAAACGCGTATTGCATTTAATTCAGAATGGCTTTCTAAGATGAATTTTGAAGATGTAATAAAACTATGTTCTAAGTATACTGTTGCTAGAATTATGGAGAGAGATGATTTTAAGAATAGATTTGAAAATGGATTACCTTTATCTATGCATGAGTTATTATATCCGTTAATGCAAGGATATGATTCTGTTGCGTTAAATGCTGATATTGAGATTGGTGGTACTGATCAAACATTTAATTTACTTGTGGGTAGAGATTTACAAAAAGATTATAATCAAGATCCTCAAATTGTTATGACTTTTCCTTTGCTTGTTGGATTAGATGGAAAGGAAAAAATGAGTAAGTCTTTGGATAATTATATAGGTCTTAATGATGATCCTTTTGATAAGGTTGTTAAGAGTATGAAGATTCCTGATGATGTATTAAGACAATATTTTGAACTTGCTACAGATTTGTCTTCTGATAGAATTGATGAGATTATGAATGGCGATATTAGAAATGCTCATTTTGAGTTCGCTAGAGAGTTGTTAAAAATGTATGATGATGTTTCTGAGTTTGATGAGCTTAAGCAAAAATACTTAGATGTTGCACATGGTGGTGTAAGAAACAATATAGAAGCGGTTTGTATTGATGAAAAGCAAATAAACGTTTGCGAGTTACTTGTTAAGGTTGGTTTTGCTAATTCAAAAGGTGAAGCTAAAAGAATGGTTCTTGGCAATGGTGTTAGAGTTGATTCTGAGTTAGTGAGTGATATTACTGCTGTTATTGATTTATCTGACGGTGAGAAAGTTCTTCAGTTTGGAAAGAATAAATTTATAAAAGTATTTTAATGTATAACATTTTTCCTCCTTTTCGCATATTATATTCCGAAAAGGGGGATTTGTTATATGTTTTCAGATTTAAATTCTTATACTCAATATTATGGGATGAATAATGGACCGTTTGTTAATCAGGGGTTTAATCCTAATAATTTAAATAATGGTTTTGATTTTAGAACTACTGGAATGACTGGTTTTAATAATGATGAGTTGATTTCTTTTAGTCAGGCTGTTGATATGATTAGAAGGTCTGTTGGTGATGAACGTGCGGATGAAGTGTTTTATGATGCTTTGATTAAGATGGCTCCTAATGATAGGGATAAAGAGATCATTACTGGTATTCGTGATGATGAGAGGAAGCATAATAGGATTTTAAGGGAGTTGTATTTTAATTTTACTGGGCAGATGATTCCGGGAGATACTTCTAATGAGGCTTGTGAAAATAATTTTACGTATAAAGACGGATTGGAAAAGGCTTTGTTTGGTGAGTTAGAAGCGGTTGTTAAATATAGAAGAATAATGGGAGTTATGCCAAGTGGTAACAGTTATATTTTAGTAATGTCAATTATGACTGATGAGTTGAGACATTCGGCTATGTATAACTATTTGATACATATGGCTAAATAACTTAATTTAGTTTGACATTAGGAACGTTCCGTGATAAGATGGTTGACATAAAGCTAATGCTTTAGTTGTAACTCATAAATATAGCATTCCAAGAAAGGGGCAGACATTATGAATAAGTTCGACTTAAAACCTGGAGAATCTTTAATAGTTGTAGAAAGACACGTTTCTGTTTTTTCTAAGAAAGATGAAATGTACCGGTATTATTGCTTAAATGGCAATTACATTGGTTCTTTCACTAAAGAACAGATCTGGTCTAACCCGGATGAAAACTGCATTTTTGGTGGAGATCGCATTTGGATGAAAAAGGATGATTCTTGGATAGTATTGAACTATAAAGCAAGAGTCATCAGCGAGAGCTCTATAAAAGATGTTAAGGTTTCAGAAAACAGAAGATATGTTTTATTGATTTTGAATGATTATGAAACAGAAGTCTGGACTATGACTGGTAAAAGATTGCTTGAGTGCTTCAACAATGAAGTGTCTATACGTGAGGACTATGCTATTGTCAAGACGTCAAAAGGAACGGAACTGTATGAATTAGAAAAGCTGGGAGATGGAAAACCTTACAATGCTATTTCAGTATCTGATGATTTTTCATTTGAAGAATTTATGTCAGCTCATGCTGAACAGAAAGAAGAAAAAGAGCCGGAAGAATCACCGTATGTAACGACATTATTCAATAATGTTCAGATAGGAACAAATCAAGTCTTATGGTTCCGTGAAAAATACTTTGCTGTTTGCAAAAAATCCGAAAATATTGGAGAAAAGGCATGCTATGGTAACTTAGTTGCCAAATGTTACACTCTTGACGGAAAGTTTTTTGCAAATACCTCAGTAATTTATGATAATGGACATATTTCTGGTTTTAAATGTATTGAAACTGAAAATATACTTGCATTAAGTGGAAATGCGGAGAATTGGTTATCAATTAAAAAAAAGGTTTGGAGATTGTACAACTATGCAGGAAAGAAAATTTCCGTGTCTCTCTTTGACTGGGTTTTTGTTGATAAAACCAATAGCTATTTGATTGCTGGAGTTTTTCGAAGGATTGGAACAGTTCCAAGTATGATATGTATTTTTTCCACTAAGGAAGGTGAACAGCTGTCAGAGTGGTATGGATTTAAAGAGGTACCTGCAATTGGCATGGGATATTGCGTGATGAAGGATTTTAACCGTTGTAACTGGGTTTATACTGAAGATGGAGAGCAGGTTTTCACTGAACCTATTTCTGATCCGGTGCTGTTTATGGATAATTTGATTATCAAAAAGTACGATGATGGTTATGATGTGTATGACTGCTTAAGCGGAGAGGTCTTTTTAGTAGTGGCTGATGATGTTGAATTTGAGCTTAGGAAATGCTCGCAGAAGCTTATTTTATTTACCTTAGACGGTAAAAAAGGAGCATATGGATATTCGACTGATAGAGGCTTTTATGAAATTGTTCCGATGAAATACGAAGAGATTGATGCAAATGGTAGTCTTGTTTGCGGGCAGAACTTTTCAGAAGATGCAACAGAAGATATTTATGATTTAGACGGAAAGATGATTTCGTCAACAAGCAAATAATGCAAAAAGAATGGTAGACCTTGAATTGGGTCTACCGTTTTTTACTTTAATGATATTTCTGTTGTGCTAATACTTTTTAATATAATAAATGCAAATGTTATTAGTGTTTACTTAATAAATTAAATTACATAGAATAATATGCAGAAGAAGTGAAGTAGGCTTCCTAAAAATATAAATATGTGAAATACAGAATGTATATATTTTTTCTTTTTTCCTAATCCATAAAGAATAGCACCAATACTATAAACAATTCCTCCTGCAAGTAGTAAACCGAAACCAAAGTTAGTTAATAACTGTGGCAAGATAGATGCTTTTACAATTATGCACCATCCCATTAGTAGATAGCATGCCATTGATAAGTATCTATATTTTTTTATATCTATTGAGTTGAATAATATTCCTAATAATGCAGTTCCCCAGATTATTCCAAAGATGGTCCAACCAAGTGTTGTGTTGTATTCACGTAATGTGCATAGGCAAAATGGAGTATATGAACCTGCTATTAATAAAAATATTGCACAGTGATCAAATATTTGAAAAACTTTCTTTGCTTTTAGTTTAGGACTTAATCCATGATAGATACTTGACATTGTGTATAATACAACCATTGAAACTCCAAATATTACACCGCTTACAACTGCATATGGATTGTGGTGAATTGCTCCAAAGATTGATAGTAATACTATGGCAACAATTCCTAAAACACTTCCACAAATATGTGTTACCATATTAAAAATTTCTTCTCCCTTAGTGTATGACGGTAAAACTCTGTCATCTAATTTTGTTCTTTTCATTTGAATACCTCCGCTTTTTAAAACTATATTATCTAGTATTCAATACTATATCATAATAGAATTAAATTGTCAAAAAAATTTTCCTTGGTATAAATCTTTTTCTTTTAAAATTTTATCTAATCCGTTTAAAACTTTCTTTTTATGTAAGTTCCATGTAGGTGCCACAAGTAAATCTTTTGGAGCATCTCCTGAAATTCTATGAATTATTAATTTAGGAGAGATATGTGTAATAACATATATTAAGCAATCCATATAATAATCATAAGAAATAGGGGAGTATAGACCTTTTTCGTATAGTTCATTTAATTTAGTGTTTTTTACAATGTAGGTTGAGTGAATTTTTATGCCTTGAATATTATGATTGTTTATGAAATTTACGGTATTTTCTAAATCTGTTTTTGTTTCGTTAGGTAATCCTATCATTATATGTGCTACAACATCGATATGATATTTGTTTAAGATTTTTACAGCTTTGGTAAATTCGCTTGATAAATATCCTCTGTTAATAAATTTGGCTGTTTCGTCATTTGAAGTTTGCAATCCTAATTCAACGCAAACATAATATTTGTCAGAATATGAACTTAAAAGTTTAGCTATTTCTTCAGTGATGCAGTCTGGACGAGTAGCAATTTCCAAGCCTACAATTCTGTTGTCTATTAGGCTAGAATCGTATTTAGTTTTTAAATTTTCTATGGTGTCATATGTGTTTGTAAAGTTTTGAAAATATACAATAAATTTATTTGCTCTTTGTGATCTATAACTATTAAAGTAATTTTTTACTTGTTCTGTAATTGATAGTCGTTGTAAATGATCTCCTGAGCCTTTTTCACTACAAAATATACATCCACCGTAACCGGCTTTTCCACTTCTGTTAGGACAAGTAAAGTTACCGTCTATGCAAATTTTTAATGTTCTTTCTCCAAACTTTTCTTTCAAATATTGATTTAAATGTTTATATCTTAAATAACGTTCTTCCATTATATTATTTTCCTTTCAAATATTAATAATTATACAAGTGCTTAGAATAAAAGTCAAAAAATTGAAATATATGTATTGAAAAAAAAAATCCGTAATGATATTATGGCTTCGATAAAGTAAAGGTTAGAATAATTTATTGCTTTTGGACCTAAAATATATATGGAGGAGATTGCTATATGGAAAAAGAATACAAAATTGTAGATAGCGTTGAAGCTTTGGAAGAGACTATTAATAGTGTTAAAGAAGCTCAGAAAAAATTTGCAACTTACACACAAGAACAAGTTGACAAAATCTTTTTAGCTGCTGCTATTGCTGCTAATAAAGCAAGAATACCACTTGCAAAAATGGCAGTTGAAGAAACTGGAATGGGAGTTGTTGAAGACAAGGTTATTAAAAATCATTATGCTGCAGAATATATTTACAACAAATATAAGAATGCAAAAACTTGTGGAACTTTAGAATATGACTCAGCATATGGACTTAGAAAAGTTGCTGAACCTATCGGATTGATTGCGGCTGTTATACCTACAACTAATCCAACATCAACAGCTATATTTAAGACTTTAATTTCTTTGAAAACTAGAAATGGAATTATAATAAGTCCACATCCTAGAGCTAAAAAATCAACAATTGAAGCTGCAAAGATTGTTTTGGAAGCTGCTGTTGAAGCTGGTGCTCCAGAAGGAATTATTGCATGGATTGATGTTCCATCTTTGGAACTTACAAATACTTTAATGAAGGCTTCTGATACAATATTAGCTACTGGTGGACCTGGTATGGTTAAATCAGCTTATTCAAGTGGAAAACCAGCACTAGGAGTTGGAGCTGGAAATACACCAGCAATTATTGATGAATCTGCTAATTTAGTTTTAGCTGTGAATTCAATTATTCATTCAAAGACATTTGATAATGGAATGATTTGTGCATCTGAACAATCAGTTATTGTATTAAATAATGTATATGATTCAGTTAGAACTGAATTTGAAAGAAGAGGATGCTATTTCTTAAATCCAGAAGAAACAGAAAAAGTAAGAAAAACAATTATAATAAATGGAGCTTTAAATGCTAAGATAGTTGGCCAAAAAGCTCATACAATCGCTAGTTTAGCTGGAGTTGAAGTTCCAGAACATACAAAAATTTTGATTGGAGAAATTGAAAGTGTTGACATTTCTGAAGAATTTGCACATGAAAAATTATCTCCAGTTCTTGCAATGTATAGAGCAAATGATTTTGATGATGCACTTGCTAAAGCATCTCAATTAATTAATGATGGTGGACTTGGACATACTTCATCTTTATATATTGATACGATTAATGGTCAAGATAAAATTGAAAAATTTTATAGTACAATGAAAACTTGTAGAGTTTTAATTAATACTCCATCTTCACAAGGTGGTATAGGTGATCTTTATAACTTTAAACTTAATCCATCTTTAACATTAGGATGCGGTTCATGGGGTGGTAACTCAGTATCAGAAAATGTTGGAATAAAACATTTATTAAATATAAAAACAGTTGCCGAAAGGAGAGAAAATATGCTTTGGTTTAGAGCACCTGAAAAGGTATATATTAAAAGAGGTTGCTTACCTGTAGCCTTAGAAGAATTAAAAAATGTAATGAATAAAAAGAAAGTATTTATAGTAACTGATAGTTTCTTATTCCAAAACGGATATACAAAACCAATTACTGATAAATTAGATGAATTAGGTATTGAACATACAACATTTTCAAATGTTGCTCCAGATCCAAATTTAGCTTGTGCTATTGAAGGAACAAGAGCAATGAATGAATTTAAACCAGATGCAATTATTGCTGTTGGTGGTGGCTCAGCAATGGATGCTGGAAAGATTATGTGGGTTATGTACGAACATCCAGAAGTTGATTTCTTAGATATGGCTATGAGATTTATGGATATTAGAAAAAGAGTTTATACTTTCCCTAAAATGGGTGAGAAAGCTTACTTTATAGCTGTTCCTACTTCTGCTGGTACAGGTTCAGAAGTTACACCATTTGCTGTAATTACAGATGAGAAAACAGGTACAAAATATCCATTAGCTGATTATGAATTATTACCTAAAATGGCAATCGTTGATGCAAACATGATGATGAATGCTCCAAAAGGATTAACATCTGCTTCTGGTATTGATGCTGTAACACACTGTTTAGAAGCATATGCTTCAATGATGGCAACTGAATATACAGATGGTTTAGCAATTGAATCTTTGAAAAACATATTTAAATATTTACCAAGAGCTTATGAAAATGGTGCAAATGATCCTGAAGCAAGAGAAAAAATGGCTAATGCAGCTACCATGGCTGGTATGGCTTTCGCTAATGCATTCTTAGGCGTTTGTCATTCTATGGCTCATAAATTAGGTGCTTATCATCATATAGCTCATGGTATTGCAAATGCTTTGATGATAGATTTAGTATTAAGATTCAATGCTGCTGAAGTACCAGAAAAAATGGGAACATTCCCTCAATATGATCACCCACATACTTTAAGAAGATATGCTGAAGTTGCTGAAGCACTTGGATTTGGTGGCGCTAATGATCAAGAAAGTTTGGATAATTTAATTAGAGAAATTGATATATTAAAAGAAAAAATCGGAATTAAGAAAACAATTAGAGATTATGGTGTTGATGAACAATATTTCTTAGAGAAATTAGATGAAATGTCAGAACAAGCATTTGATGATCAATGTACAGGAGCTAACCCAAGATTACCACTTATTAGTGAAATTAAAGATATGTATTTAAAGGCATATTACGGAGGTGAACAATAATGTATTTGAATTTAGATAATCCAATTATGGAAAGAAAAACTAAAACAGTATATAAAGATGGAGACAAAACAATAAAATTATTTGTTGAGAATTATTCAAAAGCTGATATTCTTAACGAAGCATTAAATCAAGCAAGAGTTGAAGAGGGAACAGACCTTAATATTCCTAAATTAATAGAAGTTAGTAAGGTTAATAATAGATGGGCTTTGGTTTCGGAGCATATTGAAGGAACACCTCTTGATAAATTAATGGAACAACATCCAGAAAAATTAGATGAATATATGAACTTATTTATTGATGTTCAACTTAATATATTAGATCATACGGTTCCATTGCTAAATAGAATAAAAGAAAAATATACTAGAAAGATTAATCAAACGGAATCAATACATGATAATGCCAAGTATGAATTGTTACAAAGATTAGATGGAATGGAAGACCACAACAAGGTTTGCCATGGTGATTACAATCCAAGTAATGTCATTATAAAAGAAGATGGAACAGCATTTGTAATAGACTGGGCTCACGTTACACAAGGAAATGCGTCTGCTGATGCTGCAAAAACATTTTTACTTTTCTCAATGGATAAAAGAGAAGATTTAGCAAATAAGTATCTTGATATGTTTGCTGAAAAGAGCGGAATAAGTAAAGGATTAATTCAAAGATGGATTCCAATTGTTGCTGCTTCACAAATGGCTAGAGCAACAGACGAAGAAAGAGAATTTTTATCTAAATGGATTGATGTTGTTGATTACGAATAATTCCTTACAAATTTTATATAAACGAGAAAATTGACTTGAAAATATTGTGCTAATTGCAAACACTTGAATATTTATTTTTATTTAAATACGGAATGTTTTTTAAGTTTTCTATAATATAAAATAACAAGATTAGATAATTATTCCCCCAGTATAGTTGATGGTTTTATCATTAAAGTCAAAAAAATCCCTCAATTTGCAATTGGGGGATTTTTTTGACATATTGCGCTTGAGGTGGTATTATAATAAAATAGTAACATTAATTATGCTTATTTTATAAAGGAGGATAGCTATATGAAAAAATATGCACAGTTAGAATATTCCTTTACTAATGCTGAAATCGCTCCAGAAATTCGAGAAGCTCTGAAAAAGCAATTCAACAATATACCACAACATTGGTTCAAAAGAATGTCACGGTATAATTGGAAAATAGTTGTTGTTGATGAGTTGATTGATGCTGAAGACGGAACACCGCTGATTTTTAATGTCGCTTATGATGAGATGACTATATATCTGAATAGTTCATCAACTGATGCATTGCGCAATGGAGTATACAAGGCAATTGCAGGATATATTATTGCACAGCATATGACATTTGATGATTCGTTTGTTTTGCAGGTACTGGTAGATGAAAACTATGACAAAATGGAAAAGTTTTTTAGAAAACGAAATGTATCGCATTCAAAAGATCCTTCGATACTTTTTATTGAACTTTTTTCTTTTGCTATTGAAACTAAAGGCAAAAACCCATTTACGGAGATAGACACTATTTACGAATATGTTAATAAATGGGTGACGGGAGATATTTTTATCAGAAACTTAAAACACATACCAGAATATATTAGTGTAGGTAATGATGTTGTAGATGAGAATATATTTAAGGCTATTAAATGTTTCTCTGAATTACCTCAGAATGTTCAGAATGTGTTTGTGGGTAGTGGCTGGAAGATTCGTGTTTCCAGCGAATATCCTACGGGCAGTCCGAATTGCGAAGGATATTGCGATCCTAACGTAAAGAAGATATTCATTAAAGCAGCTGCTGATGAGTTCAAAAGTAGTCTCTGGCATGAGGTAGGTCATTTCATTGATTTTCAATGCGATTATCCAAGTGAGAGCTCGGAATTTGCAGAAATCTTCAAAAAAGAAAAAGGTTATCTAATGAGAGAAAACAATACTTATGAATTCTACAAGTATTGCACTATGAATGAGAAGGAGTATTTTGCAGAGAGTTTTGCTAACTATATGAATGATTCATATAAATTGCAGATGGTCGCTCCTGGTACCTTTGGTATCATTGATAGAATTGTGAGATAATGGCTGAAATAAGCATGTGGGAGAGTTCTTATTGAGCTCTCCTTAAACTTTGTAATAAAATTAAAAAGATTTAATATTATAATACTACTAAGTTTTTTCTTAAAATGAATTAATATTTAATAGAGATCAAGTGGAAAGTATAATTAAAATTAAATAGTTGAAATTAATTACCAAAAATGATAATATATTCACGTAATATATTATTTTTTTATATAATATATTAAATTACCAGTAGCAAAATTTAAATTTAAATTTGCTTTTATATTATTCTAAAGAAGGTGCCAAGCTATGGGCATAATAGTACAAAAATTTGGAGGAAGTTCTGTCGCAACTACAGAAAAATTAAAAAAAGTTTGCAGTCATATTACAAAAGAATTTAGGAAAGGAAATGATGTAGCAGTTATAGTTTCAGCTCAAGGAAAAACAACTGATCGATTAATAACTGAAGAAAAAGAAATCACAACAAGCCCAAGTAAGAGAGAACATGATGTTCTTGTTTCAACTGGTGAACAAATTACGATTTCGAAATTGGCCATGATGCTTAATGATATGGGATACAAAGCTATTTCATTAACAGGATGGCAGATTCCAATAGTTACAGATGATAATTTTGGAAATGCACGAATTAAATCTATTAATTCGCAAAAGATAATTGATTTATTTCACAAAGGCTATATTGTTATTATAGCAGGATTTCAGGGAATTACTGAAAAAGGGGAGATTACAACGTTTGGAAGAGGAGGATCGGATACAACAGCAGTTGCTATTGCAGCAAGTTTAAATGCGGATAAATGTGATATTTATACTGATGTTGATGGAGTTTTCACTACTGATCCAAGAATAACAGATAAGGCTAAGAAAATTGATCAAATTTCTTATGAGGAAATGCTTGAATTATCAAGCTTAGGAGCCAAAGTTCTTCATAATAGATGTGTTGAAATCGGCAAAAAATATGATATTCCTATTGTGGTAAAAGATACAGCTTTAGAGGAATCGCAAGGCACTATTGTAAAAAATAGTGAATCACTTGAAAACATGGAAATCAGCGGAATCGCAAAAGATGATAATATTTCAAGAGTTACAGTAATGGGACTTGAGAATAAAATCGGAAAAACATACAAAGTATTTAAATTACTATCTGAACATAATATAAATGTAGATACTATAGTTCAATCTTTTGGAGAAAGTATTAATAAAAATTTATCTTTTACAATTAAAACAGCTGAACTAAATGAAGCATTAAAAATTCTTAATGATAATTTGGAATATCTTACAGCAAGAGAAATTGTTCATTTTGATAATTTATCAAAAGTTTCTATTGTTGGCATAGGAATGACAAATAGAACGGGAATTGCTTCTAAAATGTTTGAAGCGTTATATGAAAAAAATATAAATATGCATTTGATTAGCACTTCTGAAATTAAAATAACGGTTTTAGTAAATCAAGATGAGGCAGAAGTTGCTGTTAAGGCAATACACGATAAATTCTTTTAAAAAGTAAAATCAAGCATAAACGAATGCGTTTATTATAACTTTTTAAATTTATATCTTTGCTCGTACATGAAGCTTTTGAATTTCTACGCATTGCTAATAGAAAGTTCATAGAAAACTTTACTATTATGAACTTTATAATGAATCACAGTTAAGTTGTAGGTAGATATTGTTAAAATTAGCGGGAAACTATTAAGTTTTCCGCTTTTTTGGTTCTATATTTATTATTTAAGCATATAATATTTTAGATAGGAAAAGGGGAGTGGGAGGTGTTTTATAATGCAATTTGATGAGGTGCAAACTAATATAATGCAAAATGTTATATTAGAAAACAGAAAGAAATTAACACTAACAGGAATAAAAGATGTTTTGAGTTTTGATGATGAAATAGTAATTGTAGAATCTGAATTAGGATTACTAAACATAAAAGGTGCTGATTTAAGAGTGAACAAAATTTCTGTAGAAACTGGTGATGTTATTGTTGAAGGGACAATTAGAGCAATTGAATATTCTGACAAAGATCTATCTCCTAAACAAGGATTAATGAGTAAGATTTTTAAATGATGAATAATGAGTTTAATGTTTTTTTATCTTTTGTTTTGATTGGTCTAATTATTGGTTTTTTATTTGATTTTTTTAGAATTTTGCGCCGTTCTTACAAAACTCCTGATGTTGTAACTATAATTGAAGATATTATATTTTGGATTACATCTGGAATACTTATATTGCTTGGTATATTTGTTTTAAATGAAGGAAAAATACGCGCATATTTGTTTTTAGGATTAATAGCAGGTATCTTTTTATATATTGCTGTTATAAGCAAATATGTAATGAAAATTGGATTAAAAATTTTTAATGTATTTAATAAAATTTTAATAATTCCTTTACAAAAAGCGACAAAAATATTGATAAATCTAGTTATAAAATTAATAAAAATACTTATAAAGTTTTTTAAAAAAGTAAAAATCGACTTATTTCTAGATAAAAATAATAAAAAAAGAAGGAAATACAAATCTTTTGTAGAATAATATAAATGTATGAATATACTTTAAACAAATGTATTGGAGAACACTGATGAAGAAATTTTTAAGTATAAAAAATTTATATATTAAAGTATTGGTTATTATTTTTTGTATATATTTTGTTTCTGTATTAATTAATCAACAGACTAAATTGAATGCATACAAACAATCACAGGCTTATTATAGTGAGAAAACTGATGAAGCTCAGCAATATCAAGAATCACTTAAAGCTCTTAAAGAGAATATTAATTCGCCTGAATACATAGAAGAATTAGCACGTGATAAGCTTGGAATGTATTTACCTAATGAACGTGTATATATTGATGTCGGTACAAAATAAAGTAACTACACTTTCTGTCTAGTTGCTTTATTTTTTCTTTTAATAATTTTATCCTTGATAAAAAAATCCAAAAAAATATATAATTTAATAGGGGGCTTTTTATGAATTATGAAGATATGTCATTATTAGAATTACGTGAAATGGCAAAAGAAAAAGAATTAAAAAATGTTTCTAAAATGAAAAAACAAGAATTAATTGACGCATTAAAGGAAGTAATTGGCGATGAGAAAAATGATGAAGTACAAGCTAAACCAATTGCTAATAAAGAAAATGAAGGATCTTATAAACCAAACAATGAGAATGATGAAATTGCAGAAGGAATATTGGAAGTGATGCCAGATGGATATGGTTTCTTAAGAGGTGATAATTATTTGTCTACAAGTAAAGACGTATATGTTTCACCTGTTCAAATTAGACGTTTTCACTTAGATACTGGTGATAGAATAAAAGGAGTTATGAGAAATCCAAAAGAAGGCGAAAGATTTCCAGCACTTATTTATGTTGGTGAAGTTAATGGAGAGCATCCTGAAAATGCAATGAGAAGAAAACGCTTTGATGATTTAATTCCAATTTATCCAAATAAGAGATTAAAATTAGAAACTGGAGCAACAGATTATACTATGAGAATTATGGACTTGCTTTCACCTATTGGTAAAGGTCAAAGAGGTATGATTGTTGCACCACCTAAAGCTGGTAAAACTACAATACTAAAGCAAATTGCTAATAGCATTGCTAAAAATAATCCAGAAGTTGAATTAATTGTTCTTCTTATTGACGAAAGACCAGAAGAAGTAACAGATATGAAACGCTCAATAAAAGGTGATGTTATTTATTCAACATTTGATGAATTACCAGAACATCATATAAAAGTTGCTGAAATGGTTTTAGAAAGAGCGAAGAGACTTACAGAACAGAAGAAAGATGTTGTTATTTTATTAGATAGTATAACAAGATTGGCACGTGCATACAATCTTACAATTCCATCATCAGGAAGAACGTTATCAGGAGGATTTGATCCAGCAGCATTGCATAAACCTAAACGTTTTTTCGGAGCTGCTAGAAATACAGAAAATGCAGGAAGCTTAACAATCTTAGCAACAGCTCTTGTAGAAACAGGAAGCAGAATGGATGATGTCATTTTCGAAGAATTTAAAGGTACTGGTAATATGGAAGTGCATCTAGATAGAAATTTATCAGAAAGAAGAATTTTCCCTGCTATTGATATAAATAAATCTGGAACAAGACGTGAGGATTTATTACTATCAACAGAAGAATATTTAACAGTTATGGCTTTAAGGAAATCAATGTCTAGAATGAATACAATGGAAATGACAGAGAAAGTTATGGCATTAATTGCCGAAACAAAATCAAATTCTGAGTTTATTCAGAAAATTAATCTGATGTTGAAGTAGAATTAAGTAGTATAATATTGGCTAAGTTATAGACTATGTGGACATGTATACTGGTAAAGTTATTGGTGAAAGATATAATAGAGATTAGGCTTAGGAATGCAAGTTGCCTTTTATGTAAATTTGTGATAAAATTTGAATATGTTTTTTGTAACAGTTAACTGTCTTGTATAATTATTAAGGAGGTTACAAAATGGAAATGAAAAAGTATCTTGGTATGGTAAAGGTTGAGACGGAGTATATGTCAGGCCTGAAAGTTGACTTGCGGGTAAAGTTTTCAGATGATAAGGCATATATAGAACAATGGATGAAATTATATCCAAACTGCGATAAACTTATTTTTGATAATACACCTGAGCTTGATCGTTTCTTCTGGTTGTTTCAGGACTTCTGGACAGCGGTTACTCAGGAAGAACGTGAGGCTGGCGAAAAGGCATATCGAGAACTTATGGACAAAAAATAATGATAATGGGGAAGCACACAATGTGTTTTCCCATTAGTCATTTATATTTAAAATAGTATATATCAAACAACGTAATAGATATTTTTCCCTTTTTGAATTACGAATATTATAATGTTGCTTTTAGATAATTTAAATAATATAATAGATTTGAATTTGAATGGAGAAATTAAAATATGGAAGATAAAATTGAAATTTTAAGAAAATATATATCTGAATGTAATAACATAGTTTTCTTTGGTGGCGCTGGGGTTTCAACAGAAAGCGGGATTCCTGATTTTAGAAGCAAAGATGGATTATATAATCAAAAATATGATTATCCACCTGAAGAAATATTAAGTCATACTTTTTTTATGAATAATACAGAAGAGTTCTATAAGTTTTATAAAGATAAAATGAATTCTTTAAAATATGAACCTAACATTACTCATATAAAACTTGCAGAACTTGAAAAGATAGGAAAATTGAAAGCTGTTGTTACTCAGAATATTGATGGTTTGCATCAGAAGGCTGGTTCAAAAAATGTTCTGGAATTGCATGGCAGTGTTTTGAGAAATTACTGTATGAAATGTAATAAATTTTATGATGCAAAATATGTATTTAATTCTAACGGAGTTCCTATGTGCGAGTGTGGAGGAATTATTAAGCCAGACGTTGTATTGTATGAAGAAGGATTAGATGATGGAATATTATATAATTCAATATATAATATTCAAAATGCTGATTTATTAATAGTTGCAGGAACTTCATTAACAGTTCAGCCTGCAAGCAGTTTAATTAATTATTTTCATGGCAAACATTTGGTTTTAATTAATAAAGATAAAACGATTTATGATAGTTTGGCGGATTTAGTTATTAATGAGAAATTGGGTTCAGTTTTTAGCAGAATTGATGTTAATGAATCTTAATATTACAGGAACGAAATGCTGAAACTGGTGAGGAACTTGGTATGACTGGATTTGTTTTAGATCATGAAAACAATAATATAAATGAACTACGAATAGAATTAGAAAAAGTACTATAGAAGGAGCTTAAAATGAAAAAAATAGCGAAAAGTATATATAATAATGTAATATCAAACCCATATGTAATATTATTTTGTGTAACTTTTTTGATAATGATTCCTTACATATTTTCAAACAGATATATAGATGGAAATGATTCAAATTTCCATATTAGTAATATATTTTCTATATATACTGGAATGAAGCAAGGAACAATATCTAATGTGTTACCGATTATAGCTCATAATTTTGGATATGCGACAAGAGTTTTTTATCCAAGATTAGCACATTTTTCTACAGCTTTAGTTACATTGATTCTTAATGGAAAGGTAATATGGGGATTAAAAATAATCCATTTTATTGTATTTTTCTTATCTGCTGTTATGATGTATAAGCTAGTAAATAAAGTGTTTAAAAGCAAGTTTTCTGCGCTTATATCAGCGATATTTTATTTATCATTTCCATATATGATAACAGAAGTATTTGTGAGAGATGCAGTTGCAGAATCTTTTATATTTATTTTTATGCCAATGATATTACTAGGCTTGTATGAACTATTCCATGGAGATAAAAAATATTTTTATTTGTGGTTTATATTAGGCTATGTTGGAATAATGAACTCACATTTGGTGTTGGCAGTTTACTTTACACTATTTGTTTTTATATATTTATTATTGAATATTAAAAATGTGTTTGATAAATCAAATTTAAGAGCTTTAATAACGTCCTCTATACTTATTTTATTATTAACTGCAACATTTACAATTCCTATGTTACAACATAAATCTTTGAATATATATACTGTTTTTGCTGATGAAGGGATGGCTAATAAGGGTTCTGTAGCTGGATCTACACTAAGGCTTAGAGATTTCTTTATTCAAGAACCTTGTGTTGCATATTCAGATATAACATATTATTTGAATTTATTAGGATTTGCATTAGCAGTTCTTGCTATTATAATGAATAAGAAAATATTTGTAGAAAATGATCAAAAAAACTTTTTTAAATTTATATTGATTGCAACTATAATATGTACTTTTTTGATGTCCAAAATATGCCCTTGGGTTATTTTCCCTAAAATACTTATAATGATTCAGTTTGCTTGGAGATTAGAAGCTATTTTATTATTTTTATTAAGCATTTTAGCAGGTTCTGTATTTAAAGATATTGAAAGTAAAAAAATACGTGTAATCTCACTAATTACAATACTTTTATTTAATGGACTTACTGTATATAAAGCTTATGATTTTGATATTTTAGTTGAGAGAAAATTAGAAGATATTGATATATCATCATATGGAACTGGTTGGCAGAGAGAATATTTGCCAACGAATACTCAAAATAATTTAGATTATTATGATTCAAGAAATGAAGACGTTTTAGTAAAAGACGGATATGCAACGATTTCTCTTCAAGAGAACAATGTTCCATCTTTGAAAGCTGAAATAAAAGACTGCCAAGGTGAAACAACTATTGAATTGCCTAGAATTTATTATTTGGGTTATGAAGCAATCTTAGAGGAAAACGGAAATAAAGAAAAGTTAGAGTTATATATGAATGACAAAGGATTTTTGGAGACTAAGATTAATTCAAATGGAACTTTGATATTAAAATATAAAGGAACTATAGCAATGAGAATTGCAAATATAGTTTCAATTGTGACGTTGATTGGAATTGCTTGTTACGTCGTAGTTTGGTACATTTTTAAAAGAGTAAAAAGCAAAAATATTGTTAATAAATAGTTTAACTATTAGTATAAATAATGAAGAAATACAGTATGCTAATTTTTTTAAGCATCCTGTATGTTTTTATAAAAAGAAGAATTATAGATATTTTTCTAAAAGCATATAGACAAACATTTGTTCTTAGTGTAAAATATATACACTAGTTCAAACATATTAAAAGATAAAATTTATATATACCAATAAACGTACTAAGAACTAAATTTTTGGTAAAGGATGTGTTTTTATGGATGAAAAAAGAAATGAAATTATTTTATTTGAAAATCAAGGAGTAAAATTAGAAGTAAACTTAAAAGATGAAACGGTGTGGCTTACACAAGAACAAATGTCGAATTTGTTTGGAAAGGCAAAATCTACTATTAATGAGCATATTAAAAATATATATAAAGAAGGTGAATTAATAGAGAAAGAAACTATGACTAAATTCGGAAATTCCGAATTTGCTGATAAACCAACTAATTATTATAATCTAGATATGATAATTTCTGTTGGGTATCGTGTAAAATCACAAAATGGTATTTTATTTAGAAAATGGGCTACTAGTGTATTAAAAGATTATATGCTAAAAGGTTATGCTGTAAATCAAAAAAGATTAGAGTACTTAGAAAAAACAATAAAGCTTATAGATATTGCTAATCGAATTGATGAACGATTAGAAGGAAATGATGCAAAAGAAATATTAAAAGTAATTGGAGAATATTCAAAAGCATTAGATTTGTTGGATGATTACGATCATAGAACATTAAAGAAAATTCAAGGTAATGTTGATACAAGAAAAATCGAATATCAAGAATGTATAAATATAATTAATAAATTGAGATTTAATGAAGAAAGTTCTCTTTTCGCAATTGAAAGAGATAAAGGCTTAGATTCAATTATAGGTAATATTTATCAAAGCTTTGCACGGACAAGATATTTACAAAAGTATTGAAGAAAAAGGTGCAAATTTTCTATATTTAATAGTGAAAAATCATGTATTTACAGATGGAAATAAAAGAATTGCAGCAACATTATTTATATATTTCTTGAATTTTTATGGACTATTATATAAAAACGGAAAACAGGTAATTGACAATAATACATTAGCAGCTCTTACTTTATTAATTGCAGAATCAAATCCTAAAGAAAAAGATGTAATTATTGATTTAGTAATGAATTTTTTGAATAATGAATGAATTGATAAAAATTTTTATTTTTAGATTATTATGGTAGAGTAGGGAGGAAGAGTTATATTTTGAAATTGCATTTACAATTTTTTTGAAATTTATTTTATAAGAAAGCTCTGTAATTTTTCAAAAAATGATAATTTGATATTAATAAGAATAAATTTTTTTATTTAATATAATTTAAAAAATAATAAAATTTAGGAATTTATAAATTTCAAATTTTATTATTTTTTAAACCGAACATTTGTGTTTGCACTTTAAAATTAAAATTATTTGCAAATTGTATTTAAAAAATTTAATAATAGAATTTATTTAGAATAAATTTTATTGTTAATTTAGTATTTAGCATTTTTATAAATTAAGCATATACTTTGGACTTTAAATTATATATATGGATCTTATAAAAATGTTCTAAAAAACGGCTTACGAGAATCGATTTTAAGCCATTTTTATTTTAAGCTAATATAACTTGTTACTTGGAAATTTCGCAAAATACTGACGATTTTGACGTTTAGCTATTTTGAGTTAAAAAATGCAGATTTTTAAAGGCATTAGTACTGATATGAAAATTGTTAAAAATACGCCAAAATAACGACGCACGAGAATCGATTTTAAGCCGTTTTTATAAAAAAGCCATATAGTTTGTTGTCCGTAAAAAGCAGCTAATTTAGAGAAAATAAGGATTTGACGAATTTTAATCAAAAATTATAAAATAATAATTGATTTGAAAAAATTTTAATAAAAATCTAAATTTAAATAGAAAAAACTATAATATATGAAACTATAAAACTGAATTATAAAAAGACTTTAAAATTGATTCTGGGACCTTGTAAAAATATCAGTATAGTATATAATAATAAAAGTAATAAGTAACAAATAATATATTACATATAAAAAAAGAGGACTAGATGCATAAAGCTTTGATGCATGTAGGAGTGGACGTTGGTAGAGGCTCTTTTGTGTTTTTCCTACTCCTATTTGCACAAAACTTTGATTTTGCGCAATGTTATATATGAACTTAAATGATAACACAAATATATATTACTTCCCCCTATTTGTCAATATTTTTTTAAATTTATTTTTCATAAATATAAAAAATATAAATTCTTTTTTATATTTTCCAAAAATGATATATTTTTTCATTGGATCATCACCACCAACAATAAAATAATTATCAAATTTATTTTTATTCATAAAATCTGTTAAATTATCATAAATATTAAAAATATAAATATCATTAAAAAACCATTGAATTTTGTAATTAAAAAATTTACTTTTCATCTTCTCTCTCCTATTCTATAGAATAATTTTAAATAAAAATATAAATAATGTTTTTTTACCATTTTTTATGTTATAATGAAACAAAAAAAGGAAAATATAAAAAAGAATTATTATATAAATTAAGTTGTGAACACTGAACACTATGGGGGGGTCGTAGTCACCCCCCCATTTTTTTATTCAGTAATTTCCCCTGAAGAAAAATCAATATTATGACTTAATCTATGTCTGCAAGATTTTAAATAATTAACAATAACAAATGCAGAATTGTCACATAAAAGCGGAAACCAATCATCAAAATGATATGTAAAAGAATAATCAATTAAGTCTTGAAATTCATATCTACTTCTACCTCTCTTCTATTGCTTATTGATATGTGCGACAAAAAAGAGATATTGATTAAATTCAATACCTCGTAATTTTTTTATTATTTAATTTTTGTAATATTGGATAAAGTATTTTGATTTAACCTTTGTTTTTTCCATAAAATCACTGCCTTTTATTGTTTATATCACAAAAGTAAATAATATTAACTAACTATCTGCTTTAAATTTTCTTACTTTCGATATACTTGTTTCTTCTTTTGAATATTTAAAAATTTAGAGTATTTATTTTTATCCAAATATCTCTCCCAAATTATGTCTGCTTATGTCTTTATTTTGTATGAAATTTTTTTCTGCATTAATTATTTTTAATAATTTATCATCAAATTCATCTGTTATTTGTTCTATAGAGCCGATTACTTTTAATGCATCATCAAAATTACCTTCCATTCGTAGTATATCCACAATTTGTAGCAGATTACTATTATAATAAGGTAATACTTTTTCAGCGAATATTTGACATGCTTTAATTCTAAAATCAGAAGCATTTTTTTCGTTGCAAACCCATGATGCCATTATATATGACTTATATGCATTTGAATAATCCATATTATTTTCATATTGTTTTGCAACTAATAAAATCTTTCTTAAAGCTCCTGAATATTTTTTTATAATTTCTTGAAATTCACTTAGTTCATTCCATAATTTAAAATTATTAGTAAATCTTGATTCTATTGTAGTATTAATTTGATAACTTGAATAATGACAATTGGGACATTCCATAATATTTGCACCTATTCCCATCATACTACCAACTGGTTTCATATCAAAATCTGAATATCCTTTTACAAAATTCGACATATAATCTAAATATTCATTTTCCGTACCACATACAGCACATTTATATATTTTCTTTTGAACTTTCATATTCTTCGCCTATTCTAAAATAAATTTATTTTCATTTTATCTATATATTTTATACTCAATGGTAAATATACCATATTAATCCCAAAATTATAATTCCAATTAAAGTAAAAATCATATCTATAATTAACAAATATATAATCTCTTTTAATATAAAGTTATTAATTTTTGAATCTTGAGGATTGTTAATTTTATATCGTACTTTAATGTCTTTCTTTTTTACATAATATGTATATTCATTTTTAAAGAATTTTTCATTTGATTTTGTTTTAATGTATTTGTAAAGCAAATTACTTATTTCCAAATCATCAATCATTGTACTTATATGTTTTTTATTGTTTACAATGTAAGAATATGTTATTGTAGTATTAAATTTTTTAACTGTTGAATTAAAAATTCTTACTTTATCAACTCGTATAATTTCCCCATCTACTATATTTGTATTTTTATGAATTATATAATATATAAACATATATAACATAAAAATAATAAGTATCAATATTATATATAACATTTTATTTGCTCCTATTAATTTGTAAATCTATTTATTATTTTTTTTAAATAATCCTTTTAAAAATCTTTTTATTTTAATCCAAAATGTATCTTCTTTATATTCAACCATTGCAGTTTCTTCAAATTTTTCTTCTACTACTTTTTGCTTATTTTTAAATAAGTTGTCTGGATTATATTTTTCTCTTAATTCATCTTGATATTTTCTTTCATTTTCTGCATAAACTCTTTTTAATCTTTCCTTTTCGTTCTCATCTTTACACCAATATTGCAAATTAAGCATAGCAATTGTTCAAGCATAGTATAACACTTTTATTATAAACTATACAAGATATATTTTAAAATTTTGCATTTTTCAATGCTCCAAGTTGGTCGTATTGTTTTAATTTTATGCAATGTTTCATATTTCTTTTTTTATACTTTTCCATATCTACTTCTATTTCTCTTCTATTGATTATTAATGTGTGCAACAAAAAAAGATATTGATTAAATTCAATACCTCGTAATTTTTTTATTATTTAATTTTTGTAATGTTTACTAAAATAATTTGATTTACTTATTGTAATTTGTTTCCCTCGTAGATAAAACTAATCTGCTCATTTCTACTTACAAGCCAACTTTTTTGTTTAGCATCTGTTATCTTATCTCCAATTTCATTATTTCCAATTAAAAAAGGAGATTTTTCATTATGTTTTTTTATATTTTCAATAACTAAACCCTTATTAGCATTTGCATAACAATACTTGCATAAATGTCCACAAGTATTATATGCCCCTATATCATTTCCCATAAGGCAATTACATTCTTGTCTCAAATTTTTCCTTTTAGGTGGCTCTAACTTGCAATTTATTGATTTTTCAACAATTTCTTGGCTCATACATCCATTACATTTTAATCCATATTCTGATAAAAAAGTCTTTTCACAACAACTATGTATTACTATATTGTTTTCTTTTCCTATTCGTGCGAAAGCTTTAGCAATACAAATTTGTTCCTCTTTTGTTGGTGGTCTTAAATCTGGAGCATTTCTTTTTACTTTTTCATATAAATCCAAAAAGCTAATAGTACAATTATGAGTATATCCTTTCAAACTATTAGCCATTTTCTCAAAGCATTCTATGTGCTTTTCTACATCAAAATCATTATTTATGAAAATCGGATCATATCTCCACCCAATAGAATCTATGCCTATATGATTTGATAATTTCTTAAAACTTTCTATCACTTTTTCTTTATTTGGTACAACTGGCTCAATATCTTTTCCATAAGGTGTAATTGTTACAAACCAATATTGTCTGTAAATATCAAGTTCATTTAAATATTTTAGCATAGGTTCTGGATTTTTAGTGCAGAATGCTAAACAATCTACTACATTTGGCGATACACTATATTTAGTTACTTGTGATGGATAATATGGATTTCTTACTAATACATATCCTTCTCTTATTCTGTTCATTAGCCATTTTGAATAAAATGCTGGTATATCTGTTCTGCATCCTGTATTTATTATCATCTATATTTACTCCTTTAAATCTTCTATTATTTTATTTGTATCTTCATCAAAAGAAATTGTTTTATTTTCTATTTCTAACATTGGATTTGGATAATCTTTGTTTATTCTTATAAGTGTTGTTTTTTCACTATTTGCTGTCATTTGTTCAAATGGAAATCTTATTATTCCAGGAGTATTAAATCCAACCCCTATTTCTAATAATACCACATTTTTGCCTTTACTTCTAGATAAAAAATCTTCATATTTTCTGGATTGTCTATACCAATTTTCATCTTGAACAAAGTTTGCATCTTTTCTTAAATTCATATCCATATTACCACCACATACTGGGCATTTCATTACTAAATCTGATGGTATTTTGCAGTTTTTTGTATTTCGTAACCACTTTTCTACTAATTCTTTATTATCATATAATTTATTATGACAAGCATTTTCACATTGTAAATAACTATAATCTCCCTGCACTTCAAATACTTTATCTTTACCAAAACCACTATTGTAAAATTGCCCATCTACATTTGTTGTTAAAACAAAATATTCTTCATTTTTAACAATTTCATATAATTCTTGATACAATTTTAGTGGCTTTTCATTATATCTATTTAGTTTTATCATTTTTGCAAAAAATGCCCACTTTTCTTCTTGTGTCTTAAATTCATAAAACGATGCTGAATATAAATTATCCAAATGATATTTTTCTATAAATTCTTTAAAATCTTTTTCAAACTTTTCTCCACTATAGAGTAAACCTGCTGCTGTTGAAAGACCACTTCCTGCACCAATTATAATATAATCTGCTCGTTTTATTGCTTGTTTTGCTTGTAAAATTCTTGAACTACATTCTTCCATAAATTTCTCCCAAATTCTTTAAATATATTTTATAATCTTCATCTAAAAAAACATTAAATATTATTTTTTCAAAATATTCTTCGTTTGTATCTAAATATTCTTTTATTGTTTCTATTGCAATTTTTGATGCTAGTTCTTTTGGAAATCTAAATTCTCCTGTAGAGATACAAGGAAACGCTATTGTTTTTATATTATTTTCTTTTGCAAGTTCTAGTGCATTTATATAACAATTTTTCAATTCTAATATTTCTTTTTCTGTTACATTTTCATATATAATTGGTCCTACTGTATGAATCACATATTTTGATGGCAAATTATAGCCTTTTGTTATAAATGCTTTTCCTGTTTGTAACATTCCTATCTTTTGCATAATTTTATTGCATTCTAGTCTTAATTCAACACCACTTGCAGAATGGATTGCATTGTCTACACACTTATGGCAAGGTATAAAACATCCTAATCCTTGCGAATTTGCTGCATTTGCAATTGCATCTATTTTTAAAGTTGTTATATCCCCCTGCCATAAGCATATTTGACTTTCTTTATATTTTATAAATGGAGTTATAGCGTTTGATTCAACAATGCCTTTGTTTGTATTTTCCTTTTTTAAAAACTCATTTTCTATTTTAATATATTTTTCTGATATTGGTAATGGTTCTCTAATATTACACAATGAACGATATAATCTTTTTTTATCACTTGTATTTTGTGGTGTTTCTTTAATATCAATCTCTTTATTTTCTTTTATTAAATAATTAATTAAAAAATCTAACCTTTCCATAAATGCTCCTTTTTATGATAATAAAGAATTGCACTATTTTAAGCACAATTCTTTATTGAATTTTCTAATTTTGTGGGAAGAAAAATCCTGCTGTCATATCTAAATAATTTAGTCCACTATATTCTGGATATTCTGTTTTTACTTTATTTTCAAAATCAGTTGCATCTTTGCTTTCTTTTGCTAATTCTTTTAATTCTTCAAGATATGCAATTTTTGTATCAACATCTTTTAATGTTTCTGGTGTGTAATGACTTGATAATACTAAATTATATCCATTTGCTTTATATCTCTTTAATTGTTCAATAATAACATTTGCATGACCTTCTCCTGCAACTATTGAATGACAATCATGTCCTAACATATGTGTATATACACATCTTATTTGTGGAAATTCTATTTCAATATTTTCATCATGATATGTTATTTTTAATTGAAATCCACCAATATTTACATTTTCATCTTCTAAAATATTTGTTATTTCATGATATTCTTTGGCAAATGCTCCATTAAATGATTTCTCGAATCCTGTTACTAAATTATGTATTGTTCCTTCTTTCATTGATTTTATTGTACCTTTTGACGCATATCCTTTTACATCTTTTAGTATTGTTCCTCCGTTTGGATGATCTGAAAATACTTTTCCAACAATATTTTTGTTTAGTCCTCTTACATATTTTTCAAATTCTTCTAAATTATCATAAAATGCTGGAAATTCTACCAATAGTACATTTTCATTATTTTCTAATATATAACTTTCATCATTCATTAAGTCATTTGTTTGATAGCAATGTAGTTTTATATCTCCAAAATTATAAATATCTATATATCCTTTTCCTAAATTAACTTTTGAAACTTCCATCTTTATACACTCCTTATTCTTTTTATTAAATTTAGTAGCTACTCTTTTTTTCAAATTCTGTAATTATTTTACTTTTAGTTTTCTGTTTGGTAAAGTAGGCACTTTTTTGTTTCATAGTTACCTAAAAGTAACTTTTTAGTAATTTAGCACTTTCTAGAACATAAAAATTTTAAAATTTTTTATTTTGTATGCTGCGTTTTAGAATATTATATACAAATAGACACTATTATTGATATTATTATATTATTTACATTTTTTGAATTGTTTGCTATAATTTTTATAAAGATTGGAGTTGATTTATAATGAAACAAGAATTACCTGCTTGTCCTGTTGAAATAACAATGGGATTAATCGGAGATAAATGGAAAATTTTAATTATTCGAGATTTGCTAACTGGAACTAAAAGATTTGGTGAACTTCGTAAATCTCTTAATGGTATTAGTCAAAAAGTTCTTACAAATAATTTAAGAGATATGGAAAAATCTAATCTTATTCATCGTGAAGTTTTTGCTGAAGTTCCACCTAGAGTCGAATATTCTCTTACAGATACTGGTTGGAGCTTAAAGCCTATTTTAGATTCTATGGTTCAATGGGGTAATAATTATCGTAAAAAGCAAAAATAGCAGTAAATAAAACTGCTATTTTGCTTTATAATTCGTAATTTCTTGCTATTATTACAAAAAAACTCTTATACAAACTACATGTTATATTTTATTTTTAAATATTTTATTAAATATAAACCTAACAAAAGGTCCTATGTAGAATAATTGTGAACACAATGCCATTGGAAAATTCAAAACACATATTTACAACCATTTTGATATTACATTTGACATACCATCAAAACTAAATAATATACTTCCAAAAAAACTCATTATTGGGCACATTAAGCATACTATCATTGTTGATATTGCTAATGTTATAAAAATTGGCTTATCCTTTTTTGGATCTACAATTCTAAATGCTAATTTTTGAGCTAATTTTCCAATAAAGAAAATTTCTAATATAAATGCAATAACTCCCATTATCGGTAACTCTCCTAGTGCTGCTACAAATACTTGATTTGTTAATCCTCCTGTGTTTACTGCTACATTATAGCAAATCATTGTATATACCATACATATTACCATAATAATAGTATATACAAAATCTTGAAATTTTGTTTTTGGCATAATTAAAAACCCCTTTCTAAAATAATTTTAAACATCAAAAAACAACACATACAATTTGTGTTGTTCGTTATCATTATTTTAAATAATGTGCGTTTCCAATTATAACCTAATATATATCTGTTTTTTATGATTATAGCATATTTTTTTATTTTGTGTAAGTCTTTTTTGAAAATTTATTAATTAAAAATACAACTTGTTAAGGTATTTTCTGTTAGTGCAAATGCACCAAACGGCTTACCATCTTTTCCTTTATAAAAATTCGGATTTCCTATATAAGCATTTTTCCAATCAACAGTTTCTTTTTTCATAAGTTTATCAAATAATCCCATAATTAGTTTTCTCCATTAATTGTAATTTATCTTTAACATTTATATTCTCTTACACACTTAATAATAATATTTTCGACATCATCAATCGACTCTTTACAATCTTTATCAATCCACTCTTT
>CAKPEG010000009.1 GCA_934149275.1 uncultured Clostridia bacterium | reverse complement strand
ATTGCAACTGTTCTTATTTGAATTTCAACTTTTACATATATTGTTTTATCCTTAAATGTTACTGGAACATTTACAATCATATGATAACTTGAATATCCACTTGGTTTTGGATTAGTAATATAATCTTTTCTTTCTAATATTTCTATTTCTTGAAAATTCTCAATTATTTTTACTAACTTGAACACATCATCTTTGAATGAGCATACAATTCTCATTCCTGCTATATCATTTACTTGTTCTATTAAATTCTTATAATTAAGTTCTAGTTCTTTTCTCTGCATTTTTTCTATAATACTATCTGGTGATTTCACCCTTTCTGTTATGTGATCAATTGGATTGTATTCACAAAAATTATTGAATTCTTCATTAAGAATATCAAATTTTGTTCTAAGTACTTTTAGTGCAGATTTATATATTAGCATAATTTTTTCAAATTCATTTGCCTTTTTATCTACTTTTTGTTCTATCCTCATTAAACTTGCAGCCTCTATCAGGTCTGCTTCTCTTTCACTTTCTTTTTTCATATAATCATTCCTTTCTTTTATCTATTCTATCCCCCCTCCTTGTTAGATTGATAATATATTATTTTATTTTCATTAAATTAATATTAAATTTTTACAAATTTGAATATTTTTCTTTAATGTACATTAATATTATATTAAATAATTGTAAAAGTAAAGCTATTAGCAAATATATTTAACTAATAGCTTTATATTTTAATTTAATTTTTCTAATTTATTTACATTTATAATAAATGCAAAACCTTCAATTATATCCATAATTGAGTATACTAATATTATTAGTCCTAATGTTGCAATTATTATATCTGGTGTAAATATAATATAAATTCCACATATCATCATTAATATAGCAATTATTAACATTGGTATCCATGAACTAGATTCAAATGCCTTTAATTTCAAAGATAAGCCAAATCTCATTAAACTACTATATATTATCCAAATACCAAGTACTATTCCTAAAAAGTTTCCTAATGTTTCTGTATGTGTAATCATTACTAAGCCAAATAATATACTTATAATTCCATACACTAATTGATAATTGAATAAATCATAACTTCCCTTTTCAGTAAAATACCCTACTATTTTAACAATTCCTGTTATAATTAATATTGCTCCTAATACACATGCTATTATTTTTAATGTTGCTTCTGCATATAGAAACATAACCAATCCTAGAACACCTAATACTATTGAAGTTATTATTGAAGTGTATCCAGTCTTTTTTAAAACTTTTCCTATTTCCATAGTTACCCCTTTCTTTCCGAATACTTTTTATGTATTCTTTACTAATCTTTGATTATTATATTTCTTATTTATGAAATTTATGTGAAATCATGTATATTATTTTTTATATTTCTAAAAATAATTGTATATTATGTCATTTTTTGTTATAATCTTTTTAGCAAAATTGAAAGGAGTGATTTTTTTGGAATATAGATATAGACCTTCTGGAGTGTGTTCTAGTGAATTTATTATAGTTATGGATGGAGAAATTATAAAGTCAGTTAAAATTGTTGGTGGATGTCCAGGAAATACTTTAGCTGTTTCTGCTTTAGTAGAAGGACAAAACATTAATGATGTTATTGCTAGATTAGATGGAATTCAATGTGGAATGCGTGGAACTTCATGTCCAGATCAACTTGCAAAAGCATTAAAAGAAATTAAAAATAAAATGTAATGTGTAAATTTATTATATTTTTAATTCTATGATTTGGTTTGCATATGAAATTTACAATTTTATGAGTATTGCTATTTTTATATACAAGGAAGCTTTTATAATTTTTCTTGTATATAAAAATTGACTAAAAAATAATGTTCACTTTTTTATACTATTTTATAAATTAAAAAAGAAATTATATAGGCAATGAAAAATTGATTAAACACAATTTTTATTGCTTTTTTTATTCCAAATTCTTTTTTTATTATTCCTATTGTAGCTATGCAAGGAGTATACAATAATATGAAAGCTAAAAAGCTTATAGCTGAGCTTCTAGTAAACATATTCCCTATTATAATTGATAACATATTTGAACTTGCATTTGTAAGGACGCTTAATGTGCTTAGTATTGCTTCTTTAGCAGAAATACCAACTATAATTGATGTTGCAATTTTCCAATCCGAAAATCCAAGTGGCTTGAATATAAATGAAATCTTTTGTCCAATCATTGCTAGCATACTTTCATTTTCAGGCACAAAAAGCAATTCTTGGTTAAAGCTTTTCAAAAACCATATTATTAATGAAGCAATAAATATTACTGAAAATGATTTTATTAGAAATTCTTTTGTTTTATTCCACATAAGATGCCATGTATTTTTTAATGAAGGTATTCTATAATTAGGCAATTCCATTATAAATGTTCCTTCATCATTTTTTCTTTTTCTGCCTACTAATGCTGTTACTGTTATTCCAATTATTATTCCGACAGCATATATTAAAGTCATTGCCATTGCTGGATTATCTTTAAAAAATATTGATACAAAAATCGCATATATTGGTATTTTGGCTGAACAGCTTATGAACGGAACTAATATTAAACTTAAATCTCTTTCTTTTTCAGATTGTATTGTTCTAATTGAAAGTATTGCCGGTACCGAGCATCCGAACCCTAGTAAAATTGGTACTATGCTCTTTCCTGAAAGTCCTATTTTGCTAAGTGGCTTATCCATTATAAAAGCAATTCTAGTCATATATCCGCTATCTTCTAAGATTGATAAAAAGAAATATAATGTTACAATTATCGGTAAAAAGCTAATAACACTTCCTATTCCATTTAATATTCCATCGATAATTAAGCTTTCAATTATCAAATTATATTCATGTGTTTCAAAATAGTAGATGATTATATTTGAAACGACTTCAATTCCCTGATTTAATAATTCTGTAAAATAGTTTCCAATAATATTAAACGTTAAATTGAAAATAATGTACATTATAAAAAAGAATATTGGTAATCCTAAAAATTTATTTGTTAAAATTTTATCTATTTTATATGAGTTGTTTTTAGATATATTTCTTGGCATTTTTACTACGTTGTTACATATGTTTTCTATTTGGCTATATTTCTCATTTATTTTATTTTGCTGTTTTAAATTTGGAGTGTTAATATTATAAATTCTTTTATTTTGAATTGCTTCATATATTAATTGTTCAGTTTCTTCTTTTGTAACTGTGCTTAATTTAACAATTGGTAGTTGCAGTATTCTTGATAATTCTTGAGTATTTATTTTTCCTTTGTTCTTCTCAACTTCATCTAACATGTTAAGTGCTATAATCATTGGTATTCCAATTTCTTTTAATTGCATTGTTAAGTATAAATTTCTTTGTAAGTTTGTTGCATCAACTACATTAATTATTACGTCTGGTTTAACTTTATATAAAAAATCTCTTGTTACTTTTTCTTCAGATGTATATGTATTTAATGAATATAATCCTGGTAAATCAACTATTTTACAGTTCTTATAATTTGGCACTGTGCCAACTACATGTTCTACAGTTACTCCTGGAAAGTTCCCAACATGTTGTTTTAAATTGGTTATTTTATTGAATATGGTTGTCTTACCGCAATTTTGATTTCCAACTAAAGCTAATATCATAAAATCACCTCGACTTCTATCGTGCTTGCAATTTCTTTTCTTATGCTTAAGCTATATCCTCTTACTTCTATTTGAAGTGGATCACCAAGTGGTGCTTTTTTAGTTAGCTTTATTTTTGTGTTTGGAACAATTCCCATATCTAATAATCGATACTTTAACTCGCCAATCACGTTTACTGATTTTACTTTACATATTTGATTTTCTTTTAAATTATTTAAGGTTGTCATGGTTAATTATATGTTGACGTTTTTCGTATATGACTTTTTTAGCAATCTATATAAATGCAAAAGTAATATAAATATTTTCATTTCAATAGCTTATATAAATACTAAAAGCAATATAAATATTTTTCATTTTAACAATTTATGCAAATGCTAAAAGCAATATAATTTTTTCATTTTAACAGCCTATATAAATACTAAAAAAAAATATAAATATTTTTGAAATCATTGCGCAGCGACCAAAGGAACGAAGCAAGACTTCGTGACTGCGATTGAAGCAATCTTTACTAAAGAAAGAGCGGATGCTCAAAAAAGATTGCGACAGCAAGATGTTTCAAAAATATTTATATTGCTTTTTGGTGTTTTTATAACTGTATTATCCTAATAATTTTACTTCAACAGTATTCATTCTGTATTTTCCGTTTTCGTCTATTCCGAATTCTATAAGTGATTTGTCTAATTTTGTAGCATTTTGACTTAAATCTTGTGTGAAATAGATTCTCATGTTATTTATTTGTAGTCCCTTTGTTATTATTATTTTGAAGATTTCTACCATATGTTTTTCATCCTCTGCAACTAATATAAGTTGAGGTGCTCTTTCATATCCAGAATCGAATTGAACAAAGTTCTCATAGAATTCTTTGTATAATCTCATTCTTTCTTCGAATTTTGTTTCCCAATCTTCTTCTCTTCTAACAGCTTCATATATGAAGTCTATTGAAACTCCTCTTTTTGTTAATCTAACTCCTGCATTTGCTTTTATTATTTTTCCGCTTTGTTTAGCTGTTATAGCAGGTTTTACAACATAAGAATCAAATGCTTGTACTTTTCTCATGTATGCAATTATAATTTGGTTTCCTGCTAATCTTTTCTTTATCATTGATACTGGTTTTGTGTTGTCTGTTGGTTGCCATTTACATTCAATATTTCTTGAGTTCAATAAGTATTTACCCATTTTTTCTAAGCAATATACTCTGTATATGCATTTACCATCTTCGCTTGAAAAATAATATCTTGTTAATATTTTTGTTTTTATTAATTGTTCTAGTTTGTTATTTAATTTGTCTTGTGATTTTATATCAATATTTCTATGAACTAAAATTTGATATATTTGTCTTGATGTCATAAACTCAAATTCATTTACTAATTCTAATATTTTAAAGTGAATTTCTGTGATATGTCCTAAATTAATTCTATGAATAATTTGGTTTATTGAAACATATCCATCCTTTCCATCAAATGTTTTGATTTCTCCTTCTTTCATTGCGAAAGGAGAGACAGTTGTTTTGATTTTTTCATCTTCTACCATTGTACTAATACCTCCAATTAAATTATTATTTTAGACGTTTTCTTTTGTTCGAAAATCTTTAGTAAGATTCCCTATGAAACAATTAATAGTTTTATTTTCTTCTTGTCTTTAACTATTCTTTTAATGTATACATCAACTTTTTGTCCATATTCATATCCATCTTTATATTCTGCAAGTCCAACTAAATTTGGCTTTAGTTCAATAAAGATTCCATTTTTTTGTTTTTCTACTTCCTTAACTGTTCCTTGAACTTTTTCTCCTTCTTGGTAATCTGTAACGTTTTCTTCCCAAGTTCCTAAAAGCTCTTTATGAGTTAATTCTACTCTGTTTAAGTCTTTGTCAACTGATTTTATCATAACTTTTATATTTTGTCCAACTGAAAATCTTTCTTCTGGAGATTTTATTCTTGATACTGAAATATCTTCTATATGCAAAAGTCCAACTACTCCATTGTTCATTTCAACAAATGCTCCAAATGGCTTTATGTTTTTTACTGTACCTTCAAAAACATCTCCAGCTTTAGCTTCATTTTGAATCCAATTAATCTTTTCTTCATTTAACGGTTTTCTTTCGTATTTAAAATTCATATTTATACCTCTTCTTTCGTAATTTTATCATTTAACATTTTATTTTAAAAGTTTTTGAACTTCATCATCTTTTAAATATCTCCATTTTCCGATTGTTAATCCTTCCAAAGAAATTGTTCCAATTTTACTTCTGTGTAATGCTAATACTTTTTTACCTATTGCATCACACATTCTTCTAACTTCTCTATTTTTGCCTTCATGTATTACAATTTCAAGTCTTGTTTTATTATTTTCTTTGTCTTCCATAATTCTTTTTACTTTAGCTGGACTAGTTTTAAAGCCATCATCTAAAACAACACCGCTTCTTAACTTTTCAATTTCATCATCAGAAACTTGTCCTTTTAAAGTAACAGTATAAGTTTTTGTAACTTCATTTTTAGGATGAGTTACCTTATAAACAAAATCTCCATCATTAGTTAAAATCAAAGCTCCAGATGTGTACATATCTAGTCTTCCAACTGGTACAAGTCTTTCTTTTACGTGAACTAAATCTGTAACTTTATCTCTGCTAAATTGTTCCTTTACTGTTGTTACATATCCTATAGGTTTATTTAGTAAAATATATACTTTATTATCTTCTGGTTTAACTTTTCTACCGATTAAATTCAACTACATCTTTTTGTGGATCAACTTTAATTCCTAGTTCTGTCTTTACTTCGCCATTTACCTTTACTTTACCTTGTAATATAAGCTCTTCACATTTTCTTCTTGAAGCTACTCCACAACTTGCTAAATATTTTTGTAATCTTTCTTCCAACTTTCTTCCTCTTCCTTTTTATTATTCTTCATCTAGCTTTTCTAAAATATCTTTAAAATACTTTGGTAATTCTGCTGTATATTCAACTTCTTCGTTTGTAGTTGGATGTTTGAATTTAATTTTATATGCATGAAGCATTTGTCCTTCTACATCAAATCTATTTTTTCCATTAGAATATGTATAATCACCAATTATCGGATATCCTATTTCTGAAAGGTGAACTCTTATTTGATGAGTTCTTCCTGTTTCTATAACTACTTCTAATAATGTACAATCGCTATATCTTTTTAATACTTTGAAATGAGTCACTGCCTTTTTACCGTCTTTGTCAACAGCCATTTTCTTTCTATCTTTTTTGCTTCTTCCTATTGGCATATCTATAGTTGCTTCATTTTCTTTAACTCTTCCACGAACCAAAGCTAAATAAGTTTTTGTTGTTTTATGTTCTTTTATTTGTTCACTGATATTCAAATGAGCTTTATCATTTTTTGCAACAATTATAATTCCTGATGTATCTTTGTCAATTCTATGAACAATTCCTGGTCTAATTTCTCCACCTATACCTGATAAAGAATCCTTGCATCTTGCCATTATTGCATTTGCAAGTGTTCCATCTGGATTTCCATTACCAGGATGAACTACCATTCCTTTTTCCTTATTTATTATTATAATATCACTGTCCTCATATATTACGTTTAATGGAATTTCTTCCGCTTTTAGTTTTGATTCTTTTGGTTTCTCAAATTCAATTGCTATTTTGTCATTAGCTTTAACTTTGTAAGATGCTTTTTCTTTTTTTCCGTTTACTAAAATTTTTTCATCTTCTATTAATTTTTGAACTGTCATTCGAGATATATCCGGATCTAATTCTGCAATTGCTTTGTCTAATCTGATTCCATCTTCTTTTATTATGTATTCTTTCTCCAATTTGTTTATCCTTTCTTTAATGCTATTGATTTTCTGTTGTCGTTTCTGTTATTGTTTTTACTCCTTCAGTTCTTTCGTATATCACAAATTTTGTTTCCTGAGCTTCTTCTTCAATTGTTATTGGATATATTTTTTTGTAGTCTGAGTCTTTTTTCAACTTCTTATTTAAATTTGAATCCGAATATGTAATTACATGCGTTATTCCATACTTATCAAAAATTTCATCATATTTTGCAGCGCCTGTTGCTACATTTTGTACATCCATAAATATATCTTGTCCATCTTTTGGATTTCCTGTTTTAGTATTATATTGAGGAGTATATAAATCACATCTAGAATCAATCATTACAGGTATTCCTTCATATATTAAATAACTTCCATAATTATATTCATTAAATAATTTGATATTTTTATAATCCAAATTTTCTTTAATCCATTCAGCCGCATATATTGGATAATTTGCATTTGTGTAATATTTAGTTTCTATTTTTGACTTGAAATTTTGTATTGCAATTATTATAACAGCTGTTGCTAAAATAACTTTTGTGTAAAAATTCGTGACTATAGTAATTACTTTTTCTTGAAGTTTTGGTGAATATTTCTCAAATATTTCTCCTAATAAATCAGCTAATATTGGAGTGCAAATAATTAAAAACATTGATACCTGTCTTCTTGAATTAAGTGCTAAATATAAAATTCCTAAATAGTAACATAAGTGTTTTAAATCTATTTTTATATCAATAAATGTTAATACTACAATGAACATTAAGAAAAATGCTACAAAATCTTTATTACTTGCAAGATCTAATGGCATGTGTTCATTTATTACTTCCATTGTATTTCCAGACATTGTTTTATAAAGATATGTATATGGAGTTGTAAGTCCAGTCGGTGTAAATATTCCCATGAATGCACATATAATCATTACTAAAATTAATTTTTTTACATTATCATTTCTTGTAACTCTAATTTTATATGGATTTTTTTGAGCTTCTGCTCTTTTAATTTTATTGTGTTCTATTTTTTCTTTAAGTTCTGCTATTCTTTGTTCATATCCATCTTTGGCTCTATATTTTTCATAAAAAATTTTTAATTTTATAAATAAATCTATTGTAAAAATATTAAGTGATATGATGTATTCAAAAATGTATGGCATAAATAAAACGAAGAAGAATGGCCATACTGCCATATGTAAGTTAACAATTAATAGTGAAAATCCTATTAAGCCAAATGCATAACGTTTTTTCCCACTCTCTAAAAATTTTTCTATTAAATATATTGTTAATACCATTAATGAAAATGATACCAGTTGTGCTCTCGCTGCTAGATATGGTTGCATTAAATACATCGCAATAAATGTTACAATTGCTGATAGCGGTGCATTTTTTGATACCTTATTTGAGGTAAAATATATTGACAATCCTAAGAGACATGTAAGCTCTATTGTTGATATATATATACCCATCATTCCACCTAAACTGTAAACTCCATATATTGATAAATCATATAACCAATGTGGAAATGTATATGGAAGTTCATGCCATGAAAAAGGATCTTCTTTTAAATTCCCTATTCCGTTTTGAGTAATATACTCTCCTACTTTTATTGTGTAAAAAGTATCATTTTGTAACGCTTTAGGTGCGATAGATGCACAGTATAATATTAATAATACTGCTATAATTACATGAAATTTGTATCTTTTTATTTTGCTTGTGTTTTCCATTGTCTTTAACCTTTCTTCTATACTTCGAATTCTGCATAAACAGCTGAATGATCTGAATATTTAGTTTTTATTGTTTCCATTTTTAATAACTTTATATTTTTTGAGTAAAAAATTGTATCAATACATCCATTTCCATTTGCTGAAAACCATGTTTCTTCATTATTTTCCAGCTTATCTAAGTGCTCTTTTAACATTTGGTATTCAGGATATTCATCACTTTTTGTAAATTCATACTTATGTTTTCCAACTTTTTCAACACCTATGTTAAAATCTCCACCAATTATAATTATTTCATTATCATCTATTTTTTCTATAATGTTTATCAATTCTTCTGTTGCCAATTTTCTCTCTTCAAAGTTTGTTGGATAATGTATAGAAAATAAATTTAGTTTAGTAGTTCCAAATGATATTTTATTACATAATAATCCTCTTTGCTCATTTGCGGGATTTACTAGTGGCATTAAATAATTTGTTGAATATTCTATTGGAAATCTTGATAAAATTCCATCTCCATAATATCCATTCTTATATTTAATATTTATTCCCATAGTTCTATATGGTAATTCAATGTATTTTGAAAAAGTATATATTTGATTTTCACTATATACTCTTTGTGTGTACATATCTATTTCTTGAAGAAATAATATATCTGGTTTATATTTTTTCAAAAATTTTGCTTGTCTTTCAACATCAATAATTCCGTCTAAACCTTCACCATGACACATATTAAATGTTATAGTTTTTAATATCATTTTTTCACCCTCTTTTTCGAGTAAAATTATATCAAACTGTTCTATATTATTCAAGAATTTGGTTTTAAAAAAAGAAAAAAACGACCAATGCTTTCATTAGCCGCTCTTTCCTTTATTATATTTATATTATATTATCCAACTTCTTCAGCTGTTTCATCTTTTTTGTCTATAATTTCCATGCTTGATATTGAAACTTCATATGCAACTCTTGTTTCAGATGTTCCATCTTCAAATTTCTTTTCATATTTTCTGCTTTGAACTCTACCAATTATTTTTACTTCTGTTCCTACTTCCATGTTTTGGCAGAATCTTGCATTTCTTCCCCAAGCTATACAAGGAATGTAATCTGATTTATTATATGCTCTGTTTACTGCTAATAATAAATCTGAAATTTCTCTATCAAAAGGTGTTTGTCTGTATATAGGTTTCTTACAAACATATCCTGATAGTGTAACTTCATTTGTTACTACGTCTTTCTTTTCTTCACTTTCTTCATTTTCCTCTTGCTCTTCTACTTCTACAATATCTTTTGCAAATACTGTTAGTATTAGCTTATTTCTTTCGTTTTGATAACTATTATATGATCTAAATTGACCATGAATACAAAGTTTTTTACCTATTTCCAAATCAAAATTTGTTAATAATCTTTCAGATACTGTTATAGGTATAATATCAACTGCTGAACTTAATCTTGGTACCTCTAAATCAAATATGTAAAATTTCTCACCATATATCTCATGACTATATGTTTTTTCACTTGTAACTTTTCCAACTAATACTAGATGGTTATTTTCTAATAAATTTGTAACCACTCTTTTTTCCTCCTTATTTTATCTATTGTGTTTTTCATATATATGCCTGTTTTTATTTTAAAATTTCTTTAGAAACATCTACATTATAGCACAATTTTTCCATCTTGTCTACATAAAAAGTTTATGTTTCTACCAAAAAAGTTAAAATTTTCATAGAAATTTCCTCATAAATGCGATTTTTATTAAAATTATTTTCTAATTTTATTTCTTGACTCTCTATTTTTTCTTTGTCTAAATTTTCTATTTCTCTTTGCAAATCTAATATAATTTCATCATTTTCGTTACTAATAATAGTTATTGTTGCTCTTGAATTAAATCCAAAAGTTATTACATATTGATCTTCTGCCATATTTAATAATTTCATATTTTCTTTAAAATCCGTATTTATTATTAAATACTTACTTGAATCAATGATCTTTTTTAGTATGTCACCGTCTTCAATTTGATCAAATATTATAATAATATCGAATTTCACATTTTTTATATTTTCAATTGTATGTTTGGTTATAATTACAATATTTTTTTCATGAATACTATATTTCTCTAAAGTCTTTTCAATTTCATTTATATTATTACTTTTAGTAATTATTCCTATAACGGCCATACTTTTACCTCGCTTTTTTTAATTATATGCTCTCTTCTCACATTTTTTCCTTTTTTTCATAATATATACTAAGCGAAAGCTAATTTATATTAAGGAATGATAGAAATAATGGAAATAGAAAAAGATATATGTCCTGTTGTTAAAGTAGATGGATTTATTGAAAAAGGCAAACAATTTGATATGGAAATAATTGTTCCAGAAGACGATAGAAATGTTATCTATGGCGTTTTAAAAGATAAACATGGCGAACCTATATGTGATGCTGTGGTTAAACTAATTGAAGTTGTTATTGAATGTGGTGAAAAAGAAAGACGTCCAGTATCACACACATTTTCTGATAAAAATGGTGAGTTTGTTTTCGGACCTCTTTGCCCAGATAGATCTTATGAAATTCAAATTTGGGTTGATAGAGTAAAACACATTAAAGTTTGCGATGAATGTCCTTTTGATAAAAAAAGATGTTTAAAAGGTATTAAACTTGATCCTTGTCATCACAAAGAAAAACCTTGCGAACCAGAATTTCCTTGTCCATGCAAGAGATAATTTTTTAATCTAAATCTTTATTAATGAGTGCAATTTATTTATAATATCTAAAAAATCCCCAAAGTATTAAAGTTGAGTAAATTAGTCTCACTTTGATACCTGGGGATTTTTTCTATAATAAGAAAGTTTTCTGAACTTTCTATTATAGGAAAATAACAATGCACAGAAACTTGCCAATCAAATTTCGCACACAAGCAGAGATTCAGACTTAAAAATGCTATAATATGTGCAAATGTTATAAGTGTCCGCTTTTGTTCTAAATAACTCCTACTTTTCTTGCAAATTGTTTACCCTTTTTTATCATTTTATTTTTTGTTGTTCTGTTCATATCTTGATATAGCATCATTGCAGCTACAGTTGCTACTGAACCTATTACAGCTCCTTTTACAAATTTCATTTTTTTGCCCTCCTATTTTTTATTTTGTTTTCTTCACTATTTTTATTATTTGTTTTTTTCTTTTTTATATACGATGTATAAATTTCATATACTTGAAAAATTGCGATTATAAGCAAAAAAATTCCAAAAAATTTTTTCAGTTTTTGATTTGGCAAATTGACTGCTATAAGACTTCCCACAATTGCTCCAACTATTCCATAAATTATTATATCTTTTGCAGTTTTAAAATCAATTTGCTTGTTTTTTACATTTATTATTATTGATGTAATTGCTGTTGGAATAAAAAATATTAAATTTGTTGCCTGAGAAATGTGTTGGTCAATATTCATAAAAAGAGTCAGCAATAATATTAATATTGCTCCTCCGCCCATTCCTAGGCTAGTAATTATTCCTGCAATTATGCCAAATACTACTTCCATTTAAATCACCATTCTTACAGATGTGTATAAAAGAAATGCTGTAAACAATATTTTTAATATTTTGTCGTTCATTTTCTTTAATAAAATTGTTCCTATTATTCCTCCTATTACTCCTCCGATTGCGCATTTTATACCTATTCTCCATTCTATATATTGCTGCTTAAAATATAAAATACAACTTGTTATAACTAATGGTAATATACAAAATATTGATGTTGCTCTTGCTTTTTTTTCATCCTTTTTATTTATAATTGAAAAAGCTGGCACTAATATCATTCCTCCACCTGCTCCAAATAATCCGCTTATTAGTCCAGCTATAATTCCTATTATTTTATTCTTCATATTAATATTTTGTCTTCATTCTCTTTTTTATATTCAATTTTATTTAATTTTTTCATCTGTTATTGTTTCATCTGGAATATAATATTTTGTTCCTAGCATTTTATCAGGTAAATATTGTTGTTCAACATAATGACCTGGATAATCATGAGGATATTTATAGCCTTCTCCATATCCGAAATCAGACATACCCTCTGCAGGTGCGTTTCTAATATGCATTGGTATTGTTCCTGTATCTTTATTTTCAACATCAGCTATTGCTTTATTTATAGCGTTATATGTTGCATTTGATTTTTTAGATTTTGCTATATATACAGCTGCTTCTGATAAAATAATTCTTCCTTCTGGCATTCCAACCATTGATACTGCTTGCATTGCTGATGTCGCAATAACCAATGCTTCTGGATTTGCTAATCCTACATCCTCTGCTGCAGATATTACTAATCTTCTGGCCAAAAACATTGGATCCTCTCCCGCTTCTATTGCTCTTGCCAAATAAAATACAGCTGCATCTGCATCACTACCTCTAAGAGATTTTATCATAGCACTAATATTGTCATAATGGCTATCTCCACTTTTGTCAAACATTGATTTCTTTTTGTTAAATGATTGTGCTGCTATTTCATCTGTTATTTCTATTTGTCCTTCTTTATTCATCTTTGTTGTAAGAACAGCAATTTCTAATCCATTTAATGCTGTACGCACATCTCCCCCAGAAATCTCAGCAATTCTATCTATTGTGTCTTCAGAAATTTTTACATTATAATCTCCCAAACCTTCCTTAGATGTTAACGCGTTTTTTATAACCTTTATAATATCTTCTTTTCTTAGTGGTTCTAGCTTTATTACCATTGATCTAGATATAAGAGCTTTATTAACCTCAAAATATGGATTCTCCGTTGTTGCTCCAATTAGTATTACTGTTCCGTCCTCTACATATGGTAATAATGCATCTTGTTGTAATTTGTTAAATCTGTGTATCTCATCTATGAATAATATGCATTTTCCTGATGGGTTCATAAATGGATTACTTGCTTCTGTTACTGCATTTTTTATTTCTGTTACTCCTGATGTTACTGCGTTTAATTTTTTAAATTGATATTTTGTTGTTTCGCTTATTACTTTTGCTAGTGATGTTTTTCCGCATCCCGGTGGGCCCCATAGTATTATGCTTGATAGTCTGTCTGCTTTTATTGTTCTGTATAGTAGTTTGTCTTTTCCTACTATGTGTTCTTGACCAACGAATTGGTCGAGGGTTTTGGGGCGCATTCTATATGCCAAGGGTTGGTTCTCATTACTCATATTTTACCTCCTAATTCAAAAAATAAACTTCGTCTTACTTCGTTAAACTTCGCATCAAAAATCCTCAACGTACCTTTGTACGCTTCCGGTTTTTTCGCTTGTTTGCCTTGTAATACTCGTTTCTTTTCTGAATTTCTATCATATCTCCTTTTAATTTTCTTTTTATTTGAAACAATCTTTTATTCTTTTTTTATCGTGCTAGGCGCTTAAGCGCTTCCTTTATTAAATCTTCTGTAGATAAATTGTGTGTGTCAAATTTATCAAATACTTTTGAAATTTCGCTTTTGTTGTATCCTAAAATTTGAAGTGCTTGTCCTGCTTCATTTATTGATTCGCTATTGTCATTTGGTGTTGTTTCTTCTTCGTCATCTTCTATTGCTGTTTGTGTTTTTAATTTATCTTTTAATTCTAATACCATTCTTTGTGCTGATTTGTTTCCTATACCTGGTATTTTTGTTAATGTTTTTAAGTCATTTGAGATTATTGCTAAAGCAAATTTTGATGGTGTTATATTTGAAAGCATTGCAATTGCTGTTTTTGCTCCTATTCCGCTTACTTGTAATAATAATTCAAACATTTTCAATTCTTCATTACTCATAAATCCATATAAACTTATGTTATCCTCTCTTACATGGTAATGTGTATATATTTTAATATTTTCTCCTATTTCTCCAAGCTTTGCCATTGTGTGTTCTGAAACATAAATTTTGTATCCTATTCCAGCTGTTTCAACTACTATTGAATCAGTTGATTTTTCTTCTAAAGTTCCTTTTATATATGCGTACATATCTTCCTCCGTACCAAACAAATTTTCTTTATTTTATCATATTATTATTTTTTTTCAAGCCCTAATTTGACAAAATAAATAAAAAGTATATCTTGTTTTTCTATCAAAATGTTATATAATGGTTACAATATTTATTTTAGGAAGGATTTTGATTATGAACAAAGATTTTATTTTAATTAAAGACTTATACAGAAATACAGAAAATTATATCGAAAAATCCGTTAAAGTTTCTGGCTGGGTTAAAACAGTTAGAGATTCTAAAACTTTTGGTTTTATTGAAATTAATGATGGATCTTTCTTTAAAAATGTACAAGTTGTTTTTACTGATAAATTGAGCAATTTTGAAGATGTAAAAAAATTATCTATCTCTTCTTCAATTATTGTTTCTGGAACACTTGTAAAAACAGAAAATGCTAAACAACCTTTTGAAATTCAAGCAAATACTGTTGAGATTTTCAATCAAGCTGATAGTGATTATCCGCTTCAAAAGAAAAGACATTCATTTGAGTATTTAAGAACTATTGCTCATTTACGTCCAAGAACAAATACTTTTAATGCTACATTTAGAGTTCGTTCAGCTGTTTCTTTTGCTATTCATAAATTTTTCCAAGAACGTGGATTTGTTTATGTTCATTCACCTATAATTACTTCTAGTGATTGTGAAGGTGCTGGTGAAATGTTTACAGTTACTTCTGCTGATCTAAATGATTTACCTAAAGATGATAAAGGTAATATGGATTATTCACAAGACTTTTTTGCTCGTCCTGCTCATTTAACTGTAAGTGGACAATTAGATGTTGAAACTTATGCTTTTGCATTCAGAAATGTTTATACATTTGGACCAACATTTAGAGCTGAAAATTCTAATACTGTAAAACATGCTGCAGAATTTTGGATGATTGAACCAGAAATATGTTTTGCTGATTTACAAGATGATATGGATTTAGCTGAGGATATGTTAAAATACGTTATTAAAGATGTTTTAGCTTCTGTTCCAGAAGAAATGGAATTCTTTGATAAATTTATTAGCCCTGGCTTAATAGAAAGGCTTACTCATGTTGCTAACTCTGATTTTGGTAGAATTTCTTATACAGATGCTATTAAAGAATTAGAAAAGAATAATGATAAATTCGAATATCCTGTTACTTGGGGAACTGATATTCAAACTGAACATGAAAGATATCTTAGTGAGGTTGTTTTTGGTAAACCTGTTTTTGTTACAGATTATCCAAAAGATATTAAAGCTTTCTATATGAAACAAAATGATGATGGTAAAACTGTTGCTGCTACTGATTTATTAGTTCCTGGTATTGGAGAATTAATCGGTGGTAGCCAAAGAGAAGATGATTTAGCTAAGCTTGAAGCTAGAATGGATGAGCTTGGTTTAAATAAAAAAGATTATTGGTGGTATCTAGATTTGAGAAGATATGGTAGTATCACCCACTCTGGATTTGGGTTAGGATTTGAAAGATTAATGATGTATATTACTGGTATGCAAAATATTAGAGATGTTATTCCTTTCCCTAGGACTCCAAAAAATTGTGAATTCTAGTAAAATGAATGAGAATGGCGGATTGCTGTGTTAAAAGCCCTATAAAAAATCCTCAACGTACTTATGTACGCTTCCGGTTTTTTTAGGGCTTTTGCCTTGCTCTCCATCCATTCTCATTCATTTTCCAGTGCCTTCTTGGATTTTCGCGCTCTTTTTGCTTTCTTTTGATTCTGGTTTTATTACCCTATAAAAAAGTTCTCAACGTGCTTATGTACGCTTCTGGTTTTTTTAGGGCTTTTGCCTTGCTCTCCATCTGTTCTCATTTACTTTCCAGTGCCTCTTTTTATTTCTTTAGCATTATTATGAATATTATATGTGAATTTTATCTTAATTCTGCTTTTATGTCTTTTTCAAGTCCTGCAATAATTTTATTCATTACTTCATTTATTTCATCATCAGTTAAAGTTCTATCACCTTTACCAAATGTTAATGCAAATGAAATACTCTTCTTGTCTTCTTCTATTCCTGTTCCTGTATATATATCAAATACTTCTGAACTTTCTAATAATGAACCCGCAAGCTTTTTAATTTTCATTCCTATTTCTTGTGCTGATATTTTCTTATCAACTACTATGCTTAAATCTTTTTTGATATTTGGGAATTTTGAAATTTCTTTATATTTCATTTTTCCAACTCTTTTACTTAATAATCTGTCTAGATCAATTTCCAAAACATATACATCATCTTTTTCAACTTTTGGATGAATCTTTCCTATAATACCTACTATATCGTTATTTACAGATATTACTGCAGATTGACCTGGATGTAATTCTTCTGGCGTTTTTTCTAAGTTTCTTACAAAGCTATATCTTCCATTATATCCAAGATAATCTAGGATTTCTTCTGCTACACCTTTTATTACATAGAAATCAACTTTCTTTTTGTCTAATCCTAAATAATATTCACCTGACATTAATGCAGCTAATTTTTTAGTTTCTGTATATTCTTCATCTTTTTTCTGAAAAGCTTTTCCAATTTCGAATAATGAAACATCTTTATTATTTCTTGCTTTGTTATATTCATAGATTTTGTAAAGAGCTACTGATAAGCTATGTCTTAATGTGTTTTTATCTTCTGATAATGGAGCTAATAGTTTTACTGTTTCATAATCATCTTTTGTAAACATCTTTGCGTCTGCTTCTGGTACAAGTACATATGATAAAGTTTCATTTAATCCTAAATCAACCATTTTATTTCTAATTTGTCTTGTACATTTATCATAGCTTCCCATCTTTGGTAAAATATTAGGTAATTTTCCTTTTATATTGTTTACGCCATAAATACGTCCAACTTCTTCAATTAAATCTTCTTTAATTGATATATCTAATCTTCTTCTTGGAACACTTACTACAATTACTCCATCTTTTACTATTGCTTTAAATCCTAATCTTCTAAATACATCTAATATTTCTTTTTCTGATATTGTCATTCCTAAAATATTGTTTATATTTTCAGCTGTAATATTGATAATTTTATCTTCTTTTTCTGTTGTATCGTATTTAGCAATATCTCCTACAACTTCTCCACTTGCATATTTTTCTAATAAGTGGCATGCTCTTTCTATTGCCATAAATGTTCTGTTTGGATCTAATCCTTTTTCAAACCTATTGCTTGCTTCACTTCTTAATATTGCATTTGATGTTCTTCTTACTTTTACACTATCAAATATTGCAGATTCAATAATAATGTTTTTAGTTTTATCAGTAATCTCAGTTTCTATTCCTCCCATTACTCCAGCTAAACCGATTGCTCTTTCTCCATCTGAAATAACTATATCTTCTGCTTTTAAGTCTCTTTCAATTCCATCTAGTGTTGTTAATTTTTCTCCTTCATTTGCCATTCTAACTTCTAAGCAATCTTTTAAGCAATCTGCATCATAGAAATGTAGTGGTTGACCTGTTTCTAGCATTACATAGTTGCTTATATCAACAACATTATTTATTGGTCTAATTCCTGATGCTATTAATCTTGATTTAATAAAATCAGGGCTTTCTTTTATTACAACATTTTTTACTTTTTTAGCTAAGAAAATTGAACAATTTTCTGTATTTACCTTTACTTTGAAAATATCATTTATATTTTCTTTGTTCTCTTTGTGAGATAAATCTATATCTTTTACTTTTTTATCATATATAGCACCTACTTCATATGCCATACCTAAAATGCTTAATAAGTCTCCTCTATTTGCTGTTAATTCAAAATCAATTACTTGATCATTTAATTTCATATATGCAATTGGATTTTCTCCAATTGGAGCATCTGTTGGTAATTCATGTATTCCTGCTTTGTCTTCTTCTGTTAAGAATTTATTATCTAAACCAAGTTCAGCAATTGAACACATCATTCCGTTTGAAACTTCGCCTCTTATTTTTCCACATTTAATTGTTCCACCTGGTAATTGAGCTCCATCTAATGCAACAATTACTTTGATTCCTTTTCTAGCATTTGGTGCACCACAAACGATATCTAGTACTTCTTTTCCTACATTTACTTTGCAACAATGTAAATGGTCTGAATCTGGATGTTCCTTACATTCTACTATTTCACCAATTACTAATTTTGTTGCATTTATTAAATTACCAGCCTCATCATATTCATTGCCTGCATTTGTCATGTCTTCTGCTAATTTTTTTACATCTATATTTTCATCTAAATCAACATAGTCTTTTAAAAAATTAATACTTAATTTCATTTTCTTCATCCTTTCTATCAAATTGTTTTAAGAATCTAACATCATTTTGATATAGTAATCTTATATCTGTTATTCCATATTTAAACATTGCTAGTCTGTCTAATCCAACTCCAAATGCAAATCCTGAATATTTGTCTGGATCATATCCGTTCATTCTAAGTACGTTTGGATGTACAATTCCTGAACCTAATAATTCAATCCATCCAGTTTGCTTACATAAGTTACAACCTTTTCCTCCGCATTTGAAACATGTAACATCAACTTCATATGATGGTTCTGTGAATGGGAAGTAGCTTGGTCTAAATCTTAATTCTGTATTTTGTCCTAGCATTTTTTTCATGAATACTTCAAGTGTTCCTTTTAAATCTGCTAGTGATATATTTTTATCAATTACTAAACCTTCAACTTGATTAAATTGATGTGAGTGTGTTGCATCATCTTCTCTTCTAAATGTTTTTCCTGGTACTATTACTCTGATAGGTGTTTTTTCTTCATTTGCCATCATTGTTCTAGCTTGAACTGCTGATGTTTGAGTTCTTAATAAATATTCTGGTGTGATGTAGAAACTGTCTTGCATATCTCTTGCCGGATGTCCTTTAGGAAGATTTAATCTCTCAAAACAATATTCGTCTGTTTCTAACTCTGGTCCTGATACAACATCATATCCCATTGATACAAACAAATCTTCAACTTCTTCTATTACTCTATTTAGAGGATGTTTGCTTCCTCTTTTAATTTTTTGACTTGGTAATGTTATATCAATTTCTTCTTTTTCAAGTTTTTCTTGTAATTCTTTTTCAGCTAATTCTTTTTCTTTTTCTTGAATCTCATTTTCAATTTCTTGCTTTGCTGAATTTACTAAAGCTCCCATCTTTGGTCTTTCTTCTGGTGATAAGTTTCCCATTCCTCTTAATAGTCCTGTTAGCTCACCTTTTTTTCCTAAATATTTTACTCTTAAATCATTTAATTCTTTTGAATTTTTTGAGTTTGCAATTTCTTCTAGTGCTTGCTTTTTTAAATTTTCGATTTCTTCTTTCAAAATATTTACCTCCCTTTATTTTTTAACAACGTATATTAATAATTTTAAATTCGTTTCATTTTTCTTGTTTTTTTATACGAACAAAAGTGGATATTATAATGACTGCACTTATTATAATTTTTTAATTCCATATCTTTGTTCGAACGTGAATTTTGCACTTCAAATTTCTGCACAATGCTATTTTTATATTAAATGAAATTTAGAAAATGTTTCTATAATACAAAAAAGCACTTCATCCAACTATAGGACGAAATGCTTATACATACCGTGGTACCACCTAAATTTATTAATCTAAACTTAACCTCATTATTGCTGTAACGTAGCAAACGTCTATATTTTTTGATATAGCGTCTCCAAAGTGAATATTCAATTTAGAATATATAATAAGCTCTCAGCTAATGCTTATTCTCTCTTTCTATATTTTTCCTAAACCTACTTAGCTTCTTCTTAGACTTTAAACTTATGTTTATTATTGTAACACCATTATTATATTTTTTCAAGTTTTTTTTAGCTAATATTAGAAATAATCCAGTCTCCATTGTTTTGAACAAATTCTACCTTCATACTTTTTCCTTCTGATGTTTTTCCATCTTGGGTTGTTGTATACCATACCTGTACTAATGGTTTATTTTTATTTTCTAACATTTCATGTCTTGTTATATTATATGTTTGTCTAGGATTATTTAAATTTGCAACATGTGTTACTCCATTTGATTGTTTGTATATTGTTTTAAATTCTTTTGTAAACAACTCTTTTGTTATATATTTTTGCATTGTATTTCTTATATTTTCATATAGTATATCTGTTTTTATAAATGTTTCATCCGTTGTTTTTTCATAACTTGCGAACTGTTTATTTGTAGCAAGTCCATATTTTTCCAATAAAGCTTGTGGAGATGACATTGCAATTGATTTTTCATCCAAGTATGCTTTTAAGATATCAATTCCATTATTTTCATTAAATTCTTTACTATTGTTTACTTTTGTAGTGATTGAAAAATTATTCTCTCCTGAATCAATAATTTCTTTATTCTCTTTAATATGCATTCCTGCAAATAAAATAATTATCATAATTACTATTGCAATAATCATTAATAATACTTTTAAATTTACTTTAATTACTTTTTCTTCTTTTTTCTCCTCTGCCATATTTTCCTCCATTATTCTTTAGTATTCATTTTTTCAACTATCTTTGCAATGGTTTTTTCTATATTTTCTTCCGTATATTCTTCTTTTATTTTTATTTCAATTTTATTTTTTTCATATTCATTTATTCTCTTTTTTAAATTGTTAAATACATTTCGTTGTATTTGTTTTGTTGGATTTAATTTTCCTAAGAAAAATCTTGTTGCCTTATCAAATATTCTTGGACCTTTTATATTTTCTTTTATGATTTCTTTTTCTTTCGTCTCAAAAAGTGAAGTCAATTCATCTTCTTTTAGGATTATTCTTTTTTTGATTGTCGTTTTAGTTCTTCTTATTTTTTGCTCACTTTTAGTTAATTCTTCTTCCATATCATAAATTTTTTCACTTATTTGATCATCGCTATTATCTACTCTTCCTTTTGCCAATGTTTCTTCTTTTTTTGCATAGAATAACTTAGCAATTATTTCTTTTTGTTTTAACTCTTCTTCTAAAATTTTTGTATATCCCATTATGATCTGTGAATCGTGATATTGTGCAAGTTCTGTTAAATCATTTTCATATTTTTTCATAATTTCCTGATATTCTTTTTCTATTTCTGTATATTTATCTAGGTTTTCAATTACTTTTTTGTTAATTCTTATTATTCCATATGAAATTGCTGCATTTTCATTTTTCACTTTTTGATCTATAATTTCTTGACTTTTCTTGTATTGAATTGCAGCAGAAATAATTGCTTGATCTTTTGTTAGTTTTTCAAGCTTTTTACATAGACTATCTAATCTTTGATTTTCTACTTTTCCAATATTCTCCACAATGCTAAAAAGTCCTTTCATTTTATTTTTTTTATTTCTTTTTTTATCTTATTTTTTTCCTTTTCTACTTTTTCTAATAAACATTCTAGTTCTTCTATATTCATTAAATCTAAATTGAATACTTTTTTGTTAACTGCAATTGTTCCTAATCCCATCTTTCCTCCTATCGCAATTTAAGCGGACTCAATTTTATATAAGTCCGCTCATTCTTTGGATTTTAGATATTCACTTCTTGTTTATCCGCTCCATTTGTTTTTACTTTATATATTGTATAATAATAAGGTGAATCTACTACCTTATCTGTGTAATATACCCATTTTCCAACTACAGAAATTATTACATTTGCGCTTGATAAATCAGTTATTCTTTCTGTCTTCTTTCCATTTATTTTTTTCTTGTAGATTGCTTGTTCAGAATCTTCATTTACAGCATAATATATAGTTTTTTCATAAATATTAAATGTTTTTACTTTTCTTTCAATAACTGATTTATCTGTATTATCTTTTAAATTTAATTTCATTAAATATTGATTTGCTTTGCTTATATAATATACATCATTTCCTACAATTTGAAATGAATCTATTCCGTTTCCTATTTTCTCTATTGATGAACCATTCTTTTTCATTCTCTTGAATTCATCGTCTTTTGTTGTGTAATAAATATATTTTCCTGAGATTTGAAAATATGAAATTTCTTCATCAGCAACTGGTTGTCTTTTCTTATCTTTAATTCTTACTTTTTCTAATTTATTATCTGAATTTAAGAAATAAATCCATCCATCACTCACATTTAAGGCATCATTTCCAATTGAAGATGTTTCAATATTATCAACTAAAACTTCTTTTTTCTCACCATTTGGTTTTATTTTAACTACTTGTCTGATATAGTTCCCTGTTTTTGATGGATTAATTGCTAAATAATATAAATTACCTTTATACATATTAATTGATTTTACATATTCATTCTCATCAATTAATGTTGCTTTTCCTTTAGAATTTATTTCGTATACACCATTTTTTCCTGATTCAGGATCAGTAATTATTGTGCTACTTACATAAACTTTTTTGCCTTTTCCAACTGCAAATCCTGAGTTTCTTAAATTACCTGTAACTTTTCCAGCACTACCAACTGTTTGTCCTAAAATAACTGATGATATAATTGTTATTATAATTAGCGCAATTATTACTATTGAACTTATTATAAGTACTTTCTTTTTTTGTTCATCCAATGTGCTAAATTTTTCTGAAACTTTTTTTAGAAATTTGAATCTTTCTTTTTTCTCTTCCATTTTCAATCCCTCTCTTTTTCTTTTGCATATTAATATTATATATTTAACTTAAAAAAAATGTCAATTAAAATCTAATTATTTTAAGTATAATACAACCCTAAATCCTACATCTAAATTTGATCCGTCTGATGTTTCTGCTCTTGAAGAAATTGGATACTTGTCGCCATCATTCCAATGGCCTCCGCCTCTACCTACATGATATTTTTCATGTCCACCACTTTCTTCTGTTGTATATTCCCAAACATTTCCTGCCATATCATATATATTATTTGTTTGCCATCTTTCGTTACTAGCTGTCTCTACAACTTTTCTAAGTCCATTTGGACTATTTTGATAATTTCCATATTGAATAGAATCATCAATATTAGTTCCTGTTTCTCTTAGCCAGTTGCATATTGTATCCCATGCATAGCTATTAACTAAATCCGTTTGAAAACAATTATTTTCATCATACATTGCTAATGCCGCTTTTCTAGCTTCATCCCATACAATCTGAGTCCATGGTAATACTCCTGCTTTTGAAACAGCCTTGTTTTTACCATTTACACTTTCTTTTCCTGCTTCATATCTTGCAATATAAAATCCTTTATAATTTCTTATTGAATCATCAAATTCTTCATTATATGCATTTATATCCCTTAAACTATAATCTTCTAATGTTTCCTCTTCTTCTTTTTTAGACTTTTTCTCATCTGTTTCACCGTTATTTGCAAATAGTTGTCTATAGTAAGAATTATAATCTGGAACTGGTATCCAAACAAATTGGTTTCCATCTTTATCTTCTATAACAGCTCCACTATTTGAGTTTCCTCCTATATATTTAAAGTTTGGTGTAATTGGAATTGAGTTTCCATCTTCTGTTTTGGCATATGTATTTTCTTCTTGATCTCCATTATTTGGATTTGAAGTCGTATTGCTTTCTGTATTTGTAACCTGATTTTCAGTTTCTGTATCATTTTTTACAATTGTATTGGTTTCATTACTTTTCCCTAACGTCGTTCCATTATACACTCTAGTTTCTTTTCTTCCGTTTAGTACGATAATTCCTGCTAACAATAATATTACTAATGCTACAAGTGAACCAATAGTAATAAAAAATACTTTTTTTCTCATATTCATAATCGTGCTTATGATCCTTTCAAATATATGTGGTGGAGATGAGGAGAGTCGAACTCCTGTCCAGAATTTCATCCATATAAACCTCTCCGAGTGCAGTTTGTTATTATTTTTCATTCTAAAAAAGTTAACAAACAAACTCGTTTAGAACATATCTTCTAAAATCCCTTTATTACCGAAGAAATAATAAATTCGTTTCCTACTAATCGTCGCCTTATCTAAAGCCGTAGGTTGCTAAAGTAAGACGTTGCTGCAACTAGGCAGCAAATGCTAATTCGTTATTATCAGCGTTTATTTTTAATTTGTACCTTTTTAGGTGGCCAGGTACGTCCACCACTCGCTATCTATACTTCAAAAAAGCTGTCGAAACCTTTACATCCCCATAGTACTTTTTTATTATATCATTATTATGCTAATTTATACAATATTAAAAAAGCTTTTTTACGAAATTGTTAACTTTTTTAATCAAAATAATTACTTATTTTTTCTAATCCGCCAAAATTTTGTTGTTTGAATACTTCATATGCAACTATTGCAACAGAATTTGATAAATTTAAAGATCTAATTGTCTCTCTCATCGGTATTCTTATTGTTTGATCTAAATGTGTTTTTAAAATATCTTCTGGTAATCCCTTGGTTTCTTTTCCGAATAATATATATACGTCCTCCATTTCAGAATAATCTATGTCTGAATAAACATGTTTTCCTTTTGTCGTTACAAAAAACATATTATTTTCTTCTGGTTTATATTTACTTAAGAATGCTTTAAAATTTGTATGTTCTTCTATTTCTAACTTATCCCAATAATCTAACCCTGCTCTTTTAACTTGCTTTTCTGAAATATTAAATCCTAGTGGATATACTAGATGTAATTTAGCACCTATTGCCGCACAAGTTCTAGCAATATTTCCTGTATTTTGTGGTATTTCTGGTTCTACCAATACTATATGCATTTTCATTTTATCTTTTTCTCCTTCTTATTTTATGATTTTATATTTTATTATTTTTATGTTTTAAAATCAAGTTTTTAAATTTTTTTGTTTTATTTTTTTAGTGTTTTCAAGGCTTATAAGAATTTGGATTTATTTTTTTAATTTTTTTTAAATTTTGTATTGACAAAGTAAAGTTTAACGTTGTATAATATCACTTGTCAGCAGGACATGCAGGTGTGGCGGAATTGGCAGACGCACAGGACTTAAAATCCTGCGGGACCTAAATCCCGTATCGGTTCGACTCCGATCACCTGCACCAAAAGAGATGAATTTTGATTCATCTCTTTTTTTGTTATGTTATAAAAATCAACTGTACTATAACCATATTTATTTAATTATTTTTTTCATTTTTTGTTCTATATATTAAATTCTTCATTTTATTTATTATCCTATAAATTCCTTTTTTTAGTGTTTTTCTTTACAAATAAGGCTCTGGCTAGTATAATTATAAGTATAAATGCTTTATTTTTTATTCCCTTTTAATCCATCCTTATTTAGGTTGGTTGTTATAAATGTAACTTATAAACACATTGTAAAATTAAAAGGAGGAATTTATATGAAACGGACAACTAACTTTTTTAGAAGATTAAAAAAGCTCTCTTTTCCCGAGGTTTGCGGACTTATCCTTGCCTTACTCTGTGCAGTAATAGCATCAAGGTTTGTTACATTGTCATTGTATGGCATGTGGGAAAAAGATACAGATTATAGTCTCTTGCAGGAACGAGCTGAATCTGTTGCTGGCGATGCAGACAAGTTATTGGAATCCGCTAAAAGTATCACTATTAGTGGCGATCGGATTCATGTCAATTTTGAGAAAGACAAGACAAGTGTCCAGGCAATTTACGATAGGAATCTTCATCTCTTGGATGTGCATAAGGATTACATCTCGCCAATGTTCTTTGCAGGGCTGGTTGGAGTATTCTTCTTTGCTATTAGTACACCAATATTCATTATTCTTTGGATTCTGCTGGTGTACCTTATCATCTCAATAGGTGACTATTTCGTAGCAAAAGTAAAAATGGTACTTATAAAATAAGTACCTACCGTGTTTCGTTTCATTGTCGAAAAAAGAGCGACCCAAAGCGGGTTGCTCTTTTTCAATTAAAAAATCTTTTGTTAATAAAATTAAAAGAGTGCACAAAAATGCACTCTTTGTATTTATTATTCTTCTGCTGATTCTGTTTCTGGAGCTTCATAAGCTTCTAAAATAGCTTTTTGAATTTTTTCTCTAGTTTCAGCATTGATTGGATGAGCTATATCTTTGAACTCTCCACTATTTGGGATTTTTCTGCTAGGCATAGCAATGAATAATCCATTTTGTGATTCGATAACTTTGATATCGTGAACTGCGAATTCGTTATCGAATGTTACAGAAGCAACAGCTTTCATTCTGTTTTCTGAATTTACTTTTCTTAAACGTACATCTGTTATTTGCATTTGAGCACCCCTTCCAATGTTTTTAAAAATTATACATACATTATATATTATTACATATGTACAATTATTATATTCGCCAAAAAAGTTTTTTTTCCTTCTTTTAATTACATCATTTTTTATAATTTTTTCTCACAAATATTTTTATTTCACATATTATGTATAAATCAATAAATTTAGTTGAAATTTCCTTGAAAACATTATATAATTTGTTATGCTAAAAAACAAAAGCAGATATGCGGATAATTTTAATATTTTCACCTGTTATAATTTTTTAGTCCGCATTTTTTTATACGAATTTTTCAGAGCAAATTTCTGTGTATTGTTATTTTATATTATAGGAAGTTTAGCGAACTTTTCTATAATGCAATAAAAGCGGAAATTAATTATTATTTACATTAATAATTTTTCTTAATCTCCGGTTTTGACATATAAAATTTGATTTTAAAATTTTTGTATAATGTATTTCTTACTGAAGGAAGGGTTAAAATGAGAGTTCGAATTAATAATTTAGAAAATTATAAACATATTCACTTAATTGGTGTTGGTGGCGTTAGCATGAGTGCTATTGCCGAGACTTTACATTCTTGGAATTTCGATGTCACAGGTTCAGATACAGCCAAAAGTCCTTACACTGATAAACTAATTAAATCTGGTATTAAAGTTACTATTGGTCATGATTTAACTAATCCTAAAAATTCAGATTTAATTATTTATTCAGCTGCTATTAAGGATACTGATCCTGAAATAGTTCTTGCTAAACAATTCAATATTCCACTAGTTACTCGTGGTGAATTTGTAGGTTTTTTAACAAGAAAATATGAAGAAAGTATTTGCATTTCTGGAACACATGGAAAAACAACTACTACTTCAATGATATCATTATGTTTCTTGGAAGCAAATTTGGATCCTACAATTCAAGTTGGTGCTATGTTAAAACAGATTGATGGAAACTATACTGTTGGAAAAAGCGAATATTTTATATTAGAAGCTTGTGAATATATGGAAAACTTTTTACGTTTTTCTCCAAAAGCAGAAGTTATTTTAAATATTGATAATGATCATTTAGATTATTTTAAAACTTTTGATAATATTAAAATTGCTTTTGAAAAATATGCAAGGCTAATTCCTGAAGATGGTGTTTTAGTAACAAATGCTGATGATTCATCATGTCTTGCACTAAAAGATGTTGTAAAAGGTAAATTCATTACATATGGAATTCAAAATACTTGTGCTAATTATGTTGCAAAAAATATTAGGCATAATGCTCTTGGATATTCTGAATTTGATGTATTTTGTAGTGGAAAGTTTTATATGCATGTTAGATTATCTGTTGCTGGTCGCCATAATGTTTCAAATGCATTGGCTTGTATCGCTCTTTGTTCTTACTATGGAGTTAATAAAAATGTAATTTACTCAGCACTTCTTAAATTCACAGGTGCTAGCCGTCGTTTAGAATATGTTGGATCTTATCATGGTGTTTCTATTTATGATGATTATGGACATCATCCAACTGAAATAGTTGCAACTGCAAAAGCAATTGCAGATAAAGAATATAGAGAGTCATGGGTTATTTTCCAGCCACATACATACAGTAGAACAAAAAATCTTTTAGATGATTTTGCTCGTGCGCTTCTTTCTTTCGACCATATAATAGTTACAGATATTTATGCTGCACGTGAACAAAATACTTATGATATTTCTTCATTAGATTTAGTTAACAGAATAAAAGATTATAATAAAGAAGCTTTATATATGAAAGATTTCGATGAAATTGTTTCTTATGTAAAAACTCATGCTAAAGCTAATGATTTAGTATTAACTCTTGGCGCTGGAACAGTTACAAATATCGGGCCAGAAATTTTGAAATCATAAATCATAAATAAAAATATTTTATTTATGATTTATATTAAAAATATTCTTTTAATAAATTGAGTATAATTAAAAACAATACTTCATAAAAATTAAGGTATTCTTTTTGAAAATCCTATTAAAATTACAGTTTTAGCATGTAAATTTAATAGGATTTTTTATATACTAGGAAACTTGCTAACATAAATCATATATTTTATGGAAAATTTTTAACTTTAAAAATTGCATGACCATTAGCACTTCAATGAAGTGCAATGGACTTTCTATCACTTTATTTCATCATTTCTTTTATCATTATATCTGCAAAAACGCCATATCCAATTTGAGGATCAGAAACTAAAACATTCGTTAATGCTCCTACTACTTTATTATTTTGTATAATTGGAGAACCACTCATTCCACAAATTATTCCCCCAGTACTATTTAGTAGATTTTCATCTATTATTTTTATTTGCATACTTTTATTATTAGAGTTATTTTCTGAATCTATTGATGCAATTTCTACTTTATACTCCTCGGTTTCTCCATTATGTGTTGTTGATAATATTGTTGCTTCTCCTAATTCTATTTCATTTCTTAATGCAATTTCTAATCCATCTTTATATTTATTATTCGTTATTATATTTTCATTTAAAATTCCATATATGCCAAAATTTGTATTTTTTGTTACTGTACCTATTGTTTTTTGCTTTGCTATGCTTCCTTTTATTTCTCCAGGTAATCCTTTTCTACCTTTGTTTATACTTACTATTTTTGAATTTACTAATTCTCCTGTCTGGATATCTAATAATTCTCCTGTATCGCCATCTGAAATTCCATGTCCTAATGCAACAAATCTTTTACTTTCTGGCTCATAAAAAGCCATTGTACCTACCCCGCTCGCGCTATCGCGAACCCATAAACCTATTTTATATTCTCCTTTTGCTGTATTTGTTGGTTTTATATTTGTTGTATATATCTCTCCTCCTCTTGCATATTTTATTTCAATTTCTCTTCCTTCAGATTCGTTTAAAACTTTTTGTAATGTTTGAGTTGAGTCAATTTCATTGTTATCTACTTCTAAAATTGTATCTCCTTCTTTTATATTCGTTCCTTCATATGGTTTTTCAATTTTATTATCAATTGATTTTATTTCGGTTGTTCCTATAACCAGTACACCATTTGTATATAATTTCAATCCTACAAGATTTCCAACTGGTATGACTTTTACTCTAGGATATGTTGTTACTGCTATTTCTTTTACTTTTATATTTCCAAAAAGCATTACATCCATTTTTGTTGTTTCTAAATTTTTATCTTGCCATGTTTCTTGAATTTCTTTATTTGTTCTTTTAATTTGAACCCCATAAACTTTTTTTATTTGTATATTTTCACCATTTAGTAGAAAAACTCTAGATGGAAGCTGTGTAATGTTAGATGTATATATCAATATTAACAACAATATTAAAATTATAAAAAAGTATCTTTTTTTCATTAGTTACCTCTTTTATAATTTTTCCCTATTTATCTTTTTTATATACAGAAAGAACAAAAGCGGACATTAATAACATTTGCACCAATTATAACATTTTTAAGTCCGCGTCTTTGTTCGCGCGCGAAATTTGCAGAGCAAATTTCTGCGCATTGTTATTTTATATAATAGGAAGTTCTTCGATCTTTCCTATTATATAAAAAAAGATGAAATAAATTCATCTTTTTATCTATTAACGTAATCGTTTGTTTTATATAAGTTATCTCTAATTTTAGCTAAATATGTATACATAGATTTTCGTCTTTTATTAAATTCTGTTTCACTTATAAGGTATCCTCCACCAGTTGGAACATTTGTGTTGTTAAGTGGATTTACATATTCACTTCCATCAAAGTTTAAATATTTTCCATTATCGTAAAATACTAAGTCATTATTATCTGCTTTGTAAACCATGTATATATCTCCCTCATAATATTTTACTACTGGTGTATAGTTTCCTGATATTATACAATTATAACATCCTTCGTTTTGATGGTCATATATATATTTTACTTCGCTTCCTGTTGGAAGATTAATTAAATCTGCTAAAGCTGTTTGATCTGTTATTTCTGGTCCTATATACAAATTTTCTGCAGATTGTGAACTCGTATCTTCATTTCCAGTATCTACATTTATAGGCTTGTAATATTTATTTGTGGCATCATCATAAAAACACTTAATAGTTGGGTCATCTATCTTGGCTATTCTTGTATTTACTTTATGTGCATCATACTTAAATTCTGCACTTTGATCTGCTTCGTATATATTAATTGAATTATTAGTTAAATCACTACAATCAATCTTATGATAACTATTATTGCTTTTTCCTTCTCTTCCTATTTCTGAAGTAAAATATAAGTTCTCTAAACTAACTGATGTATTGTTATTATTACTTTTTATAACTGAATAATTGTTAAATGTTGTTGTTCCACATGGGATTCCTTGCATAAATGAAACCATTGAAACATTATTTAAAATATCATTCCAGTCATCACTTTTCAACATAGGTAATTTATATCCTACACCTGAATCTAGCTTCATATTATGATTTTCATTATATGTTGATATTGCTAAATTCAAATTATACTGAATTGAATTTTTTATTACGTCTTGTTTATGTTTAACAAATATTGAATTTTCACTTTCTGGATCGTTTTCTGTATTGTCTGTTCCTTTTTCTATATAGAATATTTTTGAATCATCATCTGTAAAATCCGCATATGCATATGCATTATCTACTTTATCCGTCATTTCAAATGCTTGGTCTTTAATTTGTACTGCTGAACTTGCTTTAACATCTTTTAAATTTCTTTGTACCCATTTAGAAAAATAATATGCTTTTATATAATATTCTTTTGCATCTCTATCTTCAATTGTTACCCCATTATATGTAACATTAATTCCAGAAAATGAACCATTTTTTAGCATGTATGTATTTACATCTGAGCTTTGTGTAGCTAATAATTGCTCAATATCTAGAGTTTCTTTTATTATTTCATCACCTGTTTGGTATCTAACTACAGACATTTGATCTCTTGAGTCTGAGTTGATTGTGTCTTTTCTGTACTTAGAACAATAATAACTATCTCCAAAATCCTTTTCTTTATCATAATCAAAATAATTTACTAAATAATAATCTTCAGTTTGAGATGATTGTCCATCTGTAACATTAACAAGTATAGTTACAAATCTTTCGTTATTATGCTGATTATTATTTGGATCCTTGTTTGCATCTATAACTGCTTGATATGAATATGTTCCATTATTTGAAGGCTGAGACATACTTATTCCGGTTTCACCGCTATTCTTTTTTACAACTCTCAATAATAAATTACCACTTATCGAAATTTTTGTAGGATCTATCAAATATCCTGATTTTGTAAACTCACGTGTTACAGCACTTCCACTATCTTCTCTTGTACTTACTTCCTTTGTTCCATATAGCGTTACATAATTATCTAAAGAATAGCTTGCAGTAAAATTAAATTTAGCGTTATCTTTATCATTATATTGTGAACTATAATAAATAAAAGGTTTTAACATGTAACTTGTTTCATACTGTACATCTGTATCTTCTGGATTTGGTGTGAATTTTGAGGTATCATAATCTTCTCTAAATTTCTTTCCATTGTTTACATCTGATATAAAATCACTACTATCTACTTTTTTACCTTTTTTTAAATACAACACTCTTTTTTGTTGATCAGTTAGTGCAACTCCGTCGTCTGGGTTTGTTGCAACCTTTGATGTATATGTTGGACTATATATATAATATCCATCATATGTTGTAAATAGTATTGCTGGGACATACGGTAAAATCATCTGCTTTGATGCACTTGACATACCTAAATTCGTTGCCAATGTAGTAAAAAAAGTATTAACCGAAGCTAATACATAACTTTTTACTGATTCGCCACTAACTCTTTGAGTATTCAAAGAGTTCATTTGGTATGCCGCTATAGCATCATATGTAGAATCATTTAATTTTGTTTGATATGTCGTTTGTAATACTAATGTATCTGTTTGTGTTTGTATATAATAAGATAGAACAATAGATATTGGTAGTAAAATTACTACAAATATAATTGCAAAATTCTGATATTTCATAGATCTACCTTTCTACTAAACATTAGTGTGTTCCGTTGTTTTGAACTACTCCTGAATGAGCTCCTGAAATTTGATATGTTCCTTTTCCTGCTATTGCATAAAATGCATTTCTTAATGATTGTGCAATTGTAACATCTGTGTTTGTTGCTGTTACTGAGACTATATCTCCTTCTTTTAATGTGTATTTACCACTAGGTCCATATACTTGTTCTTCAATTGTATCTGTGTATACTGAGTAATAAACATTTTCACCAACTGTAGTACTTGTTGTCCAAGTTGTCTTTTTTCCAACATTATCATCAATTTTCTTAACTTCAATATCAACATTAAAAGAATGTCCTAAAGCTGTTATTTGTTCTTTGTATTCTGATAAGTCTGATTGAGTTATTGCTCCAACATTTCTTTCTTTATCAACAAATTCAACTGTTTTTTGTTGTACTGCTTGTTGTGCAACATCATCATTTCTATCTGCGATTGTCATTAGTGGAAAAACAAACATTAATATTGCTGCAATAAAAATTGCAATTATTGTTACTAATGTATCGTTCATCTTTTTTCCTCCTCTATAATTAATTCGTTAATTTATATGTTATTATAGTTTTAGTACTTGCAGGAACTGTAACTATCTCTTCACCATATTTATCAACTTGAACATGTCCGCTTGTTCTATATTCTATATATGATTCTATAAAAGTATTATATTTATACCTTACTAAATTATTGGTGCTATAATCCAAGTTTTTCATATGTTCTGATTTAATTCCATATATATATGAATTTATTCTTTCAATATAGTATGAATTTTTTTCTTGGTTTACCCAAGGTGCACCAAATAATGATGCTTTTTTTCCTATTCCATATAGTCCTTCTAGATATGCATAATACTGCGCATCTTCTTGACTACTTGGTTGGAAATTATTTTTTGCAATTGCCTCAATATTAGTATCAAATATTTGTAAGATAGATCCATCAGTATCTAATATTCTAACTGTTATATTAGCATCTTGTTGATGATATCTATAGAGGGTAGGTATTATTGTTTCAATCCCTACCTTTCTAGTTTCATTATTTTTTAATGGATCTACCCTTGAAAAATAATTATCAATTCTTAAGTTATCTAAAACAGCATCTGTTGTTGTTCTAGCTTTACCGAACATAAACATTGCTATTGAAAAGGCTAGTACAAACAACATTGCAGCACCAGCCATTTTTAGAGCGTCTACTGCATTTTCCATTTTCGATTACCTTTCATTTTTTATATGTTTAATTATTATACTGGATCATGACTGCTACTTGGGTTACTACTATGGAGTGGCGGAACTAGATGCTCCATATTCACTAACTGTAACAGCAAATATGATACCATCTTTTTCTTTCTCCTCTACTTTGTAGTTTCTTCCTGCACTAATTTTTTGTTTTAATTTTCTATATTCTGTTCTTGCATTATCTATGTTAGCTTGGTTATTATCACCATTTTTATCTTCATATACGTTTGCTGCTTTACCAACTGATTCTAATGGATCAGTTGTTGTAGCAAAACCTGAAATGTTTAATGCGTGTATACTTATAAATTTACCACTTTCATTAACATATTGGCTATTTTGACTGATTATATCCTCAATCATTTGTTTTACGTCTGAACCTTTTTTAGAATTTCCTACGTATTTTTTAATCATTGAATTATACATTTCTTTATCTTGTTGTCCCATTTGTCCTGCTGCTGTTTGTATTGTACCTTGAGCTGAATTGTATATATACATACCAATAGCAATAAGTAATATACAAATTAGAATTGCACCTGCAATTAGAAGTGCTTTTGAAGCGTTTTCCATTTTTATTCCTCCTCTTTTCTTTTGATTAATTTATTATTTTATTCCTTTACGGAAATATTAAAAACTTATTTATTACTTTTCTTGAAATGTTATTGATTTAACTTGTCCTGTTTTTTGATGATATTGAACATCTGAGACTTCAAAAATTAAATCACTAAAAGCATATTCTACTTTTTCAACTCCTGCATTCTTGTCTAGCATCAACTTTTCCATTTCCATAGTAGAATCACTTGATTTAACTTTTAAGTATACTTTTATAGAATTTTTATCATTTTCTTCATATATGTTGTTTTCATCTTTTGGTATTTTATTTTTGTTATTTAAATCAATTGCTTTATTCATTAATGATACAATTGTATTAATTTTTACTATACTTTTTTCATACGCTAAAAATTCATTATTAATTTTTGTAACTTCATACTTATGTTTTGAATATTCTGTGTACCATGCAAAACAAATAGTAACAATTGTTATTACACATACAAGAATCATAATTAATATTTTCTTCATAAATTCCTCTTTATTATATTATATGTATTTATAAAATTCAACATTTTTTTTATTTATCATTTTTGGTTTCTTAGATAGTATTCTTAAGGCTTTCAGCTTCTTGTAGTTGAAGTGATATATCTGTATCAGGAATGAATGAAGCATGAATTATTCTTCCTGTTTCGTTGTTTTCTTCTATTTTAATTTTAAATGTTATAATGCTTTTAGCATTTGGTGATGTATTACTTTGATAATAACACTGACTTATTAAATAGTCTTGTGCCTTTTTAGAAAAATTTTGTACATCTGTTATTTTGGGATTGGATTCATTCACATTTTTAATATCAATATGAACTAGAACTTTAGAATCATTATCTATTGTTTCATCCGAAAATTTATTATTATAATCTTTTGCAAAATTTGCAAGTGAGATCACATCATATATATTTGCAGATTCTCTCTTTGTATTTCCACTTGCATCTTTTACTCCTGCATCTAAGTATTTTGTGAAATTTGTATTAAATTTTGTTATTTCAGTTGATTGCATTGTTTGATCATATGTTTTTGCAACTCCAGATGCTGATCTAAATAATCTAGTTGCAAGTGATATTATTAATATTGCTAATAAAATTCCTGCACCGACTAATAGTGCTTTAGATGCATTCTCCATCTCGTATCCTTTCTATTCTTTTGGTTCAAATTTCATATAATATATTCTACCTACTTCATTATATTGTACATCTGTACATTTGTATATAACCTTTTTAAAATCATTTATTCCAATAGGATCTTTTTCTGTAATAACTGTTTTATTTCCGAATCGTTTTGAAGTTTTTTCTATATTGTTTCTATCCAATGTTGATAATTTTTCAAGTTTTTTATATTTTTCATCATCTTGTGGACTCAAATCATATGTAGTTCCTCCATTTAATATAACATCACCTTGAGTTATCTCTGGATTACTGCTTAATCCAAGTCCACGATAAATGGATGCATCAGTAATTTTAACCATTTGAGTTATTCCATTTTCATCTTTTTGCACAATATAAGCTGTCTTTGTAACTTTTGATTGTACAGTATTTTTTACTTTTATTTCAATATTCATAGAATATCGAACATTTTTATTGTATTTTCCATCTGGATTAGCCATAAGTTGTTGATTTTGTATTTTGTTATTTGAAATTGCCATTCCTAAAACAGAAATTACGTCAGTACCATACATTGATGTTTTATCGAATGCAAGAAATTTTTTGTTAAATTCAGCTGATTCTTGGCTAACCTCTAAATCACGCCTAGTATTTTCCATTCTACTTACACTACGAAATACAAAAACAATAAGTGTTATTAACAAAACAGCAATTAATAGTCCACCTGCTATTTGTAATGCATCTACTGAGTTCTCCATTCTCTACTCCTTTTCTACATTTGTGCACTCATGTTCTTGAATGCTTCTGTCATACTTAACAAACCAATTATACATAATGGTGCAATTAAGTAGCCCACAAACATTGATACCATTGGAGCAAATCCAACAACCTTTCCTATTAATGATTTTCTTGATATTAGTCTTTCATTTGAGTCTTTACGTTTTTCTTGGTAATAAGCTCTTTCTGTATCAAGTTCATCAAAAGCTTGCCTTATTGGTATTTTTTCAACTGCTGATTGTAAGCTTTCAACAATACGAATTAATTGTGGGAATGCTACATCGTTTTTCAATTCTTCTAATGCTTCCCATGGTCCACTTTCAAAGTTATTAACACATTTTGAAATTGGCTCCCTAAATATATTAGAATATCTTTCTAGCCATTCTAATATCATTTCAACATTTACCCTCTCTATTTTCATAAGCATAAGGATAATTGTTTGGAATTGCATTACCTCGTTTTCCATTTCCATTTGTCTCATTATTTTTTGGAACATTAACATCCAAATTGGTCCATAATATGCTACTGTTGCTACACCAAACGAAATTAAGAATTCAAACCATTTCAAATACTCATTTTGCAATGTAACTAAATCCTCATGAATCCATGCTGCTGCATCTGTTATTTCTTCATCAGTTGCTGAAGTATAAAAATCGTCTTTCCTTAAATCTTTTTCAATCATTTCAGTTGTAGTTTTTTTATCTGATTTATATTTGTCTAAATATTTATTATGTACTTCCAGTTCTGCAGTTGCTTTTTTCTCTTCCTTTTCACTCATTGCACCTAGCAAATCGTAATCAGCTCGTGGTTCTTCATATATATATTCAATTGTTATATTGTGTAATTCCCAGAACATAAATAAAGCAACAACAAATCCAACAATTGCACATGCGCATCTATCTATGTATAGCCATTCAATCTTAAGCTTTGTAGCTGATTCCTTCATTAACTTTATCTTTAGTCTATATTCTTTTGTTCCCTCTTTTGGAACGATTTTATCAATGAATTTCTTTATATATTTTTTCTTGTATAATTTTTGTTCCCAAGGATTCTGCATGTCTCTACCTGTATCAACACTGCCATTATCCTTTAATTTTCTAACTAATATATAACATATGAATGTTACTACAATTAGAAGCATTTGAACAATAAACCCTGTTTTTCCTTCATAGAATGATTTTGTAAAAGAGAACATTCCAACTGCCCAGTTTTTTATAGGCTCTAAAAATAGAATAGGTAATGCTGAAATTAAAGCAAGAGATTGGAACACATAATCTAATTTTTCTCTTTTTAAAATCTCTATCTGCATTTCTTGTGTTATATTATTTAAGTTTTTTAAATATAGTGATGCGCCATCTGAATCTTTTCTATCACCAAATTCCTTTGTTAAATATGAGATTCCAGCAAACTCCTTTAAAAAACTATTTGGTGCTATATCATAATATTTCTCTAGTTCCATTTCTGGATCATCAGAAATTAAAATTTCATAAATTTTCTGTGCTTGTCTTGAAACATCTAGTTCATCATTTTGAGCTACCTCATAAACTGCTTCTTCTACTAAGTTAAATTCGTGATATGCGTGTCTCATTTCTGAAAACATATCAATTTGTTCTTTCAATAGCTTGTTATCTACTTTATCAACCATTCCACTTAGTAATGTTTCTACAAAGAATAATTCAAATAATAATAATGTTGCTAACAATACTATATTTGCTTTTGCAATTACAATTATAATAATTGTTAATGGAATTACAACAAGTATAGCTTTTGTCATCATTTCGGCAGTCTGCATTCTTGTTAAGTATTCATCTTCCAAATTTATAATTTCTAGTCTTCTTCTTATTTTTAAAATATATCTTCTTAAGAATGGTATTCTAACAATTATAAGATATATTTTTTGATACATTATCTCTTTTGAGAATGATTTAGTTTTTGTTCCATCAACTAGCGATGCAACAAACTTCGTATTTTTCTTATTGGTAAATTTATTTACTATTAAATATGCTACTATTAAAATTCCAAATAGCGCTAGGGCTCCAGTTATAAACTTTCCAAGCATTTCATTGGACATTGTTAGTTGCACCTCCTGTTTTTCTCGTTTATTCTATAAATCTGTTGCTGGTTGTATATTGTGTGATGGGCTAACATTTCTTGTTCTTGCTGCTCCTTCTGTTGCAGTTGCACCAATTGTTTGTGGTCTTATTCCCCAATTTCTTTCTAAGAATTTATCAAATTCTATTTGATCTTGATCATCCATGTTTTCTCTCATTCCTCTTATGTTTTCATCAGAAATTGGATTTACAAGAACATATGAATCGTTAACAAATTCAAGAACATTTCTATATTTGTATAATTCTTTATTTGTTGTTTTTGAGAAGAACATTGTTGCATTGTCAAAGAACTTATCAACTTTTCCTTCCATTGTTCTTTCTCTTCTATGGTCATATGTATATTCGTTTCTTTCTTCTACTGGAATACATTCTGTTATTCTTTCAATATAACGTCTACCTCTAAAGTCTTTTACCAAGTGAATATCAAAGTTTAATACTTGAACAACCTGGTCTTCTGCAACTTTTTCATCTGTAAATGTTCCAGCTCTTAACATTGAGTTTCTTAGAGCTGTTATTAAGTTAGGGAATGTTTTAGCGTGGTGAGTAAATAATGTAAATTTAGAAGCAACCTGTGCTGACTGAATCATCCAAGATGCTACGGGGTCAGTTGCAACCTCACCGATGATATTAACGGAACCATCAGTCTTTTTCTGAACGTCCAAACATTCCTGACCTGCGATTGTTTCTGTTTCACGCATTGAAAGGATATTTCTTGTTGGATATATCTTTCTTAAGTGCAACTCGAACGCAGTTTCAGTGATACGAAGGTTCATAGTTTCGTATATATTTTCTATCATTGCCATCAACATTGTTGTTTTTCCGGCAACCTTGCTCTCCTGTTAGAGCTATAATTCTTGCTCCTTTTACAAGGAATTTTAATAATTCTATTGCTTCTTCTTTTCCATCAAATCTAACGATTTGTTCTAGTGTAGCTCTCTTAACGTCGAACTTTCTTACGAAGAATGCCCATGTCTCTGACATACTTGGTCTAACAACAACGACACGAGATCCATCTTTCATTTCGTTGATTTTGTAACCGTTTGTATCAGATAACTGTCCTGGGTTATTGTATTTGTATATATTTTGACATACTCTCTTTAGTTCTGCTTCTGTTCCGAATGATAAGAATGCAAGTCTGATTGATTTACCTTGGAACATGATCCAGATACTATCGCAAGCACGTGGTACTTTTGCATCTGTAATTTGTGTTAAGTAATCTGCATCTGTTTGTGCAACTTGGCTTAAGAAACTTTCTGGTAAACCAGATACACCACCAGATACACCATCTATGTTCATATCTCTTACTTCATCGATACTACTGTATCCTTTGTATTTTTGATATATTCTTTGAACAACAATTTCTAGTTTATCATTAAAAGATAACTTAAAGTTTTCTTTTTCATATATTTCACTAATTTCATCTTCTGTTATAACATAACATGGTTTTGACTCTCCTTGAACATATTTCAAAACAGCCAAATTATATTTTTTTATCATTTCACCTAAAGCTTCATAGCCAAAGCTTTTTTGATATTCATGAATTATAACATCGAATTTATCCTGACCTGTTAATAATGATGGTATGTCAAAAGGAATAGCTTTTGAGATATTAGTTTCTGTAACTCCATACTCTTTTGATAAAAGATCATATATAAGTTCTTTGATGTATTTCTTATCATTTACATCTCCATATGTACAACCTTTTAAAGCTTTTTTCAATTCATACTTTTTATTTTTTCTTCTTCTTAATTCCTCTTCTGATAAACCAATATCATAAAGGTTTACTTTTGTAATTTCGTCTAATCTTCTTTTTATAAAAGCAATCATTTTTTCTAGTGTATATGTTTGATCGTCTTGCTCTATAATATTTTCTTTTTCTGCTTTTTGATTCTGTTTTATTTTATATGCTATATAAAATAAAACTGCGAATATGATTAATATAATAAGTATTGCGTTAACCATTTCTAAAGAAACTCCTTTCTCATTTGCTATTCTTAAGCTGGCTTTTTTATCCCATCATTAGTACTTCTTGTGTTTTGAATACAAGTCTATCTGCTGCGTTTGCGACTTCGTCTATGAATACTGCATTTCTATCATTACTGCTTATTAAGCTTTTTCTGAATTTTAAAAAGTAATTTCCAAGTTGTCCTTCATTTGCATTCTCGAAAAATAATGTATTATAAGATACTGCTGGTATTTCTTTCTTTTCGCCGACGTCTCTTGCAACATTCTTTTTAGTATATTTTGAAAATCTATCATATCTTCCTATTAAAGGAAGTACTCTACCTGATTTAAAAAGTGGATTTTCTGCTTTTAATTTTACATATTCATCTATATCTCTTTGTCTTTGTGTCATGTTATATACTATAACTTGAGAAACATTCAATATTTCATTTGAAAATGGATTATCAAGTCCTTTTGGAATATCAACAAAAACATAATCATATTGTTGTCCTGCAATTTTGATTAAGTCTTTATATGTATTTTTTATACGTTGTATATCCATTTCATTTTCTGATGAATAACTTAATATTGTTTCTAGTCTTCCTTTATATATAACTTTTGAATAATCTGTTATTACATCTCCTGATGTTTTTCCACTAGCAAGTAATTTTGATAATCCTTCAATTCCTGAGCCTATATCTAATTTACCTTGGTTAAGCATTTTTACCGCTCTTCTTGTTGAAGTATCACGGTCTGTAAAAAATGCATTTTTTATTGTTGGATCATTAAAATTTGTATCAATTATTAAAATTTTTGTGTTATTTTCAACAGCCATGTGACACGCTATCGCTAACATTGATAATGTTTGTGCAGTTTCTCTTTTTGTACTGCTCCAAAAAGTTACAATTGCCATTTTTTTAAGCTCCTTTTTCTATTTTTCTCACAGCTCTTCTTATTTCTCCACTGCCAATACCTTCTTGCTCTAAAATTCCTTCTGTTAAGAAAATTAATCCATCTTTATATTGTGCACTTAAATTTCTGAAATTTATTTTTGATGTTCTTTGATTTTCAATAATTACACTTTGATCTCCTCTATCAAATGGTAAATAAATTTTTTCTTTTTCCCATTCAACATTGCATGTCATCGCTAAAAATTCTAAGTACTCATCTTCTTCTTGTAACATATCTTTTGAAAATAAAATTTTTGTTAGTGTAATTTTTTGCTGTAATCCCGATAAGGCTTCTATTCCTCTTTTCAATGAATATACATCAAAAGATGTGACGAAATAATTTTTTATAGCCTCTTGTGCTCCAAAACTACAATATCCATCATATGTATCTATATCAAGTAAGCAATAATCATATGGAAATTCTTCTAGTGAATTGTAGCCTAGGTAGGCTCTTACTTCGTCCATATCATTAAAGCCTACCGCTACATCTATTTCTTCAAATTCTGTTACATATGTTTTTGTTGGATGAATTACAGGAACTACATATTTTGCTTTTTGTATAATTGTTGAATCCACTATTAAAACTTTTTTTCCTAATACAGTCATCATTTTGGCAACATATAATAAGAAATCAGTTTTATCATATGAACCTATAAATGCAATCTTCTTCATTCGTTCCTCCAATTTTTATTAATATCCTAAGTCTCCCATTAATGCTTCTCTTGCTGCTTGAATTGTTGTTTTTTCTGTAGTGAATCCTTCGTTTACTTTGCTTGTTTTTTCATCATCTGTGTATTTTGCTAATACAGAATCTATGTATTTTCTTATATCCATTACATCATTATTTGCATCATCAAGGATTGATTGATCATATTCTGTAAAGTTGTTTGCTTGTATCAAGCTTGCTACTGTTGCGTTTGGTACATATGTTGAATTTAATTCTGCTTGTGCCGCATCTATATATTGTGTTGCATATATTTTTGTTCCTTCTACTATGTATGATTCTAATATAGCATTGTTTAATAAAAGTATTTGGCTTTCAGCTAATTTTAGCCAAATTGTATTAGTATTAGCATCTTGTACTTTTACTTTTGATAATACAACAAAATCAGCACTTGTTGGATAAGCAATACGTATATCTACATAATCGCCTTGTTTTAATTTTGATGGTAATGAAATCATTGTATACTCAGCCATTCTGAACGTGCCTGATTTACTGCTCTTTTCAACCATATCTGTAGTTAGAACAGTATTTACTGATAAATTTAATTTTGCTGTCATCTCATATTCTGGATTATCACTTTCTGGATCTATTGCAAAAAGTTCTTTTATGTTGTCAGGTGTAACTGCATTTTCAGGAACTTGTTGAGATGGTACTGATATTACTTCAATTTTCTTTTTCGAATCATCTTTTTCTTCTTCTGACTGTGTTAATGTTTCATCTTTTTGTACTTCCTTTGTAACAGCAAATACTTTTGTTAATGCAACCTCTTGTGATTTTTGTATTTTTACTATTTCTTCTTTTAATCCTTTTACTCTCATATATAGTAGAGCTATTACAACAGCTGCAATTATTACAGCTACTAGAAATCCAAAAAGAAATGAATTTCTAATTTTTCTTTGCATTGGGTTCATTGCCATTTTTATATTCCTCCTTATTTATGCTTTTACGCATATTGCTTTTCTTTATATCATTTAAAACTCTTGATAATATTGTACAACTTTATCGTATTTTAGTAAATAATATCAATAAATGTAATTTAAAAGATAAGCTTTTGTAATGTTTTTGTAACTTTTATACATTTATATACTTTTGGAAAGTTTCTCTGACCCCTTCTTCATTGTTTGTTCCTACTTCAACATTTGCCACTTCTTTAATTGCTGGCGTACTATTTCCCATTGCAACACCTAAACCAGCTTCTTCAATCATTTCTTTATCATTGATATTATCTCCTATTGCTACAACTTCACTTCTATCAATATTTTTTTCTTTCATTATATATTCTAGTGCTGTCCATTTGTTTACATTTTTATTTGTTATTTCAGTATAACAATATTCTACTAACACTTCTTCTGTTCCTGCTTTTATAATTTTTTTCGACATATGAGCCACATCTAAAACGTCAATATCATTTATTGTTCTTAGTTTTTTTATTATACTTGCAAAAATAATTTGACTTTGATCACAAACAGTTACCTTTAAGTATTTTTGATCATTTGATTTTAGAATATAATCATATACATCGGTTAAAATATTTATGTTCGTTCTCTTCTCTTCTTGCTTATGTGTATTTTCGCTATAATAGAATAAAGTATTGTAATTTAATGATTTTGTTAATACTTCATTTTCTGTATATATATTGTAGTAAATGCTATTTTCTTCGCATATTTTTACAATATTTAACACTTGTTCTTTGCTTAAAAATCTATCATAAACTACTTCTTTTTTATGCATATCATATACTATTGCACCATTTCCTGAAATCAAATAATGATTTGCTTGCAATTCATTTGCTAAATCTTCTACTGAACTAATTGGTCTTCCTGACGCGAGAACTACTTCAATTCCATTTTCAATTGCTTTTTTTATTTCCTCTTTTGTGTTTTCTGAAACTTCTCCATAGGAATTTAGTAATGTTCCGTCTAAATCAATTGCTACTAACTTGTACATACATAATTCTCCTTTTTTCTTCTAAATTCTTTTCATATTATAACATTACCACTTTTTTTTTCAAATATTTTGCATAAAAATTTCCAGTTTATTTTTTGATTTTTTACATACTATATATATTGAAGAAACATTCAAAAGTTTTTTCAATATAATAATTAGACCTTGGAGGTGAATACAATGACAAATAATAGTAATAGAAAGTTAGTTCCAGAAGCTATGGATTCTTTAGAAAAATTCAAATATGAAGTTGCAAACGAAGTTGGTGTTAATTTAAAGAATGGTTATAATGGAAACATTTCAGCTAGAGATGCCGGAAAAATAGGTGGTAACATGGTTAAGAAAATGATTCAACAAGCTGAAAATTCAATGATTAACAAATAGTTTTAGTTTTAAATAGTCATAAGTTTTAGTTAAGTTAGAATTTATGAATGTTTAAAAATCAAAAAACAGACAATTAGATTTGACGTGAGCCAAAATTATTAAACCTAAATTTACTAATGATGGTTCTCTGTAAATTTAAAATTGTCTGTTTTTTGATTTTTTATTTATTTTATGGTATAATTTTTATGTATACTAATATTAGAAAGGAGACTTACATTATGACAAAGGAAATCATGGTAAATGACATTGTGCAAAAATTGGAGCGGGAGGTTTTAAATTCTGGTGATGCAAACTTTCAGTTTGCCGTAAGATACTACCTCATTTGTAACTCTAAACACGAATTTGAGCGTTCTCACTTTTTCGATGAGTTCGTGTATGAACCGCAGATTCAGCAGCCTTTAATCCGGTTATATAATCTGATGGGATATTGTGAATTCAAGAAGATAGTCGTTGAACTCAGCAAATCAGTAACAATCAAGTTGCTGAATGACAAGGATACACCGTACCCACTGCTGGCGCAGTTAACAGAATTCGTACCTAGTGACTACTGCGAGAAGATGGCTAGAAAAAACAATTTTTCACATCACTATTTATTCATCGTTGCTTTCAAGAGCCTGGATTCATGTTTTATGGTACCACGAGATTCCAGAAACATCTCTGGATGGAATATGAAACGTTGTCGTCAGTGGATGCACAAGTTTTCAAATCCATCTGAAGAAATTCTGAACATCTTAAGTGATCCCGAAGAAGCTATGAAAGTTAATGTCGATGACAACTGGTTAATCGGCAAATTGGTTTCAAGTCTCTAACAGTTAAAATCCCCGGCCGTGAGTTTTCACGGCTGGGGTATTTTTATGTAATATTATTTTTTGTTCGAAAATTCATGCAAACATTTCTAAAATCAATTTCTAGTTTGAACAAATGATATTTACTTAGAGAAAGATGCTTATTCTTTCATTGATGTATTCTTAATAACACTGTAATAAATATTATATCTTTTCTCTTCTATATATTATACTTTTCTCTTTTTTCATATTTTGTATGTAATAATTCATGAGCTTTGTGGCTTCCTGGTTTTTCTAGATAATCTTTATATATCTTTCTTACTATTGGATTTTCATGTGATTTTCTTATTGTACTTTTTTCATCAATTGTGTATAAACTATCAGCTCTTAATTTTCTTATATCTTTTTCTGAACGTTCTTTTGAACTTTTTATTGGTTGACCTCCACCCATCACACATCCGCCTGGACATGCCATAATTTCAATAAATTGATATTCAGACTTTCCTGATTTTATTTCTTCTAATATTTCTTGCGCATTTTTCAATCCGCTAACTGCTGCTATTTTTATTTCTTTTCCAGCAATGTTTATTGTTGCTTTTTTTATTCCATCTCCACCTCTAACTTGTTCAAAATCTATTTTTTCTAGGTCTTTTCCTGTTAAAGCATCTTGCGCAGTTCTTAGAGCTGCTTCCATTACCCCACCTGTTGTTCCAAATATTGCGGCAGCACCTGTTGCTTCTCCCATTGGGCTATCAAAATTTGTATCTTCTAATTTTGTAAATTCGATATTGGCTTGTTTTATCATTCTTGCTAATTCTCTTGTTGTAATTACATTATCAACATTGTACATTCCATCGTTTTGTAATTCTTTTCTTTGTCTTTCAAACTTTTTGGCAATGCATGGCATTACGGAAACAACATAAATTTTATTCGGATCTATTCCTTCTTTTTCTGCATAGTATGATTTAACAATTGCTCCGAACATTTCGTGAGGTGATTTGCAAGTTGATAGATGAGGTATTAATTCTGGATAATTCATTTCCATATACTTAACCCAACCTGGACTACATGATGTAATCATTGGAAATACTCCGCTTTCTGAAAATCTTTCTATAAATTCATTTGCTTCTTCCATTATTGTTATGTCTGCGCCAGTATTTGTGTCAAATACTTTGTTAAACCCTAATCTTTTTAATGCTGTTACCATTTTTCCTGTAACGTTTGTTCCAACATCCATTTGAAATTCTTCTCCTAGTGCTACTCTTACAGCGGGTGCTGTTTGCACTACAACGAATGTATCTGGATCTTTTAATTTTACCCATACATCATTTATTGTTTCTTTTTCGTGAAGAGCTCCTGTTGGACAACTTTGAATACATTGTCCACAAAATGTACAGTTAACATCATTTAAACTATGATCTCCAACTGTTGATATACAAGATTCAAAGCCTCTATTTATGCAATCAATTGCTCCTATTCCTTGAACCTTTTTGCAAGCTGATATACATCTTCTACAAAGTATACATTTTTCAAAATCTCTTACAATTGAAGGTGATAAGTCATCTATTTTATGTTTTGTTTTTTCACCTTCAAACTCTACATTAAGTACGTTAAACTTTGTAGCTAATTTTTGCAACTCACAATTTCCAGAACGTGTACATGTTAAGCAATCTTTTGAGTGATTTGAAATTATTAAATCTAATATTACGTGTCTTGCTTCTAATACATTTGGTGTATGTGTGTGCACTACCATTCCTTCTTCAACAGTTTGTATGCAAGATGTTGCAAAGCCTCTTCTTCCTTCAACTTCGACAACACAAATTCTACAATCTCCAACTTCATTTATATCTTTCAAAAAACAAAGTGTTGGAATGTCGATTCCAGCTTCTTTTGCTGCTTGTAATATTGTAGTTCCTTTTTTTACTTTTACTTCTTGCCCATCTATTTTTAGTTTTACAAATTCATTTTCCACTATTTTTTCTCCTTTCAAATTAGAATTTGAAAAATCAATTTCCTATTGCTTTAAATGGGCAACTTGTTATACAAGTTCCGCACTTAATACATTTATCTTGATTTATTGTTCTAGTTTCTCTTGCTTCTCCTTCAATTGCTCCAACAGGGCAATTTCTTTGACATAGTCCACAGCCTTTACACTTTTCTGCATTAATAGTTATGTTAGACATTGACTTGCATTCTAATGCTCTACATTCTTTTTGAATTGCGTGCTCTCTAAATTCTTCTCTAAAATATTTAAGTGTACTTATAACTGGATTCGGTGCACTTTGTCCTAAACCGCATATGCTTGCTTTTTGAATATTTACAGCTAATTTTTCTAATTTATAAATATCTAATTCACTACCTTCTCCATCGCATAATTTTGTTAGTAGCTCTAGCATTCTTTTTGTTCCTATTCTACAAGGTGTGCATTTTCCACAGCTTTCGCTTACTGTAAATTCTAAATAAAATTTAGCTAAGCATACCATACATTTTGTATCATCCATTACTATTAATCCACCTGAACCCATCATTGAGCCGATTTCTTTTAACGATTCATAATCAATTGGTGTATCTAAATGTTCTTTGGGTATACATCCACCTGATGGTCCACCTGTTTGAGCTGCTTTAAATTCTCTTCCATTTGGAATTCCGCCACCTATGTCATATACTATTTCTCTTAATGTTGTTCCCATTGGTACTTCAACAAGACCTATATTATTTACATTTCCACCTAGTGCAAATACTTTTGTTCCTTTAGAGGTTTCTGTTCCTATTGACGAATACCATTCTGGTCCTTTTAATATTATTTGTGCAATATTTGCATATGTTTCAACATTATTTATTAATGTTGGTTTTCCCCATAATCCGCTTTGTGCTGGATATGGCGGTTTTACTCTTGGTTGACCTCTTTTACCTTCTATTGATTCTAGTAATGCTGTTTCTTCTCCACATACAAATGCTCCAGCGCCTAATCTTATATCAACATCAAAATCAAACTTTGTACCAAAAATATTTTTTCCTAATATTCCGTATTCTCTTGCTTGATCGATTGCAACTTGAAATCTATGTACTGCTATTGGATATTCTGCTCTAACATATATATACCCTTGATTTGCACCTATCGCATATGCTGCTATTGCCATTGCTTCTAAAACTGAATGTGGATCTCCTTCCAGAATACTTCTATCCATGAAAGCTCCTGGGTCCCCTTCATCTGCATTACATACAACATATTTTTGCGTGCTTTCTGAATTTCTCGTAAGCTCCCATTTCTTTCCTGTTGGGAATCCAGCGCCACCACGTCCTCTTAAACCTGATTTTTTTATTATTTCGATTACTTCTTCTGGAGTCATTTCTATTAAAACTCTTTCTAAAGCTTTGTATCCGTCAAATGCAATATATTCATCAATTTCTTCTGGATTAATTACTCCACAATTTTTTAATGCAATTCTTTTTTGCTTTTTGTAAAAACTTAATTCATCTAATTTTTGTACTTTAGTGCCATCAATATCTTTACACAATAGTCTTTCAACCACTTCTCCGTTTTGAATGTGTTTTTCAATTATCTCTTCACAATCTTCTGGCTTTACCATTGCATAAAATGTATCTTCTGGTCTTATTATTACAATTGGTCCTTTTGCACATAGTCCAAAACAACCTGTTTGTATAACTCTTACGTTTTCTATATTTTTCTCTTTTAAAATTTTCCTAAATCTTTTCAAAATCTCTGGTGATTTTGATGATGTACATCCTGTACCATGACATACTAATATATGTTTTTCTCTTGTATCTGATTTTGTATTTACACGTAAATCTAACTCCGCTCTTTTCTCTTTTCTAATTTGATTAATTTCTTCTATAGTTTTCATATTCTCATTCCTTTCTGAGAGTTTTCTTATTTATAATTATTCTGTTTCTTTAATTTTATCAATTATTTCATCTAGCATTTTTACTGTTGCTTTTCCATGTACTTCGTTATTTACTGTAAATACTGGTGCTAAACCACATGCTCCAACACATCTTGTTGCTTCAATCGAGAACATTCCGTCTTCTGTTGTTTCTCCTTCTTCAATTTTTAGTTTTTCTTTTAGTCTGTCTAAGATTTTTTGTGATCCTTTAACATAGCATGCTGTTCCAAGGCATACTGCTATATGATACTTTCCTTTTGGTTTTAAAGTAAATCTGGAATAAAAAGTTATTACTCCATAGATTTCTGCCATTGGCATATTTAAATATTCTGAAATTTCTTTTTGTGCTTTCATCGGAATATATCCCGATTTTTCTTGAATATCGTTTAATATTTTTATTAAATTGCTCTTGTCTTTAGAATATTTTTCTAAAATTTCTTTGTATGTGCCTTGGCATTTGCATTGATTAGTTTCCATAGGTACCTCCTATTTATATTTTTAATTTCTTCCGTGCACAGTGTACTATATTATAGTTTTTTTAACTTTTCCATAATAACACATAGAACAAAAGTGGACTATTTATGATATTTGCACTGATTATAACATTTTTAAGTCCGTGTCTTTGTTTGCGCGCGAAATTTGCTCTGTAAATTTCTGTGCATTGTTATTTTTATATAATAGGAAGTTTGGAGAATTTTCTATTATATAAAAATAAGTTAGCTTGATTATATCAAACTAACTTATTTTATTTCAACCTTTATTATTATTTTATTATGCTTCTGGTTCTGCTATTCCAAAATTTCTTCCATCTTTTAATTTATAAATTACATTTACTTTTCCAGTATCAACATCTATGTATGCTAAGAATGTTTGTGTTGGTCTTTCTTCTAATTTTAATTTTGCATCTTCAATAGACATTGGTTTTATTTCATAATATGTTGTTTTTATAACTTCACCGTCTATTGATTCTTCATGTTCTTGCATGCTTTCTTTTACTCTTAATGTTTCATCTTTGTTGATTCTTTCTTTTTTAGTTTTTGCTTTTCTAATTTGTCTTTCTAATATGTCCATGTCTTCATCTATTGATGCATATAAGTCTTTGTTTTCTGTTACTGCTCTAAATGTTTCACCTTTGTATGATGCACTTATTTCAGCTATTTGTAATTCTCTTTCAATTCTAATCATAGCTTGTACATCTAGTTCGTCTGTTTCAAAGTATTTCTCTAATCTTCCTAATTTTTTCTCTATGTAGTCTTTTATTGCCTCTGTAGCTTTTAAATCTTTTCCTGTAATTTTTATATTCATTTTAATCACTCCTTCTTTAGTTTCGTAATTTCATTATATATGTTGTTCGCTAAATTGTCAATCTTCTTATTTTTTTAAATTTTTTGTTCAAATAGATTGCTTTTTGTCGAATTATATATTATTCTAATTCTATAAATAAAAGGGGAGGTATATATTTATGATTAAGGAAAGAAATATCGTTTTATGTATTCTTTTGACAATTATAACATGTGGTATTTATGGAATCTATTGGTTCTGTACTTTAACTGATGATACAGCAAGAGCTAATGATGATCCAGACTTTTCAGGAATAAAGTCTCTTATATTCACAATAATTACTTGTGGTATTTATGGACTATACTGGAATTATAAAGTTGCAAAAGAAGTATATGAAGCTGGACAGAAAAAAGGATTAGCAATTAGTGATAATTCTGCAATTTGTTTAATTTGTTCTATATTTGGACTTGCAATAATAACTTATATTATAGTTCAATCAGACTTAAACAAGATTGCACAACAACAATAATATGCTATTGACTTTATTTTTAGGAATTCTAGTTATATTGCTTATGTATATATTTGGAATTCCTTGTTTTTTTTATAAAATAACTAATTTCTATTGTCCAGGCTGTGGATTTACACGTGCTGTATTTGCACTATTGCACCTTAATATATATCAAGCTCTTAGATATAATGTACTAATAATAATTTATATACCACTTATTTTATATTGTATTTTTTACAAATTTATTTTAAAAAGAGATTGTCAGATTTCGAATTTAATTTTATACATAATTCTTATTTTAGTTTGTTTATTTGGAATATTGCGAAACATTCCGTATTTTAGTTACTTGGCACCTACTGTTGTTTCAACAATTTAAAAAAGGAACTCAATATTAAATTTTTTTCACACCTTACTGCTCTGTATTCTACCTGCTTTGAACGAACTCACTTCGTTCGTTTGCCCCCTGTACAGTGATTCAAAAATTTTATATTGAGTTTCTTTGTATGTTTCATTAAATTAATTTTTCAACTTTATAGTCTTTTTCTAGTTTTTCATTAAAATAAATTCTGGTAATTAGTTCAAATTCTTTTAATGCGTTTTCACTTATTGAAAATGAAAATAATTTTTTCGAATCTGCTTTTAAGCTATATATAATTGCATACTTACTTCCTTCTGATAAATTTATTGCACTTTTGTCTTGCTTACTACAAACTGAGCATTTAAATCCATCATCTTTTATGCTAAAAGATGATAAATCTTCTTTTTCTCCACAACATACGCATTCATTAACATTTGGTGAGTAACCTAGTATTTTTAACAATCTCATTTTGAATACTGATATTATGAAATCTAAATTTTTATCACTTTCTGAAATTACATATAATGTGTTTAGAAACAATTTTAATATGTAATAATTATTTTGATTTTCGGTTGTTACGTCAGTTATTATTTTTATTAATGTTGCTGTATAGTTTAGTTTTTCTAAATCTACTCTTATATTATAAAATATTTCTACAGGATCACAGCTTTGAATTGTATATAAATCATTTGATTTTCTCAAGACATATTCTCCAAAGCATAACAATTGTGATCCTGCAAGTAGCATACTTTTAGGTCTTTTAGCTCCTTTGGCTACACATGAAATTTTTCCTACGTTTGGTGTTAAGATCGTTAATATTTTATCTGAGTCTCCTAAACTATTTTCAGCAATTACTATTCCAGTCGTTTTTATATTTTTCATTTATCTACATCCTCTCACAAGGATTCTTTATCTTTGCTTTCTTTATATTTTAAGTAATCCTCAACTTTTCCGGTTTCTTTGAACTGGTTCCATTTTTCTTGTTTTTCATTCATAATATCATCCTCTCTTAATAATATTATGAGCTTTCTTTCTATTTTGCATACTTAAATTTTTTCAAAATTTGTGTATTTTCATCCCACTTATTATCTACTTTTACCCATAATTTAAGGTTTATTTTAGTTCCAAAAATTTTTTCTAAATCATATCTTGCACATTGTCCTATTTTTTTTAGCATTTGCCCGTCTTTTCCAATTATTATTCCTTTATGTGATTCTCTCTTGCAATATATTGTTGCATCTATATCATATATTTCTTCTTTTTTTGTAGTTTTTCTATATTTAAATTTTGAAACTTCAACATAAATACCATGTGGCACTTCTTCATTTAAAAATCTTAATGCTTTTTCACGTATTTTTTCTTCTGCTATTTGTCTTGAAGTTTGGTCTGTGTATTCATCTTCTTCATAATATCTAGGACCTGGTTTTAAAAGTTTTTCTATTTCATTTAAAACTGTTTCAGCATATTTTCCTTTTGTTGCTTCTATCGGTATTACGCTTGAAAAATCATATTGTTTGCTATATTCTTCAATTATTTTAAATAAGCTTTCTTTTTCAACTAAATCTATTTTATTTATTATTAGAATTACTTTCTTATGTTTTTCTTTTAGTTTTTCTAAGATGTATGTATCACCTTTTCCTATTCCTTTGCTTGTTGCTTCAATCATAAATAAAATAACATCAACATCTTGAAGTGATGCAAATGCAGTATCTACCATTGTTTCGCTTAATTTACTTTTAGGTTTATGTATTCCTGGTGTATCTATAAATATGATTTGTGAATTTTCTCTGTTTGCAATCGCTCTAATTGCTAATCTTGTTGTTTGTGGTTTATTTGCTGTTATAGAAACATCTTCTTTTATTAAATTATTTAATAGTGTTGACTTTCCAACGTTTGTTCTTCCAATTATTGATACAAATCCTGATTTAAATTCTGACATATATTTCTCCAATCTCTTTTTTTACCTTTAATATTTTATCATATATTAATTGTTTTAACAATATAATATATGGAAGGCTTTTCTTAATAGTATATTTAATTTGCAAACAAATAAACCAAGGAGTTTTTCCTTGGTTTGTTTGTTTTTTTATTGTATTGTTAAATTTGCATTTGTTGGACATATTTCTATGAATGTGTTTCCGTCATTTACTTGAATTTCGTTTCCTTGACTATCTTTATATACTGTTTGCGCACTTCTTGATTCTTTTGTGCAAGTTATTGGAATTGCTTTTCCGTTTGTTATGTAATATCCTTCTTTAGTTCCTATATTTTTTATGTCTTGTCTTCCTTTTCCGCTTCCATCATTTAAGGTATAATTATCTACTTTTGTTATTATTATATTTTTTGTTGTAATATTACTTTCTGTTGTTGCGTCTGTTTGTACTTTGTTTCTTGCATATCTTGTGTAGTTTTGTGTTGCTTCATCATATTTAAAATTAACTTTTTGCAATGTTGAAAATGGTATTGTTACATCTGTCGCTGGAATTGCATCTGCTTTTTCATCTAATGTTACTGGATCTACTACATAATTCAATACACTTTTTTGGTTTGATGTAGTTCTGTATCCTTTGGATTCTGCAGTTGCTTTTATTGTTGCTAAATCACATATTGAATTATGAGGTGCTTTGTATTTTCCAGATATCCTCCAAAATACATCCCCTGCTTTCCATGCTTTTCCTGTATCATACTCTAATCCATTTACATTATTTACTCCTAATTTGGTTATATCTGATTGTGCTTGAGGACTCCATCCAATATGGGCATATATCGCGTCATTTTCTAAAGCATAGTCTAGGAAATAATGTCTTGAACTTCTCATTGGTCCAACTTTATCTGCATTTGTTCCTTTAAATACAGCCATTAATCTAGTTTCTCCGCCTTCAACAATTATTTCATATACTGTATATGCTTTACTAATTGAAAATTGTGGCCATGCATCACTATGATTATCAATCATACATGCTATCGGTCTGTCTGTGCCATTAAATATTTGAATATTTTTTTCTGGTTCTGGTTCTTGAATATTTTCTTCAGGAGTTTGGTCTGCTACGTTTGTGTTCACCTCAATTGTTTTTTGACTATTTGTATATTTCCAACCAATAAATCCTCCTACTCCTGCAATAATTATTAATAGTAAAATCAAAAAAATTTTAATTCCTTTTTTTGATTTCTTTTCATCTGAATGATGTTTTCCCATAATCCTTCCCCTCTCTTTGGTAATTTATTCATCGCCTCGAGTTATATTAAGTTTTTTTAATATATTTTCTTCTTTTGCTCTCATTTCTGTTCTGTCAAGTAATTCTATATGGTCATATCCCATCAAATGGTAGAAACCATGAACTACCATATATGCTAATTCTCTTTCAAAAGAATGTCCATATTCTTCTGCTTGCTCTTTTACTTTTTCAATTGAAATCACTATATCTCCAAGTGGTTCTTCTATTTCACTTATAATATTTGGTATTTCATCTTTTTCAAACATTGGAAATGAAAGTACATCTGTTGCTTTGTTAATTTTTCTATATGTATTGTTCATTTCCTGAATTTGATTTGGTGTTGTTAATATCACACTTAAATATAAATGTGTTTTTAATAAGTCTTCCTCTTCGAAACATTCTTTAACTACTTTTTCTATTATTTTTGAATATTCATCATTTTCTTCAATATCTAAAAATTCTATTTGTGTTAATTTTCTCATTAATTTGCCTTTCTGTTTATTTTTGTATATTTAATGCTTGTCTTACAATTGTTTTTTATATTTTTCATTACGCCATATGTTATAAGTCTATTTTTATAAAATTGTATAATGTCTTTGTTTTGTTCATTATTTTCTAACATATCTATTTCACGTTTTAAGAATAAAATTTCTTTTTCTTTTTGTGTTTCTGCTTTTTCATATTCTGAATAAAACTTCTTATATTTTTCTCTTTCGTCTATTTTCTCCCAATATACTTTTCCAGATAATAATTTAATATCATATGCTTCAAGTAAATCTAATAGTAAACTGTATGTTTCCATCTTTTTCTTTTCATCTTTTGTCATAACAATTAATTTTCTTGTATCATTTAGCAACTTGTTATAACATTGTTCAGCTG
>CAKPEG010000008.1 GCA_934149275.1 uncultured Clostridia bacterium | reverse complement strand
TCCCACACAAAATAATGTTCCTATTATTACTGACATATTTGTTTTTCTTATTACTGGAACATTTTTTATATATAAAATTGTATATATTACACCAATTAAAATAATTATTGATATTGAAATTATGTTTTTATACCCTTTATTTTTGCTTGATTTTATTAGATTTATCATTGCTACTACTATTAAGCATAGAATCCAAGCAGCTATTATAAAATACCCAATATTATGATTATAATCATTTATATTGCTTTTTATTTTGAATACAATATTGTGTAAACTATTTGTAAGTACTAATAAGAATAATATTGTTGATATAATTATTGTAGCAATTCTTCTTTTTTTATTTTTACTGTTTATTAAAAAACTACTACAATTATAATAAAATGTTGGAATCAGCAATAGTGGTATATAATACAAATACCACAATATTTCTGTTGCATACCCTGTTGTATATGTTTTAAGCATTCTTACTACCATCCAAAATGCTAATAGCACACCTATTGATAATACATATTTTTTTAGTGTTTTATCAAATATTCTTATATATAATAGTGTTATCCATATTGTATATATTGCCAATGCTAATACCGTTTGTTGTGTTTGTGTCATATCTTCCCCTTATTTCTTATTTATATATTCAAAAGTATAATAACAGATTTTTCTATATTTATCAATAGCGCAAAAGCATACATTTATAGCATTTGCACTTATTATAACTTTTTCAAGTCAACATTCTTATTCATACACGAATTTTGCTTGTTATATTTCTAAGCATTGTTATTTATAGAAAGTTCAAAAAAGTTCCCTATTACATAAAAAAGTACCTACAACTTTATCAAAACTTTAAGTAAGAGTACTTACATTACTTTAAATCATTCAACAATGTTTCTAATAATCTCATCAATCACATCATCATCTAATTTTAAATCTGTATTTACCAAACCAATTTCAGGGCGAATACCATCTTTAAAGTGAAAATCAGAACTAACAGTAACAAATAAGCCATTTCTTTTAGCAAACTCACACCATTTCTCAGATTCGTCATGTCTTTGATTATTACAATCCGTATAGAAATAATAAGCCTCAATTCCATCAGGTTTCATATCATCAACAATTTTTTGTATATCATCTTCTGTCAAACCTTCCTCATTAGCATATGCAATTGGATGCGCCAAAACCACTTTTCCACCAGCTTTTCTTATAATTTCAGTAGCCTCTTTAGGCGTACATGTATTTTTCTTAACATAGGCAGGACAGCCCTCATTCATAATTGTTTCTATAAATTCACCTTTAGTAGGAATATGTCCAAAATCATTCAATAATTTCTTTTTATTTTTCTCACAATTTACTACATCAAGTGCTATATGAGCTTTTGTAACTGCCTCTATTTTATCTAATTCTTCAACATTTAGATAATAACCTAACTCATTCAATTTTTCAGCAACATCATGTAAATAAATATGTCTTATATTTCTTAACTTATATAAACTCTCTCGAAAAGATTTGTCATTTAAATTAAAATTATATCCCAAAACATGAATTCCGCATTTTTCCCATTTAGTTGATATTTCAACTGCATTTATAAGCTGTATATTCTTACTCTTAGCATACAAAAATAAATCCTCATTATAAGCATCAACCGTATCATGATCAGATATAGCAATAACTGACACATTATTTCTCACAGCTTCATCAATTACCTCTTTGGGGCTTAAAGCTCCATCCGATATATTTGTGTGGATATGTAAATCAATTCTTTTCATAATAAATCTCCCCCTTTTTTTAGAACAATAACGGACATTAATAACATTTTCACTGATTATAACTTTTTTAAGTCCGCATCTTTGTTTGTGCGCAAAATTTACAAAGCAAATTTCTGTGCATTGTTATTTTTATATAATAGGGATTTCATAAAACTTTCCTATTATACAAAAAGAGATGAACAAAAGTCCATCTCACAATATAGATATTACATATTAATAATTTTCAGCTTTAATTTCAAAGAAAGCTTTTGGATGAGCACATACAGGACAAACTTCTGGAGCTTTTGTTCCAACTACAATGTGTCCACAATTTCTACATTTCCAAATCTTAACTTTTCCTGCCTCAAAAACTTTTCCATCTTTAACATTTGCTAATAATTTTCTATATCTTTCTTCATGTTCTTTTTCTATTTTTGCAACTTCTGAAAATAAAAATGCTATATGATTAAATCCTTCTTCTTTAGCTTCTTCAGCCATTCTCTCATACATATCAGTCCATTCGAAATTCTCACCTTCAGCTGCCGCTAATAAATTTTCTTCTGTTGAAGGAATATCTCCACCATTTAATAATTTGAACCACATTTTTGCATGTTCTTTTTCATTATCAGCTGTTTCTTGGAATATAGCAGCAATTTGCTCATATCCTTCTTTTTTAGCTTTACTTGCAAAATATGTGTATTTATTTCTTGCTTGTGATTCACCAGCAAAAGCATCCATTAAATTTTTCTCTGTTTTTGAACCTTTTAATTCCATTTTAAAACCTCCTAAAATTTTATTTTTTCTCCCCTTATTTGTTTCATTTTATATCATAAACTTAATATAATTTCAAGGCATTTTTACTGCATGTAAAACAATTCTTTCTTTATTATCATTAGCACATGTTGACAATGTTAAAATCCTGCTTTGTGCTGATAGCTCTGTTCCAAAATTCTTTACACTTCGAGACTTCAATGTATTTAAAAATTTCAAATATTCTTCATCAGATTCAAAGTAACTTTTTAAATAATATTCTTCTGGTTCAATCTTATATACAGAAAAAACTCGATAATAATCAACACTATCCTTAGTTGCAAGAACAACTGTCATATTCTCCTCATTATTCTGCCAATCAGCCGTTAGCATATTATTCATCGTTCCAAACATAGAATTATTTCTCATATTATGTCCAAAAATAGAAATATTTCTATCTGTACCATCAAACTTATTAATATAATTTGCAAATATCCAACCAGCACGATTATATTCCTTATAAAAATTATGTCTCAAATAAAAATCATTGTTATCTGTTTTCACAACAGGAAAGCTAATGTCTGTACCATTAACCATCAAATATGCAACAGTATCAGGATTTTTTTCAGTCAACGCAGTAAAATCAACACTATAATCTTTTTCATTATTATTGTCCTGTGTAACCTGTACATAATGTTGAACTTCACTTATAACCTCACCATTTTTCTTGTTATCCATAAACCAAAAATAAATTTTTATTCCAGAATATATTAGAGCAACAACAAATATACACTCTACTAAAAATACGATTATTAACTTTCTTTTCTTATTTTTTTCTTCTCTTTTTTCTCTTCTACTCATGCCCATAATTATACTATTTCAAAATTTAAGAGTCAAATACATTCAATATACAAAATTTTACATTTATCGTTAAAATTCTTTGAATCTCCTCCCTTGCTTGATTTTCTGCGATTTTTGAGATATAATTACTATAGATGCTTTTTTATTTATATGTGAGACATGAACTATACAACCACAGCAAAAGGAGGCTCTTGCTATGAAAGATAATGAATTTTTTGAAACTATAAACACTGAAGTTGCAGATGAAAAAAAAGAACCCAAAATGAATATGTCCTCTGAGCTGGCTCAGAACATTCATAATTCATATGCATCGGCAGCACGAAAGCAAAACATCAATGGAACAGAAGTTGAAGAACATTTACAAAAAGAACTTGCATCAGTTACAACATCTAATTCCAAGGATAAAAAAATTCTTGGAGCATTTAAAGACAAACTTGCCAAATGTATTGGTGGACGGCTTCCAACGTTCAAAATTACAGAATGTGTAGAAGCAATTTTACATGTTATTCTGTACATTGTGATTTGGATTAACCATCAGTACAAAATGGAGTTAGACGTTGTTGTAAAAGCAAGACGGAAATCTGTTGAAAGCGAATTGGCAAAAATACTCAGCTTAGCTGACGTAGATGACCCTACACCGCTTATGGATAGATTCGGAATACGCGTTATAAATTACGAAGGAATTCATGATTTATGTTTTTTGTTAACGAAAGTTATCAACGTTTTATGCAGTCCAAGTCATGAAGACCGAAAAGATTTCTTAAAATTTGCCCAAGCAAATTTCAATAGTCTTCAGCTAGCAACCATTAATCATGTGTTCAACTTACCGTTTTCACCAATGCCACTTTTCAGGAAAGACGATCCAACTAGATTTGATCCAGCAAAATATCCTGATATTGAACTTCCTACACCGGAAGATTTCGAATTGGTAAAATATCTTGCTGGCAACATCAAGTACTATCTTAATCCTAAGGAAAATGGATACCAGTCTATCCATGTAATTTTGGCGTTAGACAACACTTCACCTGAACTCGCAGGATTACAGATTGAACTGCAGTTTAGAACCTGGGCGATGGACAATCATGCTGAAAACGACATCAATGCATCACATGATGTTCACAAAGACCGTGTGAAACAGTATAAAAAAATCTTCACATTAAGTGAAGACGAACTTAAAGATGCAAACATTCGCTTCTTTAATAGTTACAAAAACATACACAATGACCAGGATGGTATTCATTTTGGCAAAGATTTTAACAGTCGTCGTATGAATACAATCTCAATCTGGTAAGGAACCAATTAACACATTTAATATGTCTCACATCACATCTATGAGTTCAATGGAACTCAAAAAACCAACCTTGTTTCGTCAAGGTTGGTCTTTTTTTAACTTTATGATAAACCTCCAATTATGCTGAGAAATAATCATTTATTAACATTCTAAATTTAAATTATCATATTAGTTTTACTATCTCAGTTTCATAAAACATACATCAACATATAATAATTACTCTTTAGGCAAAAGATTCAACAATTTTAGTATCGCAACACCAATCTTTTCACCTTTTCCCTCATAAGGCCATTCATTAATTGAATAGCCAGGATTATCATTAATCTCAATAATTGAATAATTTTCCTCGTCCAAATCCTCAATAATTATATCAACACCGCAAATTTTTGCATCAAATGCACGAGACGCTTTCTCAGCGACCTTTTTGAAATATGTTGGCATAATCTCAGTCATATCAACGCTCTCACCGCCAGTAGAACAATTTGAATTTGTTCTCAAGAAAACTCTCTTTCCAGCAGGTAAAACCGTTTCATAATCATAGCCTTGAACCCTCAAATACTCAACAACCGGCTCATCCATCTTAACAGGAGTTCCAGTCAAGAAATGCCAAGGCTCTTTATTTTTCGCATCAATCAATTCCTTAATTGTACTCTTTCCATTTCCAACAACACTAGCAGCCCTTCTATGAGCAACACTCAAGCATTTTCCATTTACAACTAAGAAACGATACTCCATCCCCTTTACATACTGCTCAATCAAAACATTTTCATCAAACTTAAACGCATAATCAACAGCATTCATAATCTGAGCTTTAGAAGCACTTTTAGCAAATACAGTAATACCAGTACCATAGTTCGTATTTCTAGGCTTTACAACCAAAGAACGATTATAAAATTCCTTCAATAACTCTTCTCTATCCTGAGCATTCATATTTCTATTTAGCAAAATAGCATTCGGAACATTCAGACCATGTTCTTTCATTATCTGCTTTGAAGTAAACTTATCATCAGTAATAATTGGGAAAATATATGTATCTTTATCAGTCTTATTTCCCTCAATTACAAACTCCTCTCTGGCCTTATAATAGAATTGAACAATGCTTTTTAACTCATTCAAAACTTCATAATCAACACCATTAGCAATAGCATCTTTAATTAAAACTACAGATTCACTAACTAGCTTCTTATAATTTTGAAGACAATATCTAGCATTGTGACCTTCATTAGTATACAAACTCAAAAGTTCCTCAACTTTCTCATCTGCTAAAGAATCCTCATCAAATCTACACAATCCAGCTTTAACCTCAGCTTCAATAGATTCAAGACCTGATTTAGTCTTCAAATTATACTTTTTCTCTACCTTATATAAATACTTAATCTCCTCTTTCAAGCTCTTTGACTCATCATTTCCTAAGCAACCAAAAATAAATGTTAATAAAAACATTGCATCAGCTTCTGACAAACCACACTTTGAACGATAATTAATACCTATTGATGAAATCCTCAACTTATTCTTTCCAGCAATAATCTTACACTTACCAAACAACGGCTGAATAAGTTCTAACTTACGCTCAAACTCTTTCTTAATCTTCTCATTAGCCTCTTCAATATCATCTGGTAAAAAATCCTTTTCTCTAATTTCATCATAAAACTCTTCATCCAATATAATTCCCATTTGAACCTTTAATTTTATCTTTTCATCCTTCTTCTTAAAAGTTCCAAACGTCCACATATATTGATTAATCTTATATAACTCTTCAATAACAACATTTGTTATTTCATTAAATTTATCATACGCATCAAATAAATTTTCTTCCATTGGCGTTTTAATTTTAAAAACAACATCATCGTCATCAGCCGTAATTAACGGATTTTTTTCCTTACAGCCAAATGCCTTAGGAAAACTTGTTTCAACCAACTTATTTTTTGAATTAATTCTTACAAACTCTCTTTCGAGACTAATATTATATTTTTCTATTTTCATAATAACTCACTTTCTTACAACTACAATATATTCATAGATTCTACCTGAACTTTTTCAAACCTTGGTGTTCTTTCATTACCAACTGCCGTACTTCCAGGCTCTATGCTCATATTAAGTGCATTTACTGGTTTAATTTCATGGTATACAACAAAATCATGTTCATACATATTCAAATAACTACGTTTTTCATATGTATTTCTTTTTATAATATGAGACAATTTTTTAAACAAATTATCCTTATCCAAATCAACATAAGAAAAAACTTTTTCAGAACTCTCTTCACCTTTATTTTGAAAATCTATTTCAAACATAAAAGTTGGAGCCTCTTTTAATTCTATGTTTTTATTCATAATTTCATAATAACCTACCAGCTTTAATCCTACATTTAATCCATCTTCCTGCAACGATTTAACCGTCTTACACAAAGCATCAAAACTATTTTTGTTTCTACAATCAATCTCACACGCTAAACGTACTTTACTTTCCTTATTCAACTCATAAGCACCTTTAATTGCAGACCTATATAATTGCTTACCAATTCCTTTTACTTTATTTCCATACACATCAAAAATATTCTGCTTTGCAAGAACACCTGTTATAAACATCACATTTTCATTTGAAGTTGGGAAAAACGGATTATCAGACTTTTTTAAATTATTTTCAATTTTAACTGTTGTCGCTCCAATAATATCATTTTCACCAAACTCATTTCTCTGCGTTGCAAGTATAACAGGATACCTAGTCACATTTTGATAAACCTGTGAAACATCCGGTACATGCATAAAATCTTTGTTACCAATAAAATTCTGGTCATAAAAATAAGTTAATTTCAAAATGCCATTTAAAAAATCTTTTTCTGGCAAAGATTGAAACAAATTAAATTTAATATTTGATTTCTCTTTCAATTCCTCCATTTCTTTAAAATATTTTTTGAATACAGTCTCTTCAAGAGACATCTGTATTCGCGGTTTTGCTTTTTTCTTTTTCTTCATATGATTCTCCTATAACAAGCAATCCAAGCTAGTTACAGCCGATTCGCCTGCTCATAAAAAATAGTGCTAACCACTTTTAAGGCTAACACAGTAATAATACGATTTTTCAAATTAAAAAGCAATTTGATAAACAAGTTAATTTTAACCAATTTCAGTCAAATTTAACCATTTTAGCTCAAATTTCATTTCCAATATATGTTTATCTTATTAAATATTGTTCTTAATCATTTTATTGCATTTTCTCAATAAAAGTCCCAGTAGCTCAACACTTTGCAGGATTTTGTAGTCCTAAACTCCCATTATGTTATAACCATTATCAGCATAAAGTACATGTCCCGTAACACAGCTTGACATACCAGATAATAAAAACGTTGCGACATCCCCAACTTGACTAGTAGTAACATTTTTATGTAATGGTGCCTTTTCCTCAACAATATTTAAAATACTTCCAAAATCTTTTATTCCCTTAGCAGATAAAGTTTTAATAGGTCCAGCAGAAACAGCATTCACACGAACACCTTCCTTACCAAGATTTTCAGCTAAATATCTAACACTCGTCTCTAACGCAGCTTTAGCAACACCCATAACATTATACCCTTCTAAAACTTTAGTAGAACCGTGGTAAGTTAAAGTAACTAAACTAGCATTTTCATTTAACAAATCCATTTGTTTAGCCATTCTAGCTACAAGCACAAATGAATAACTACTTACATCACAAGCATGTGCAAATCCCTCTTTACTTGTATAAATAAAATCATTGTGTAAATCTTCTGTATTTGCATGTGCAATCGCATGAACAATTCCATCAACTTTACCATTTTCCTCTTTAATTTTTTTGAAACATTTTTCAACCAATTCATCTTCAGAAGCACCGTTCAAACAATAGCACTTACTTCCAGCAAAATCAGAAACCAATTCTTCAATTTTCTTTCTATTATCCTCACCCATAAAAGTAAAAATCAATTTTGCCCCATTTTCATAAGCAGACTTTGCAATTCCATACGCAATGCTCCACTTATTCCTAATTCCCATTATTAATATTTTTTTATTTTCTAATAACATATCAAAATCCAACCTTTCAATCATTATAATTAATATTAAACCTTCTTATACTCACCCATATTCCTAAACTTAGCATATCTATCTTCAACAAGCTCCTCATCAGATAATTGCAACAACTCATCTATAGCCTTGCAAATCTCACACTTTAAAGTATTTGCTGTTTCATCAGACTCTTCAATTATTTTATCAATAACCTTTAAATCATATAAATCATAAGCAGTAAGTTTCATTTTTTCAGCAGCTTCCTTAGCCTTTGAAGAATCCTTCCATAGAATACTAGCATATCCCTCTGGCGAAAGAATCGAATAAATTGCATTTTCTAACATAAAAACTCTATTTCCTACACCAATAGCTAAAGCGCCACCACTTGAACCTTCACCTATGACAATAGAAATAATTGGAACCCTAAGTCCAGCCATTTCAAGCATAGAACTAGCAATTGCTTCACCTTGGCCTTTTTCCTCAGCCTCAATTCCAGGATACGCACCTTTAGTATCAATAAAAGTTATAACAGGTCTATGAAACTTTTCTGCCTGTTTCATAAATCTTATAGCCTTTCTATAACTTTCAGGATTAGGCATTCCAAAATTTCTTTCAATATTCTCCTTAGTATTTCTACCTTTCTGTTCAGCAATAATTGTAAAACTTTGATTACCTATTCTAGCAATACCACACACAATTGACTTGTCATCATATCCCATTCTATCGCCATGCAATTCAATAAACTCATCAAAAATTTCATCAATATAATCAAGAGATGTTTTTCGATTAGGTGACCTAGCAATTTCAACCCTTTCCCATGCAGTAACTTTTTTCATTAAACATCACTCCTTTTATGAAATTTAACCAATTTATATAACATACTTTTCATATCTTTTCTTTCAACTATTTCATCTATAAAACCATGTTCTAGTAAAAATTCTGAAGTTTGAAAGCCTTCTGGCAACTCTTGTCCAATCGTTTGTTTTATTACCCTTTGTCCTGCAAAACCAATCATTGCACCAGGCTCAGCCAAAACAATATCAGCAATGCTAGCAAAAGAAGCAGTAACACCACCATAAGTTGGATCAGTCAATACAGAAATATACAAAATGCCAGCTTTATTCAATTTTGCAACAGCTGCAGTAGTTTTCGCCATTTGCATTAAAGAAATAATTCCTTCCTGCATTCTAGCACCACCTGATGTGCAAAAAATTATAAATGGAATACCCAATTCAATAGCTTTCTCCATAGAATATGTAATCTTTTCACCAACTACACTTCCCATGCTTCCCATTAAAAATCCACTATCCATTACACATATTACAACATCTTCACCATTAATCTTTCCTATTCCTGCACTAACAGCCTCCTGAATTCCAGTTTTAGCTCGTAAAGTTTTTATTTTCTGTTCATAGCCATCTAAATTCAATGGATTAACATTATCAATATTTAAATCGAACTTTTTATAAGATCCCTCATCGAGAATTGTTTCAAGTCTTTTATTAATATGCATTCTAAAATAAGCACCACAATTAGGACAAATACTCATATTCTCTCTTACAGTTTCTTTATAAACAATTTCTTTACATTTATCACATTTAACCCATTTACCAACAGGAATATCTATTTTAGACTTTATATTCTTCGCAGTAGGTGGTCTTTTCTTCATCTTATCAACAATCATAATTTTTACACTCCTAAAAAAGCTAATGTATAATACAGTTTCTAAAATGCTACAAAGCACATTAAAAATAACATTTTAGAAACTAGTTATTATTTATTTAAAATTTCTTTTTCAATAAATGATGTGTCAAACTTTCCTCTAATGAAATCCTGATTTTTTATAATCTGAAATAAAAAATCAATATTAGTATCCACTCCCTCAATAACAATTTCCTCAAGAGCTCTTTTCATTTTGCTGATTGCTTCATTTCTTGTATCACCAAAAGCAATAATTTTTGCAATCATAGAATCATAATTTGGAGGAATAGTATATCCCTCATAAATTGCTGAATCAATTCTGATTCCCTTACCACCTGGAAAATTCAAACCAGTTATCTTACCAGGACAAGGCATAAAATTTTTAGAAGGATTTTCAGCATTAATCCTACATTCTATACTATGCCCTCTAAACTCAACATCCTTTTGTTTTAATTTCAATTGTTCACCACCAGCAATCTTTATTTGCTGTTTAACAATATCAATACCTGTTCTCATCTCAGTAATCGGATGCTCCACCTGAATTCTTGTATTCATTTCCATAAAATAAAATTTCTTATCATCATCTACAAGAAATTCAACAGTTCCACAACTACTATATCCAGCCAATTTAGCAGCCTTCACGGCAGTTTCTCCCATTTTATTTCTCAGCTTTTCATCAACAATAGTTGAAGGTGTTTCCTCAATTACCTTTTGATTTCTTCTTTGAATTGAGCAATCCCTTTCACCCAAATGAATAACATTTCCATGCTCATCAGCTAATATTTGAATCTCAACATGTCTTGGATTTTTAATAAATTTCTCTATATAAATTTCATCATCATTAAAAGAAATTTTTGCCTCTTGCTTTACAATATTATAATTTTTCTCTAATTCCTCAGGTGAATTTGCAACACGAATTCCTTTTCCGCCACCACCTGCAGCAGCCTTCAACATAACCGGATACCCTATTCTTTCCGCAACTGCAAGTGCATCTTTTAATCCTTTTATGCTTCCATCCGAACCAGGAATAACAGGAATTCCCGCATTCTTCATAAATTCTTTAGCATTAGACTTGTTTCCCATAAATTCAATAACCTTATGAGAAGGACCAATAAACTTAATATTAGATTCTTCACACATTTGGGCAAACTGACTATTTTCTGATAAAAAACCGAACCCAGGATGAATACTATCACTTCCAGTAATATTAGCTGCTTCAATAATATTTTTACAATTCAAATAACTTTTGGTAGAATTTGCAGGGCCGATACACACAGCCTCATCTGCTAAATGAGTATGCATAGCATCTTTGTCAGCCTCAGAATAAACAGCAACAGTTTTAATATTCATCTCTTTACATGCACGTATTACTCTAACTGCAATTTCACCTCTATTGGCAATTAATATTTTATTCATTATAAAATCTCCTTTTTAAACAATTGCAAAAGTAAGTTCACCTTTAGCAACAATTTTTCCATCGCAAGTTGCTAAAGCCTCTCCAACACCAATTGGACCTTTTTGTTTTATGATTTTTACTTCTAATTTTAAAACATCCCCAGGAACAACTTGCTTTTTAAAACGCATCTTATCAATTCCAGCAAATAAAGCATTTCTACCTTTATTTGCTTCTAAACTCAATATTGCAATAGCTCCTGTTTGGGCTAAACTTTCAGTAATTAAAACCCCAGGCATTATTGGATTTCCAGGAAAATGACCTTTAAAATACCATTCATCTTCACTTACATGTTTGTATGCAATAGCTGATTCGCCAGGTACATATTCTTCAACTTCATCAATCATCAAAAAAGGTTCTCTTTGAGGTATGATTTGTTTTATCTCATTTTTATTTAACATACTTTACTCCTTTTTACTTATTTCATTATCCTTTACGTCAGAAATATAAAAATAAAATTTATGATTGCGACGTGAGAGATGGTAGTAGAAAATCTTAGAAAAATCAATTAGGGAATCTCACAGGATTGAGGGCGCTGATTGATTTTTCTTAGAATTTCTAAACCACGAAACGAGCCAAAATAAAATTTATTTTTATATTTCTGACATAATTGTTAATCTATATAATTCTAAATAAAGCTTTCCCATATTCAACAGCTTCACCATCTTTTATAAAAATCTCTGCAACCTCACCATCAAACTCTGATTCAATTTCATTCATAAGTTTCATAGCCTCTATAATGCAAAGCACATCTCCCTTTTTAACCTTCTTTCCGACCTCAACATAAGGATTAGCACTTGGATTAGGTTTGATATAAAAAGTACCAACCATAGGAGATTTTACAATTTTTCCTGTATTTTCATTACTTGGTTGCTCTAACTCAGGCTCCTCCTTCTTAACATCTTGACTAGAAGATTTCATTACTTTGGTTGATATTTCAACATTTTCATTTTTCTTCATACTAATCTTTGTACCATCAGGAAAATCAATATCAATAGAAGATAATTTTGAGTTTCCCATATCATCCATTAATTGTTTAATTTTCTCATACTCCATTTTAATTCACCTCATAATTAATTCATTTTTCTAAATATAATACTTGCATTATGCCCACCAAACCCTAAAGAATTAGACATAACTACATTTAAATCTTTTTTTATAATCTCATTCTGAACAATATTTAAATCACATTCTGAATCCGGTACTTTATAATTAATTGTTGGTGGAACAATTCCATTTTCTAAAGCCTTAGAGCAAATAATAGCCTCAACGCCACCCGCAGCGCCAAGTAAATGTCCTGTATTTCCTTTAGTAGAACTAACTAAAACATTATTCCAATCTTCTCCCATAACCTTTTTAATAGCCATAGTTTCACAAGAATCATTCAAATGAGTAGAAGTTCCATGAGCATTTATGTAATCAATATCATTAGCACAAATACCAGCATCTTTAATTGCTCTATTCATAGCATTTACAGCTCCTGCTCCATCAGGGCAAGGAGATGTAATATGATAAGCATCAGAAGTAGCGCCATACCCAATCACTTCACCATAAATTTTAGCACCTCTTTTTTTAGCATGCTCATATTCCTCAAGAACTAAAATTCCAGAACCTTCACCCATTACAAAACCAGATCTCTCCTTATCAAATGGAATACTCGCTCTGTTTTTACCAGTAGCACTAGAAAGAGCTTTCATGTTTTCAAAACCTCCAATACCAACTTCACAAATAGAAGCTTCAGTACCACCAGCTAAAATTACATCTTCATAACCATGTTTAATAGTTCTATAAGCCTCACCTATAGCATGAGTAGAAGATGCACACGCTGTAACAATAGAAACAGATTCACCCTTAATTCCAAGTTCAATAGCAATATTTCCAGCAGGCATATTAGCAATAGACATAGGAATAAACATAGGTGAAATTCTATTATGTCCCTTCTCCAAATTAACCTCACATTGGTTTTGAATTGTAATCAATCCTCCAATACCTGAACTAACAAAAATACCAACATTATTAAAATCCGTATTCTCCTCAGAAATACCAGAATCGGCAAACGCTTCTCTAGCAGCAATCAAAGCAAATTGAGAAGACCTATCCAAACGTCTAGCCTGTTTCACATCAAAATAATCATGTGGATTATAATCCTTAACTTCAGCATCCATCTTGGTTTTAAAAGTTTCTGGATTAACTAACTTCATAGTATCAACACCACAAACTCCATTTTCAATTCCATTCCAAGTCTCTTCGACATTTTTTCCGATAGGAGTTATACAACCTAATCCTGTAACAACAACTCGTCTATTACTCATAGCACTCACCTTTCACAATTTATTTTTAAACAATTTATTAATTAAATTAATCCTCCTGTAACTGGAATAACTGTCCCAGTTACATAACTTGAAGCATCACTGCATAAAAACTCCACAACACCAGCTACATCCTCAGCTGAACCCATTCTTCTCAACGATATTTTCTTAGCAATTTCATCTCTAACAGAATCGCTCAAAACAGCCGTCATATCTGTTTCAATAAAACCAGGTGCAACAGCATTTACTAAAATATTTCTAGAACCAAGTTCCCTTGCCAAACTCTTAGTAAAACCAATAATACCAGCCTTAGAAGCAGCATAATTAGCTTGTCCTGCATTTCCTTCTATTCCAACAACAGAAGAAATATTAACAATTTTACCAGATCTAGCTTTAACCATATATGGAACAACGTTTCTTGTCATATTGAAAGTACCAATTAAATTAACATCAACAACACTTGAAAAATCTTCCGGCTTCATTCTCATAAGCAACATATCTTTTGTGATGCCTGCATTATTAACTAAAACATCAATTTCACCGAACTTATCAAATATTTCTTTTGCAATTCTCTCGCAATCCTCAAAAGAAGAAACATCTCCTTGAACAGGTAAACAATTCACTCCAGTTTTCTCAATTTCTGATTTTGTATTGATCAACTCATCATTTTCTTTTCTGTAATTCAAAGCAATATCAAAACCAGCATTAGCCAACCTAATAGCAATTGCTTTACCAATTCCTCTTGTAGCACCTGTAATCAAAGCAACTTTAGCCATACTAAAACACCTCCATATTCTTTTTCAAACTATCAATTGTAAATCCCAAAGAATCAACATTATTTATATTAAAAATATAAACAGGTCTTTCAAATTCCATTCTCTTAACAAATCCAGATAATGTTTTACCAGGACCTATTTCAATAAATGTATCCACTCCATCAGCATACATATTTTTTAGCACATCTGAAAATTTAACTGGATTAACAATATGCCTAGCTAAAATATCAGACATGTTGTCATTGCTTTTATATTCAGTTCCATCTAAATTCTTAAAAGCATTAGAATTAAACTCATGAAATTTTATCTTTTTCAAATCTTTTCTCAAAGCATTTGAAGCATCTATTAATTTTTCCGTATGAAAAGGACCAGCAGTATTTAAAACTCTAACCTTTTTAGCACCATATTCAGTAGCAACTTTTTGTAGCTCACTAATACCTTCTGCATCGCCAGACACAACAATTTGTCCAATTGTATTAAAGTTTACTGGAACAACAAAACCACTTTTTACACTATTACAAGCAGAAATAACACTTTTTTCATCCAATCCCAACACAGCAGCCATTTTCCAATCGCCCTCTGGCAATAAATTCTGCATATATTCTCCTCTTTTTTTAACTATTGATATTCCATCCTCAAACGAAAGAGCACCACTATAAATTAATGAAGCATATTCTCCTAAGCTCAAACCAGCAGAATCCTCAGCTTTTATATTCTTGTCTTTTAAAACATTCAAAATCGCTAAACTCATTGTTAAAATACATATTTGAGTATACTTAGTCTGATTCAAAATCTCAGCAGGTTGATTAAAAGTAATATCAGCCACATCAATCCCAGTAATTTTCTCAACCTCATCATACACTTTTCTAGCTACTTCATATTTTTCATAAATATCTTTTCCCATTCCAACAGATTGTGAACCCTGTCCAGGAAATAAAAATCCTATCTTCATTTATTTAATCCTTTCATAAACTTTCTTCTCAAATAAATTACAAAATTCTGAAATTATTTTCTCATTGTCAACACTAAAACCAAACTCATTTTTTATAGACGTAGCAATATCATGTATCTCATCAGCAAACTCAGTTTGATTCGTATTTATTCCTATACCAACAACCAAATCTCTCACACATTCACCAACTAACTTTGTCTCTGTAAGGATTCCTCCAATTTTCTTCTGATTATAAACAATATCATTTGGCTTTTTGATTTTTAGTAAAATATTATATTCCTTTTCAAAAATACTTCTTATAATCTCAGCAATCTCCAATGTAACTCCATCAAGCTTTTCAATTTCAACATTCAAGTTCAAATAAAACGAAAAAGCAATATTATTCTTCTCATCAGTGTGCCACACTCTTCCATGAGTTCCAACACCACTCTCTTGAACCCCAGCACAAATAACAGTACCATTTTCAATTCTATTCTCTGTAACTCTTGACCAAATTTCTTTTTGCGTCGAATCAATCTTTTCATAATATTCAAAATTTTTTCCAAGCACTTGAGTATGTAAATTATTTAACTTCATAATTTTTTAAAACCTTTTTCAAATTTTCATTTCTTTTTATTTTTCCAGTAGTAGTTTTTATTAGCGCTTCTTTAGTTAATGTAATACCTCTAATCGCTTTGTAAGGTGGCATCGTTTTATTAATCTCCTTAACCTTTTGAAAAATTGCATCATATATACCATCAAAATCTTCAACCTTATATGCTTTCATAACAATATCCTCGTTATAAACTACTTCAGCAAAAATCTTCAAATCATTAGGATCTTCTGAAACAGGCATCCCATAAACAAAAGACTCTTCAACACCCTCAATTCTATTTAGTAAATTCTCCATTTCTTCTGGAAAAATATTTTTGCCATTCTTCAAAACAATAACACTCTTTTTTCTGCCACAAATAAAAATATAACCATCGTCATCAATCTTTGCTAAATCTCCAGTATAGAACCAACCATCACGTAAAGCATCTTTTGTAGCTTCTTCATTTTGGTAATATTCAAGCATAATACTTGGCCCCGAAACCACAAGCTCTCCCATTCCATCCTTATCAGCATTAACTATCTTAGCCTTCACATGAGGAACAGATTTTCCAACAGAACCAACCCTATTAAAAATCTTATTTCCAACAGCAACAACAGGAGACGTCTCTGTCAAGCCATAACCTTGAACCATATTCAAGCCCAATTTTCTATATTTTTCCTCAATTGTAGGATCTAAACTAGCAGCACCAGAGATCAACAATCTAACATTACCGCCAAGCATCTCATGTATTTCAGAAAAAACTTTCTTTTTCTCTTCCATAGAAGATTCCTTATGCTCCTCTTCTAGCTCAAGAATATTTTCTCTTAAATTTTTATTCTCCAATTGCTTAGAAATTATTTTAAAAATTCTTTCATAAATAGCAGGAACAGAAGCCATAACCGTAACATGATATTCATTCATATTCTCAACAATGTGCCTAATTCCATCTGCAAAAACAGTTTGAGCCCCTTTATAAAGAGAAAATAAAAATCCAACAGTACACTCAAAAACATGATGCAAAGGCAAAAAAGATAAGAACACATCCTGATCATTAATATCTAAAACAGAAGCAATATCCATCAAATTAGAACAAATATTTTTATGAGATAACGCAACAATCTTAGAAGCAGACGTTGTTCCAGAAGTAAACAACATTACACCCATTTTCTCAGCATCTATCTTAGCATCAACAAAATCTCTGTTACCATCCTCAACTAAATTCTTTCCATACTGAACAAGCTCCATTTCAGAATATATACCATCAGTATGCATATCTAAATCCATATTTATTAAATGCTTTAATTTGCCAATGCACTCATGTTTCATCTTAATCAAAGAATCTTCATATTTTTTAGTATAGAAAATTGCCTCAATGCCAGAACGCTCAATTAAATTTCTAAGCTCGTTTTCAGGCAAAGATTTATCCAAAGGAACAACTATACCAGTACCACACGCAATTGCCAAATATGCAATCTCCCATTCATACCTATTCTCACCAATAACAGCAATTCGTTTACCTTTAAGCCCCATATTAATAAGAGACGTCCCTAAACCATTAATCATTTTTCTAATCTCTTTATGAGAAAAAGTTATATACTCACCATTTCTCTTTATTTTATAAGCAATATTATCACCATATAAATCACCTGACTTTTGAAGCATATCCTTCAAATCAGAAATCTCTATATATTCATACAACCCCTCAGCCATATTACAAAATCCTTTCTCAAATTCTTCCCCAAAAATCACTATACCTTTTATACCATTATTCAAAACTAAAATCATTAGACTGGCGGGTCAGTATAAAAAATCTTTTTAATCCTATGTTACATAAAAAATAATAAAAGATACAATAACTAAAAAAGCTATTGTATCTTTTATTATTTTTCTACAATTCTCTCATAAATCTCATCCGGTATACACAACTGTCCTTTACCAGACCCAATTTCAATATCAGGCTTATGCAAACCATGATAATCACTACCACCACTCATAAGCAAACCTCTACTCTTGCAAAATTTCTTTACCAATTCAATATGCTCAAGACTAAATATACTATGATAGCACTCAATTCCATCAATATCATAACCATCTGTAATCTTCTCCAGTTCAGCAATTTTATCGTCAATCCATGCATACTCATATATATGCGCAACAAAAGCCAAACCTCCAGATTTATGAATAATCTCAATAATCTTCTCCAAAGATGGATAATCGACAGAATTATCTACATAAAAAGGCTTACCCTTACCATGATAATAATTTCTCTTAAACACCGTAAAACTGTCCCACATATCTGCTGGAACCTTAGCTTTATTCTCCTCATGTTTCTTCAACTCATCATAAAAAACAATACTTGCCCAACCAGTATGCTTATCCCACTTCAAACTATCAATATCGTCTAAAACCAAACCATACTCATCTTTATACTCGTAAAATTTTCTAAGCTGTCTGTCTTGAATTTCATCTCTAGTAACATTACCATAACAATCTTTCAAATACTTTTCCATCTTCTCACAATCAATATTATATCCAAGAACATCAATAACTCTATCAGTATACCTAGCCTTTAACTCAATACCATGCAATACTCTTCCAGAAAAATATTTACCAACATCAATTTTAGCAATCTCTTTATAGGCGTCACAATTCTCATGGTCCGTTATAGCAATAGCCTTCAAGCCAAGTTTCTCAGCCTTTCTCAATACCTCAATTACTGAATCCGTTCCATCTGAATACTTTGTATGTATATGTAAATCAATCACCTAATAACCACCGCTCTCTTTTTATTCTATAGTTATCTGCATATATTTTATTATTTTAAATGAACCTTAAAATCAATGTAACGCGCTACTTCCTATTAACCGTCTCAAGAATAGCCGAATACTTATCCACCATACAAACAAGCAAAGCCTCCTTAGACTTCGGCAACTTCGTAATAGTAAGAGGCCACATATGAGACTCAATAATCTTCTGCTCACTCTCAGAAATATCAAACATCTCCTTCGCATTCTTAGCAGCCGTTTTAGGATGACTAAAACCATGCCACCTATGATCCTTACTCTTCTCATGCCAATCATACAAAAAGAAATCATGCAAATAAGCACCAACAATCAAATCATCATAATTAAACTGGATATTGTATCTCTTCTCCAATCTCTTCGCCAACATAAAACTCCTATAAGCCACATTTCTAGAATGTTCCCACACAGACGTCTTTCCATGTTGCTTATAATTTTTAAGCAACTTTTTAATATACTTATACTTAGTCAACTTATAAATATATTTATAAAATTCCATCTTACTATTTAACTTCATCTTTAAATCCTTTGTAATCACATTTTATTTTGATAATTCAATTACAGAATTAACAACACTACCATCCTCGCTCATAATAACAACAACATGTTTGCCATTAAAATAAGCATACTTACAAATAACCGTATCACCCAATTTAATCTCATGCTTATACGTTATTCTAAAAATATCATAAGGTCTTGCATCATAAATATCCTCAGGCAAAGCATCATAAGCCAAATTCAAATAATATGTATTATGCATATGACCATTAATATCAATATCTTTTCTAGATACAGTATATTTAACCTCATTTGAAAATTCAATGGGAACTTCTGGCTTAGGGAAATTATAATCACCAAAAGAACTATAATCTTCAGGTTTATAAGCCTCCTTTACTTCTGGTCCCATTCTAACAATCTTTCTAGTATCGCTATTAATCATAACCCACTTAGTAGTAGCTTTAATACACAATTCTCCCTTTGAATTATAAACCTCAAAATCCCTATATGTATACGCCTTTTGAAAACATCTTCCCCAAGTTCTAACTTCTAACTCCTCAGGATAAGCAGGTCTTTTAATAACCTTAACTGTCCAATCAAGCAAAATCCAACTAAGCTTTGTCCTTTCAATATCCAATATTCCATATCCCGCTAAATCAGATTGCTCTCCACCAACATTTTCAAGAATTTCAAGAATAGCCTCATTTTTTATTAAACAATCTTTTCCAGTATCTCTTAATCCTATTTTAACTTTATCAACAAATATCATTTCTACCTCATCACCTTGTAAATCTTACAACCAACGTCTCCATCATCATCAAGTAAAACTTCATAATTTAAAAAGCCGGTTTTCTCAATAACTTTAGCCAAAATCTCATCAGCACCTTTGTACTTCTTTATGCTCAAAATAAATTCATTTTCTTCTGAAAGCTTAGAATCATTTTCCAAAACATCTAATTGATTTTCATTCAATATTAAACTCTCACTATATGTTGCAAATTCAGGCATACTTTGAATATGATTAAACACCGTATCTCCAACATACACAAACTTATCTTCCTTATTTTCTTCAGCAATTTCTAAATACTTAGCATAACCTTTATAAAGAAAAGCAGGCTCACTAAACATTAATCCATAAACTGAAATTACCAACAAAATTCCAACTAAACTATATTTTAGCACATTTTTATTTTTAATAACAGTATCAATTAACAATAAAATTGAAATAATTATTAACGGCAAAACACACATTATATATCTTATAATATTTGCATCTTGCAATTCCGGTGAAACCTTTACAATAACACAAACATAACAAATTACAGAAAATATAATCGCACCTGCACCTAAAGCATTTTTATCAACTTTCTTATCAATCACAGATTTTACAGCAACCGCCATAACCAATAAAATCAAACATATAGCTATAGCCAAAACAGGAACGGAAAAAGAATATCCTATAATATTCAAATACTCTACTAACTTTTCGCCAAACCCTCTTGCCATCTCAGCTTTTCCGACTCCACGATATGAAAAGAAAATATGATTAATACTCAATGGATAAAGCAATACACCTATCACAGCCATTTTTAAATATTTCAAAATATACGTTATAGCGCCCTGTTTTCCTTGCTTTCTTATCACTCCTATTAAAACTAAAACCGCAACCACTCCAGCAACAATGCAAAAATAATATTGCGTCCAAAATCCAAGTAAAACAATCCAAGTGAGTTTATTCCATAATTTTTTATCTATATCAAAATCTTTTTTTATAATATCAATGTTAGCTGAAATAAACATTAAAACAAAGAAATTAAGCATAGAATACATCCTTTGAAAAATGACCGTTGAAATCGCCCCCATACTGAATCCATACAAAATTAAAGCAGGAACAATTAAATGTTTTTTATCCAATTTTTCAAAAATATTTTTTATAGTCCATAAACTCAAAATCATAAAAATAAGATTAATACTAAAAATAATATACTTTGAAAAATGCCCCACAAAAAATATTGAAACTGTATGTACTAAAAAATAAAAAAGAGGCGGATGAATATCACGAGATTGATTATAATAAACCATTCCATAATTTAACGCATCCTTTGGCTGAATAGTTAAATAATCATTTGCCTCATCAGAACTTCTCCATGTTGGAACAAACTCAGACTTAATACTAGCCAAAGTTTCATCTTTTACATCCCTATGATCAATCAAATAATACTTCAAATTCTGAATAATATTATCATTCATAATCTTTTCTTTAACAAAAATATTCGTTTCATCTTCCTTGCCATAAGGTCTGTAAACATTGTCATAAGCATAATTAGACGAACCATAAGAAAACATTTCATCCTCATGAAATCCTTCTTTTTTCGTCATAAAAAAAGTCATAACAGCACTAATAACAAAAATCACAATAATATATTTATAATTTACTTTCAAAAAATCTTTCATAATAATTCATAATATCCTTCATTTTTTATACATCATACATATTCAATTCACAATTACCCGCTCCTGGAATCTTTAATTTTCCATCTGGTTTTAAATTATTAAAATAACAATACATCATCGCACAAATTCCAGCGTGTGTAACAATCAAAACATTTTTATCAGCATATTCTTTTCGTATTTTTTCTATAACATCTGAAACTCTATCAAAAAAATCTCGAACATTCTCAGCTTTCTCATAATGTCTATCCGCTTCCCAATTCCAAAACTCTACCCAATCATATTCAACATTCTTTTTCTTACCTTCGAACTCTCCAAAATCTCTTTCACGCAATTCATCTAATTCAATAATTTGAACATCTCTACCTTCACAAACTATTTTTGCCGTTTCTTTACACCTATTTCGTGGGCTACACAAAACAACATCTATTCTCGTATTCATAAGTTCATTTTTCACCTTTTCAGCTTGCTCTTTTCCTGTTTCATTTAGTTTAATATCAATACTTCCCTGTGTTTTTCCTTCCACATTCCAATCAGTTTGACCATGTCTTATTACATACAACATTTAATAATATCATTCCTTTCAAATATTTAATTCAATAAACTACAAATAGTCTACCATAAAGTAGACTATTTGTTAAGTTTAATAATTTCTTATTTTCTCAATCATCTTTTCCGCAACAATTTCTAACATAACATTTTTCAAAAAATAGACATTGGCGAAATACTCAGTATGTGTTATAATATTTTCAACTTGAGATTCTCAAGTTATTTTGGTAACTTGCAAACAATAATTTGAATAAGGAGAGTAAATATGCCAAACAGAAAATATGCGTATGCCGACATGAAAAAGTTTCGAAAAACTACAAACGCTCAGAAAAAAAGATACTATAGCAAAACCAGTTTTTACGGTCAGAGTACTTGGACTGTCGAACAAGATAAAATGGTTTTGGAGCATCTTATTTCTGATACTGAGTTGTCAAAAATCATTCAACATTCTGTTAAAGCAATTCAAGTGCGCCGGTGCAGGTTAAAGAAAAAAAATGAGGAAGGGGTCATATGACCCCTTTTCCTTTACTTTTTCAAACTATATATTATCCTTCCTTATTGTTTCAATAATATTTTGCTTATTAATTTTCTTCAAAGAAAATCTCATAATAACCCAAATTAAAACAACAACAGCAATAATTGAAATGCCAATTGCTTTTAATGGTAACTCGTACGTCATCTCATATCCAATACCAAAAGATTTAAATAATAAATAAGACAAACCAATTCCAATTGGTATACCAATAACTAAAGCCTTACCACCATATAAAACACTTTCCAATCTAATCATCCTGTTAAACTCTTTTTTCGTCATACCAATTGATTTCAAATTAGCAAATTCCTTTTGACGCAACTCCATATTAGTTGTAATCGTATTAAATATATTTGTAACACCAATCAAAGAAATAACAGCAATAAATCCATATAAGAAAATAGAAATAACCAACCACATAGCACTTTGTTCTTTAACCATCGTTTCAATATTCTCCACATATTTTACCGCACTTGATTTCTTAGCAAACTCTTCAAGTTCACTTGGATTGCTAGAATCAGCATATAAGCTTACACTCATATCATCTTTATTTTTATACTTATCAAAAAACTCATCACTAACTATAAGCATTCCATTTGAATAATAATCATTTTGAAGTCCCATTGGAACCGAATCAACAATCGCAGCAATTTCTAAATCAATGCTCTTACCATCTATACTAGCGCTAATATAATCACCTTTTTTATAATCATAAACTCTATACATTGAATATGTTTTCTTACTATCAATATACGTTTTAGTCGAATCCTTTAAAATAACTTTATCTTTTACATCTTCATACTTTAAACCATTCTTATTTAAAAATCTCATATATTCTTCTTTTCCAACTGCAAAAATTGTTATGTAATCCTTTTCATTATCAGGATTTATAACACCAATACTCTCATCAGCACTCTTTTTTTCATTAGTATAATGATTTGTAAGCTCTTTTCCAGAAACATCAAGCATTAATTGTCTAGTAATAGAATATTTTTTTACAGTATCATTTTTTGCAATTTCTAATAACTGATTAATATCACTTTCACTCGCATTTACCACAAGATTATAATCGTAATTTTTGTAATATACGGATGTAGCACCAAATGCATATTGTACAAATGCACTCATCGCAATAAAAATTGAAACACTAACAATAATTGAAATTACTGTTGTTCTATATTTCTTTCTATTTCTTTTTAAATTCTTATATGAAATATCTCCTCCTATACCAAATAATCTTTTTATAATCTTTGGCGTTCTTAATTTCTTAGCTTTAATTTTTATATCATCTGCATTTCTAATAGCTTCAATTGGTGAGATTTTGCTAGCCTTCTTCGCAGACTTTCTAGCAGATAAATAAATAGTAATACTGGCAAGAACAATTGAAATTGCTATTGCTAAAAAACTTGTTGCATATATAAATTCTATGCCTAAAAAGTCTTTTAAAATATTTGAAATAACTTTAAGTAAAATAAAAATAGCTACTAAACCACTTAATATTCCAACAGGAATTCCAATAAGTCCTAGAATTAAACCTTCATACAATACATTCTTTCTAATCTGTTTTGAAGTAGCACCAACAGAGGCAAGCATACCATACTGTCTTGTTTTTTCTGTAATAGAAATTTCAAAGCTATTTTTAATACAAAAAACAGAAGTAACAATAATAATAACTATAACAACAGCACTAACTGCATATAATGTATTTGTAGTACTTTCATTAAACTCTAAATTTTCCCATCTTAATAAACCATCATTTTCAGAAAATGAATATTTAGCATTTCCAAAAGCTTCAGTATCTGACTCACTAATCATTCCATTAGATGGATCTGTTATACGTTTCATTACTTGTTCATCAATTTCTATAATTTGAGCAGTTGTAGTGATATGTTTCTTTACGTCTTTATACCTTACATACACATTCAAATTATTTGTGACATATTTGTCACTTAATATTGTTAACACCGTATATCCAGGTGCTGTATAAGGTTCAACATCCAAATTAGGTCTTTCAATTATTCCAACAATCTTGTAAGTTTTCTCACTTTTAGGAACAAATTCTTCATTTTCAACATCTTTCAGAGCCACACCTTGTCCTAAACTTTCACCATCACTTATTCTCTCTCCTAAATTCAAATCAAGTTCATCACCAATTTTATATTCAACACCACCATTAGATTTTATATGAGATGAAATTACAACTTCATTATCATTCTCTGGCAAACGTCCATCAACTAAACTAATGCCCAATTTTTCAATAGAACCTTTTGAATATGCTTTCAAATACAAATAAGGTTTATCCTCATTCTTTCCGCCATTCAATAAACTATAACCTAAATCTTCATTTAAATATACATCCTCAACATTTCTATTATTTCTTATGTACTTCAAATCATCAGCAGGTACATTATAAAACACATAATGATAATCCCCAGAATGCTGCTTTTCATATTCAATAATCGTACTCCTAAAACTACTAACAAGAGTTGCAACACCAGTAATTAAAGCCGTAGACAAAATAATACCAATTATAGTAACCAAAGTTCTCTTTTTGTTCAGCCTCAAATTCTTTAAAGTCAATCTATTCAACAAATTCATATTACTCACCTACCTTTTTACAATTCTGCCATCTTCGATTTTTATAATCCTATCAGCAGTCTTTGCAATCTCTAAATCATGAGTAATCATAACAATTGTTTGATTATATTTTTTATTAGACAAACGTAGCAACTCTACAATCTCTTCACTAGCCTTCGAATCAAGATTTCCCGTAGGTTCATCAGCAAGCACAATACTTGGATTATTTATAAGACTCCTTCCAATTGAAACTCTTTGCTGTTGACCACCTGATAATTGATTAGGTAAATGTCTTTTCCTATTAGTTAATCCTAAAGTCGCAATCAAATCATTTAATTGTCTTTGATCAGGTTTCTTTCCATCTAGTTCACAAGGCAAAGTAATATTTTCCTCAACATTTAAAATAGGAATCAAATTATAAAACTGATAAATAATTCCGACCTGTCTTCTTCTGAAAATCGCTAAAGCATCATCATTCAAAGAATAAATATCCTTCCCCTCAATAAAAACCTTACCAGAAGTAGGCCTATCAACACCACCAATCAAATGAAGCAATGTAGACTTTCCACTTCCAGAACTACCAACTATTGCAACAAACTCGCCCTTCTCAATTGAAAAAGAAACATCATCCACCGCAACAACCTGATTATCACCTTTTCCATATCTTTTTGTTAAATTTTCAACTCTTAATATTTCCATAACAAAATCCTTTCTTAATAAATTTACTAAACACATTATATAAATCAAAAGTGACAATCAAATGACAGTTTTTTATTCAATATAATCTGCAAGAGGTTGGAAAAGAATTAAATTTTAGCCAGGAAAAAAGATATCAAAAGGCAAAGGAGCGTATGTGTATACGTAACTGCGTTTTGATATCTTTTTGACACAGATAAAATTGTAATTATTTTTCAACGCTTACTTAAAATACTTAATCGTAAATGTAGTCCCAACTCCAACCTCCGAATCCACACTAACAAACCCATCCTGCTTTTCAACAATCGACTTTGAAAGTGCTAAACCAATACCAAAACTATCCTCAGCTGAATTATCTCTCTTATAGAACCTCTCAAAAATATGAGGCAAATCCTTCTCATCAATCCCCTTTCCTTCATCTCTAATTACAATCTTAGTATACAAATCATTCTCCTCAGCACCAATAAAAATATTCTTTCCATCCGGAGTATATTCAACTGCATTTTTAACAATATTCAAAACCGCTTCTTTATTCCAATTATAATCCCCATCAAAACGAACATTCTCTGGAACATTCACATGAACATAAAGATGTTTCAACTCAATAAGCACATCCAAATCAGCTAAAATATCTGTTACAAGCTTATTTACAGAAATCTTCTCATTATCAAACTCAACTACACAAGCATCCAACTTCGACAACTTTAGCAAAGAAAAAATCAAAAAATTCATTCCCTTAACTTGCCTTAAAATCTCTAATGTAAACTTTCTTCGCGTATCACTATCCATATTCTCATTTTCTAAAATATTATCAAGCAAAATCTGAATTGACGTAATCGGTGTTTTCAACTGATGAGAAATATCAGAAACCAACTCCAAAATTGCCTCATTCTGCTTTCTCTTACTTTCTGAATCTTCTTTCAACATAACCGTAATTTTATACAAAGAATCCTTTAACCTATTAAGCTCGTCCTCAGATTCCTTATCAATCCCAATCTCATACATCTTATTAGAAACATCTTGAATATATCTATCTAACTCGTCAATCTTCCTCTTTCTTTTACTAGTATACACGCCAAACACAACTAATGACAAAACACCTAACATAGTCAAAATAACAATATTACCAATCACCGTAACTCTTCTAGTATGTTCCATACTCTTAAAAACATATACATCACCAGAAATTCCATAATCCGCAAGCACATCATCCGAACCCTCAACATTCTCAGCATTAACAAGCTTAACAATATCCTCTTCACTCACCTCTGGATACTTTTCCTTAACCATCTCAACCACAGCACATGCATACTTATTCAAAGCTTCCTTATACTCAGCATCTTGATAAATATTAAACCCTACCATACATGACATAAATATTAAAATAATAACCATAGAAAATATTAAATATCTTCGAGCAACTAAATTTTTCATACCAAAACCTTCTCTTAAATTTCAATTGTAAGCTCTTTCTCTTAAAAGATTAAATCCCTTAAATATACAATTCCAAATTATTAGTTTTCACTACTAACTCTATATCCAACACCTCTCACAGTCTCAATAATCTTTCCGTCCTTATCACCAATCTTCTCTCTAATTCTCTTAATATAAACCGTAAGCGTATTATCATTCACAAAATTACCCGCTAAATCCCAAATATCATTCAAAATCTCCTCACGCGTAATCAACTTATTAATATTACTAAACAAATTCAAACAAATACTGTACTCAAGTTTAGTTAAATCCACTTCAGCTCCATCTCTAAAAACCTTCCTCTGAACCGTATCAATCGAAACACCCTTACATGAAATCAAATCAGGCTTACCATTTCTCCTAAGCACATTCTTAATTCTAGAAATCAACTCTCTATTTCGAAAAGGCTTTGTAATATAATCCTCTGCACCCAAATCTAATCCATATACAACATCCTTCTCCTCATCATTAGCCGTCAAGAAAATAATCGGCAACTGCTTTCTATACTCCTTCACATATTTTCCAACCTCAAACCCATTACCATCAGGCAAGCCAATATCAATCAAAACAATATCAAAATTCTCTTTCTCAATTTTATCAATTGCATCCTTCTTCAATTTAGCAAAATCGAACTCAAATTTTTCTTCCTTAAATAAATATTCTAAACCTAAAATTATTGAATCATTATCTTCAACCAATAAAATCCTACTCATAAAAACTCCTAACGTGTAATTGGTGTCATGTGGGTGTCATGGGACGTCCTTTTAGACACAAACAACTTCATCTCAAAAGAACAAAAGCGGACATTAATAACATTTACACTGATTATAATATTTTTAAGTCCGCGTCTTTGTTCGCGCGCGAAATTTACTTCGCAAATTTCTATGCATTGTTAATTTATATAATAAGAAGTTTGGAGAACTTTCCTATTATATAAAAAAGATTTTTGACAAAAAACTATCAAAAATCTCTTTCGTAATTATTTATTTTTCCTAAATTCCGCAAATGTCTTTTGGTTTTCAGGCGTATAACCAATTAATATTTGATCATTTTTCTCATGAATTTTTTCCATTATTTCTTGAAGCATTTTTTCATCTCTTACCGTATATGCAATTTGAACACTTCTCTTATCCTTCTTAATTGCAATTAAATATCTTCCAGTTGTTATACCTCTGTATTTAGTCTTATTAATATATATCCAATACAAATCATCATATTTTATTACATCAAGTCCAGATGCAGTAGAAATTAAATATTCATCTGCTAAATATATTTTAGCTTTTTCATAAGCTACACTTTTTTCTAACGCTTTTTCCAATTCATCTTTATTAAATTCTTTTAAAGTTTTCTTCATTCTTGACTTTTTGATAAAATACGTAATAAAACAAGCGAAAGCAAAAATATCAGCAAATACACCTAAACAAACACATAGTGAAACAGTACCATCATTAGGCAATTGAATTTCATCTAAATAATACTTTCCAAAATATTGATCAAAATCTGCATCTGTGAAATCTTCTTCTGAATATTCTTTTACTCTCTCTATCGCAAGTTTCTTTACTTCATCAGGAATTGCATAAATATATCCTTTTAACTCATAAGAAAAATTTTCACCTTGTTCATCAATTGCACTCTCAATTTTATTAAAAGTATCAACTGTCAATTTAGCAATATACGCATTATTTTCATCACCAACTATATAATACTTATAATCATTCTCACTACCTTCTAATTCAGCAAATTGATCTGGTTCCCATATATTCGTTATTTTAACATATGTCTCTTCTGCATCATTTCCTGAATTTTTTAATGTTCCCCAATCAACTGGAGTTGCATTTGTATCTTTATCACTAACACTTACTGCCATCCAATAAAAGAATATAGATGCAAGAATTAAAATAATTCCAATAATCAAACTTCTTTTTAAGTTTTTAATAAATCCATCAACTTTCATTTGTTTCACACCTTTCTACTAAATTTCTAATCTTCATTTAGATTACATCATTACCATACAAAAGTCAACCATTTAAACTTCAGTTTTATACCTCTCAAATTCAAAACAAATATCATTTTAATCAAGTTTTTCAAATATTTTTAGTATATAAAATTTCATTATGCAAATACTAAATCCAGGTGGTGATAAAAATGACAAATAAAGAACTTTTATATGTTGAAGATGCTTTAGGACATGAGCAATTCATGAAATGCTGTAGTAAAAAAACATCTGCACAATTGCAAGATACTACACTTTCAGAATACGTTAGTCAACTAGAACAAAAACATTGTGAACTATTTAACAAATTTTTAAATTTATTATAAGGAGTGTTTCAAAAATGGAAGACAGAGATTTAATGGAAAAAGAATTATTAGTCATAAAAGGAGTATGTGATTTGTACCTACACGGCACAATCGAATCAACAACTCAAGAAGTACACTGTGCATTTAAAGAAGCACTAAATACTTCATTAGATATACAAAACAAAATTTATAATTTAATGAAAGAAAAAGGTTGGTACACAACTCAAGAAGCTGACCAAATGCAACTTGCAAGTGCTAAACAAAAATTTCAATCAAATAACTAAAAAAGGGTATCACAGATACCCTTTTTTAGTTCATCTAATCATTTATACAATTTATTCTTTATATCCTGCAAAAGATTAAGGCCTTCAGCAATAGCTTCAAGAAATAAAGTACTAAGCCAAACAGCAACAGCTATTACTATACCTGCTATAATTCCAATGAAAATTTCTCCTGCTCCGCCATGCATATATCATTGAAATAATTGCTGCTAAATATCCTAAAAACTTACTAACTATAACTACTGATACAAATTTATCAGCTACTCTATTTGAACTATTACTTGAATCTTTATAAGCATTCTCTTTTACTATCGTTTCGTCTTTCTTAGTTGTTGTCTTCTTAGTATCAGAATATTCTTTTGTACCTTTTTCAACTACATTTTTATAAAGTTTAGCTCCGCATTTTTTACAGGTGCTTCTTGTTCCCTCATTCTCTTCATAGCATTTTTCACAAATAATTATATTGTTTTCTTCCATTTTTTCTTCTCCTTTGTTAACTTTTAATTTCAAGAACATACTATCATAACAGTAAACTTTTTTCAATCATTCTATATTGACGAATTATTGTTTATTCATTTCATCCATTATTCTTACAACATCGCCATACACATAAAAGCTTCCAACAATTAAATTAACTGTATTTTCATTAGAATTTTTTGTGCTAATTACTGCATCTTCTAATGTCATTGTGCAAATTCTATCTTCATCAACATATTCTTTCATGCATTCATACAATGTATTTCCATCAACATATCTCTCTGCATCGTTTCCAGATGTAAAAATAAATTTTCCTTCTTTATCACTTGCAAGAATTTTTAGCATTTTTCTATAATCCTTACTCTTCAATATTGACACAATATAAACTCTATCGAAATCAGAATAATACATAGTCACCATACTCTGCAAATTCTCCATAGCAGGCGTATTATGAGCTCCATCATAAACTATAAAAGGTTTGTCTGATAATTTCTCCATTCTAGCTTTATGAATAACAGTTTTCAAACCTTCTCTTATGCTATTATCTAAAACCTCATACCCGTCATCTCTTAATATCTTCATTGTTTCAATACAAATACTTGCATTCTTAATTTGAACCATTCCTTTCAAATTAACAGCAATATTCTTCATTTCGCCATAATCAAAATACTGCAAACTACTATCATATCTATAATTAGAAATATCCGCTTCTCTAACAATATGAAGCTGATTTTCCTTCTTCTCACACTCTCGCATAAATACAGCATCAACATCAGGCATCTGCTCGAAAATAACCGTACTTGAACCATGCTTAACAATCCCAGCCTTCTGAAAAGCAATTTTAGGCAAAGTATCACCCAAAAGATTCATATGATCATAACCAATAGAAGTAATAACAGAAACCAACGGACATGTAATCACATTCGTACAATCATACAAGCCACCAAGCCCAGTCTCTAACACAACAAAATCTACATTCTTCCTATAAAAATATAAAAGTGCCATCATTGTTTCCAATTCAAACAACGTAATTCTTGAATTTTCTTTTTCATTATATTCATCTATCAAAGGCTTTAGCTCTTCAATCAATCCCTGCATATCTTCGTCAGAAATGCTTTCTCCATTAATACTAATTCTTTCATTATATCTAATTAGATGTGGAGATAAAAATTTTCCAACTCTATACCCTTGAATTTTTAATATATTAGATATAATTTCTACACAACTACCTTTTCCATTCGTGCCTGCAATATGAATAAATTTCATTTCTTTTTCAAAATTATTATACTTATCCATAAAATAATGCATAGCTTTTAATGATGGTTCCTTAGTTCCTTTATAAAATCCCTTTAAATATTCATTTACATCTATCATTTCTTTCTCCAAAATACATTTTACATAGTTTTATCAGTTTTAACACTAAAAGTCAATGAACAGCACAAACAAAAAATGTAAGCAATAAAAACCACTCACACCATCACAACCTCAAATTCAATCTGTACTCTATTCTTCTAAAAACTAACTTCACATAATTAAATATATATTTTCTAATTTCTTAAGCAACTAACAATATCAGAAATTTTCTCCTTAGTCTGCTTATACCCAAGCTCATAAAGTTCTTCCTGTCTACCTTTGGCAAGTAACCCAACCTTAGGCATATATAGTTTTAATAAATAATCCGTTCCATCCCATTCATAATCCGCAAGCTCAGAACACAAAATAGAAAAAGACTTATTCAAAACATCATAAATATTATCACACCTTTTCTTATCCTTATCAACAAAAACAATACTCAAAACCTTATCAGCACCAGCTTTTTTCGTTTCTCTCCACGGAAGATTTTCTGCAATTCCGCCATCAACCAATAAATTTTCTCCATATCTACAAGGGCAAAAAATTCCTGGATAGCTACAACTAGCTTGAACTGCAGTTCCCACACTAACACTATTTATGTACTTGATATCTCTGTCTCTATTTTGAATTATATTATTAGAAAAAACATACAATTCTTCTGTACATAAATTAACCGCAGGAATAACAATCGGCATTCTAATTTGTTTAATGTTGGTTATCCCTTTCTTCAAGCAATATTCGTCAACAAGCTTTTTTATAACTCCACCACTATTTAGTCCATCAATCTTCAAACCTTCGCCTGCAAAAAATCTCTTTACAATTCTCCTAATATTTTCAAAATCAACATACCTTATTTTTCTAACATTAGCCCTAAAAATATCATAAATCTCATCTGTTGAATAACCACAAGCATATAACATAGCAACAATACTTCCCGAAGACGTACCAGAGATATAATCAAAATGTATTCCAGCTTCCTCTAATGCTTTAATCGCTCCAATATGAGCAAAACCTTTTATTCCACCACCAGCTAAAGATAAACCTAATTTCATAAAAATCACCTGAAATATAATATTCCAAGCAACTAAAAATGCTACTAAAACTTAGCAGCATTAAAATTCTAACAAATTATTGATTTTATAAAATTAACACATTCTACGTCAAAAGTATTGTTTCATCACTCAATAATTTTATAAATTTAAAAATAAATCAACAACCTATTTTTTCAAAATGTCCTTAATTACTTCCCCAGCAATAATCATTCCAGCAACACTAGGCACAAATGAAATACTACCAGGCACCTGATTCTTAATCGCACAAGTTCTCTTAGCACCAGGAGGACAAACACAATGATTCTTGCAACTATTCTCCGCACTCTCATAAGGCTTAATAGGCTCTTCCTTAGAATAAACAACCTTCAACTTCTTAATTCCTCTAGCCCTCAATTCTTTTCTCATAACCTTAGCCAAAGGACAAACACTCGTCTTATAAATATCAGTGACTTCAAACCTTGTAGGATCCAACTTATTTCCTGTTCCCATTGCAGACATAATTGGAACACCAAGCTTATCAGCCTGCATAACAAGCTCAATCTTAGCCGTAACAGTATCAATAGCATCAACAATATAATCAATACTATCATCAAGTATTTTCACCTCGGAATCAGGCATAAAAAATTCTTTGAAAACTTCAACTTTTGCATCAGGATTAATCTCCAAAATCCTATCCCTCATCAACTCAGCCTTATACTTTCCAATCGTCTTTCTAGTAGCATGAATCTGTCTATTTAAATTAGTTAAACAAACCTCATCATCATCAACCAAAATAAAATTACCAACACCAGCTCTAACAAGTCCCTCAACAACAAACGAACCAACACCGCCAACGCCAAAAACTGCAACTTTTGCATTATGTAATTTTTCTACGCCATCTTTTCCTATTAATAACTCTGTTCTAGAAAACTGATTCATATATGTACCCCTTTCACATCTCTGCGATTATCACTAATCGCACTCATTTTTATTTAACAACTCTCAACCTCAAAGCATTTAATACCACAAATAAGCTACTGAAAACCATTGCAAGTGCCGCAAGCATTGGGTTCATGCTCACTCCTAAACCAACAAACACACCCATAGAAATTGGTATCATACAAATATTGTAGAAAAATGCCCAAAACAAATTACCACTAATATTTCGAATAGTTTTAGAACTAATTCTAATCAAATCATTAATTCTATCCAAATTATCATTCATAATAACAACCTGTGCAGAGTCCATCGCAATGTCAGTTCCAGAAGAAACTGAAACACCAATATCTGCTTTAACTAAACTAACGCTATCATTAATTCCATCTCCACACATCATAACCAAGCCATCTTTTTTTAACTTCTCAACATACTCAGCCTTTTGACTTGGCATAACATTAGCTACAACAGTCTCAATTCCAGCAATTTCAGCTATTTTCTTTGCAGTTACTTCATTATCTCCTGTAAGCATAACAACATTAATACCTTTCTTTTTCAAAGAAGCAATAACTCCAGAAACCTTTTCTTTAACAATATCTTTAACTCCAATTAAAGCAACAACTTTATTATTCAAACTTACATATAAAATACTATTTCCGTCATTTACTAACTCATCAAAATCAGACTCATGCACAGAAATATTATTAGCATCCATTAATCTCTTGTTTCCAATTAAAACATCATAATTTTCAACAACAGCAAAAACACCTTGACCTGAAATAGCTTTAAATTCCTTTACTTCATCAAAATCAATATTTCTCTTTTCAGCCTCTTCCACTATTGCTTTTGCAATTGGATGCTCAGATTTCTTTTCAACTCCTGCAATAACTTTGAAAATATCATCATCACTCAAATCGCTGTAATTATACATTTTTGAAAAACTCAATGTTCCTTTTGTTAAAGTTCCCGTTTTATCAAAAATGATTGTTTTTACTTTATGAGCATTTTCTAAGCTTTCACTATTTTTAACCAATATTCCATTTTTGCTGCAAACTCCAGAAGCAATAACAATAGCAAGCGGTGTAGCTAATCCCAAACTACATGGACAAGCCACAACTAAAACTGTTACAAAATAATTCAATGCAACAGCAAAACTCTTTCCAATTATTAACCATACAATAAAAGTAATAATAGCAATTGCAATAACAATAGGAACAAACACACTACTAACTTTATCAGCAAGTTTTGAAATAGGCGCTTTTGTATTTGTAGCTTCAACAACCATTCTAACAATTTCAGAAACGGTTGATTCCCTTCCTATTTTTTCAGCATTATATTTAATTGCACCTTCATAATTAATGCTCCCTGCAATAACCTTAGAACCAGCCTCAACTTTAACTGGCATACTCTCACCAGTAATAAAAGATTCGTTAATGTGAGAAATTCCATCAACCACTGTACCATCAACTGCAATCTTTTCACCAGGCTTACAAATAACAATATCACCTTTTTCTATTTCATCTAAAGTAACAGTAAGCTCTTTACCATCTCTTTCAATAACAGCAGAATTAGGAGTTATTGTCATCAACTCTTGAATAGCTTCCTTAGTTTTATCAGTATTTATTCCTTCAACATATTTTCCAATTCTAATGAAGAAAATAACTATAGCAGCTGACTCATAATAAAGCGAATGTACAAAACTTGTATCTCCTAAAAAAATTTGTACCGTTTCATATACGCTATAAATAAAACTAGCAAAAACACCTATTGTAACTAAAGTGTCCATGTTAGGAGTTCCATGAATTAAATTTTTAATTCCGTTTTTCAAAATGCTATATCCTAATCCTAATACAACAGTTGTTAAAACAAGCAATGAAACCGCATAATTCAAAGGATGTTCCATCATACTCAAAAAAGGAATATCAGGCAAACCTATCATATGTGCCATAGACACATATAAAATCGCAATTGAAAAAATTGAAGTCAAAATTAAATTAATTTTTTCTCCAGATTTTTTTCTCTCTTCCTTTTTCAAATTATCTATTCCTAAACTTTCAAAACCAGCTTTATCAACAAATTTCTCTATATCTTTTAAAGATAATTTTTTATCATCATACTCTATACTTGCATTATTCATTACCAAATTAACATTAGCTCGAACAACGTCATCTTGCTTATTCAAGTATTTTTCTAATCCACTAGAACAAGCACTACAAGTCATTCCTCCAATTTTTAATAAAACTTTCTTCAAAGTAATTCTCTCCTTTATTTAACTTTAAATCCAGCATCAACAATTGCAGATTTTATATCTTCGACTTTTAATTTACTATCATATTCTATTTTAGCAATTCCTGTTTCAAAACTAACCTCTGCTTTTGAAACACCATCTAAATTGCTTAAAACTTTTTGTAATCTTGTACTACATCCTGTACAATGCATTCCTTCAATATTTAATTCTATACTTTCCATAATAAAAACCTCACTTTCTAATTACAGTATTTCCTATCTTAATCTTTTTATTAAATCCATTACTTCTTCTATAATATCTAAATTACCAGATTGAATTTCATAAGTCACACATGTTGCAATATGACTCTCTAAAATTGAATTTTCCAAGCTTTCCAAAGCCTTATTTATTGCAGATAATTGAGTTAAAACATCATCACAGTATCTATCATTTTCAATCATCTGTTTAACTCCTCTAACTTGTCCCTCAATAATATTTAATCTTTTAGTAAGTCTTTTTTTCTCTTCATCAGTCCTATGTGTAGACTTTTGACACATCTGACATTTTCCGCACTTACTACATGCCATACTTTAATCACCTCGTACGAAATTATATACCCCTATAGGGTATTTGTCAAGAGAACAAAAATCAAACTTATTAACATTGCTCTCATTATAACTTTTTTCTAATTTTTACTCGCACACAAATTTTATGCATATTATACAAAAATAACGTAAAACTAGACAAAGTTTTACGTTATTTTTACCTTTAATAATATTTCTGATTATACTTAAAATAATTATCTATATTTTTTAATTATTCTTCATCATCAGAATAAGATGAACTTGTTGTTCTATTTGATGTTTCGTTTGATACTCTATTTGATGTATTTGTTACATTTTCATCAGAATCTTTTGTAGAATTTGTTGTATTATCAGCATCTTCTTCTTTTTCTTTTAAACTATCATATAAAGTTTCCATACTATCCTCATCTGAAACTAATACTAGTTTATCACCACAGAAAATAGCAGCTAATTTTTCTGTTTCTCCATCATTGTCAACAGTAAATCTTACATCATTCCACATACCTATTCCTATCTCAGTCATTTTAGTTGACTTTCCAACTTTCTTTAATGTCAATTTTACATCTTCATCAACAAATTCTGAATATAAATCTTTTACAGTATCAGTATAATCTTTATAATCTTTGGCTTTAGTTTTATTATATTCATCCTCAAAATCTGAAGGTGTATCAACTTGATCAGCTACATACATTGATTTTATATCAACATAATCCTCAACAAATTTATCCATATCATCCTCTGAATTACAAGCATCTAAGAATTTTTCTAGAATTGCTTCATAATCAACATCTTCTTCAGCATCCTTTTCATCATTTTTTTCTTCAACCTTAGCTGTATTTGTTTTTTCAGTTTTATCTTCCGCTTCTTTATCAAAAGGTTTAAAGATTAAAACTCCAGCGACTGCAGCCGCAACTAATACAAGTACAATAACAATTGCAATTACAACTTTTTTGTTTTTCATTTTTTACTACCTCCTCAAACTTTAATAATCCTATCACTAAAATTATTAAATGTAAAGTCCACATTTCTTTTTTATAATTAGTTTGTGATAATGTCACCCCATAAAATAACAAAATTATTTTATAGAAATGTCACCCAAAAGGCAATAAAATATCTAACAATAAACACAGAAAAAGCTGAAGTGCACATTAGCACACTCCAGCTCACCTCTTTAGGATTCTTTATTATTTAAACTTCCGTATCCAAACGATATTGCTTTATCTGCTCGATTCGTCTTTGGCACATTTCATCAGACATATCAATCTGCTTTCCTAATCGATCCAGAATAGCCCATTTTTCTCCCCAAACTCTTATGGAATATTTCTCATACCATGGTAATGTTGAGCTAGAAAATATACAAATGCTATCTGGAAAGACTATCACATGCAAATCTACTACTCTACCATCAACAAGTGTTACAGTATACCTGTTTTTCTCCATACGGTTTCTCAGAATTTCTGCTGATTCCTTTACTACCTCAACTCCAGTAGAATGCACCAGCACAGAAAAGCCATTTTTCTGCAGAATTCCGAAATCCTCTCCTTTAAAGTCAAAACAGTAATCAATCTCAAAAGGAATAAGGCATTTTCCATTTGGAGAAAAAGCCCCCCACTTTGAGTTAATTTCGCCAACGCCCATACCATTTGCAAAAGGCTGGGCTCGTTCTAAGCTGCCACGCTGAGGAAATGTTTCTCTAAATTTCAAGTTGAAATATTTCCACCGACCATTTTCCTTAATTGTTATAACATCTTCTGATGGAGCCCCTACATCTTCCCAGTCGCCTTCCTTCACAAGTATGCCATGCATATTAAACACCGACCACATATATTCATGTGTCTTACGTTTAAGATTATGCTGTACAAGCACATAATCCTCAAATATATGCACACGCACACCTTCATCAGGCAGTACCAATGGAGTTCCATATGAATTGAAAAGCCCCATCTTGTTGTCCCTTTTTACTACAATCAATTTTTTACTAAGTACTTCTGTAACCTGGCCATACTTGTCTAAAAGTTTTTTCGCTTCTTCAGATAAAAGTTGAACTTTAACTACTTTTGTCCGCTCTGCCATAATAAAATTCTCCTTTCAACTTAAGCACATAGCTTGTAACAGCTAAAAGTATATCATATTTTTACATATCTTTCAATTTTTAAAAGTCAAAAAGTATTAACATTTGCATTTATTATAACTTTTTAAATCAATATTTTTATACATTATTTTTTACACAAAAATTTTTGAAAACTTGTCCATAATATAAAAAAACGTAGAACCTCATTGATTTCCACGTTCTTCAAATTTTTATTCAATTATATTTTCTTGCTCTGTTAAAAAAGCAACTTCTTTTTTCTCTTTTCTTTTTATAATTCCATACACAAAATAAAAAGGAATAAACATTTGAATAAGAATCATAAGTGGTGTAAACCATCTTCCAGTTAAATTATAAAACAACTCAATTGGCGTATTTGGAAAATTCTCTGAAATAAACATTAAGTTACTATGAAACTCCATATTAACCATCAATGCAAGTATACACACCACACCAACCAAACTAGCAAAATAAATAATATTCTCTTTGTTAATCTCTACATAATGCGTTTTATTTACAAGTAAAGTTAAATACACCATAGTTCCATGATAAAAGAAACTATGAATACTTATAAAATGAAAAGCCGGAAATGTTGGCAATGACGTTGTTGGAAATAAAATAAAAACAACACCACCAACAATAGAACCAGTAGCTAAGAAAACATCCCCAGCGCGCTTAAAAGGTCCTTTTGTAAAAGAACTTAAAAATCCAGCATATAGTAACAAACTACAATAATACAAAGGTAACCATTCTTTCACATCTGTTAATTTTAAATATGTTACTGTATACAATATCTTAAATATCTCCAATGCCCATATAACAACTGTTAAATTTCTTATAATTTTATAAACTTCTTCTTTGCTCTTATGAACTGTTTTCTTTAACGCAATTGCAACACACGCCAAAGTAGCTAAAATCAATCCTATATGTTGTAATGAAAAAAGTCCACAAGCTTTATATTCTCCAGGTTTTGAAAAAAACATAATATTCCTCATTTACTAAATATTTTATCCCCTTAATAACATTATTATTATATCACAACTAATTTTTTTTGCTACATTTTTTGTTCATCAAATTAAAAAAAATGTCGAAAAAAATGCAATTCAATGATACAATTTTTTTAAAAATTATAGTGTATTTAAAAAGTCCCAAAAAAGAATTCAAGCTAACATTACCAAAATTCTCTTTAAATATTATTTTATTTTAAAATTTTTCCACCACCAACAACTATATCTCCTAAATAAAATACAGCAGATTGTCCAGGTGTAATTCGAGCAACAGGATTTTCAAAAACTACTTTAATTGTATTATCATCAAGCATCTCTATAGTAGCCTTCTCCTCAACACTAGAATATCTCGTTTTCACAGAAACTTTCATTTGTCCTTCAAGTGAATCAATTAATAATAAATTAATGTCCTTTACAATCATTTCTTTTTTATAAATATATTCCTTTTCACCAACTATAACTTCATTTTTCTCTTTATTAAATCCAACAACAAATAATGGTTCTTTATATGAAATTCCAAGACCTTTTCTTTGTCCAATCGTATAATTATAAAGTCCATTGTGTTTTCCTAAAACAGTTCCATTCACATGAACTATATTTCCCTTTTTAGGCTTAAGCTCTGAATTTTCTTCAAGAAATCTTTTATAATTTCCATCTGGCACAAAACAAATATCCTCACTATCCGGTTTATTAGCAGTTTTCAAATTATGCTCTCTAGCAATTTTTCTTATTTCATCCTTGCTTTCAAAATCAGCCAACGGAAAAACTACATATTCAATTAATTCTTTAGGAATATTCCATAGGACATAACTCTGATCCTTTTTTCCAGCCTTTGATTTCTTTAAAACCCATCTTCCATATTCTTCACTATACTCTGTTTTAGCATAATGGCCAGTAGCAATATATTCACACCCTAGCTCTTTAGCCTTCTCATACATAAGCCCAAACTTCATAAATTTATTGCATTCAATACAAGGATTTGGAGTTAAGCAATTTGCATAACAATTTATAAAATCATCAATTACATATTTCTTAAACTCATCTTTAAAATTATAAATAAAATGTGGTATTCCAATTTGATTACACACATTTTTCGCATCGATATATGTATTAGTGTTACAACAACTACTACCAGCAAATAGTTCCATTGTAGTTCCTATAACATCATATCCCTCTTCCTTTAAAAGCAATGCTGAAACTGAACTATCAACACCACCACTCATTCCAAGTAAAACTCTCTTTTCTTCCATTAAAATTCCCTTCTTACGAACAAATCAAATTTAAAACTAACACCCTAGTGACAACAAGATGAAGAAATTTTTCCATCAGTCTCACCTTTATCAATCATATCTTCTAACGTATGCCAAGCAAGCAAAGCACATTTCACTCTAGCAGGCATATTAGAAACATTCTTAAAAGCAATAGCCTCTTCCAATTTTTCAAGTTCAGCATCATCAGTAATTTCTCTTTTAATCATCTCAATAAAAGTTTTAATTATCTCCTTTGCTTCTTCAATAGTTTTACCTCTTAATGTATCTATCATAACAGATGTAGAAGCTTGAGAAATTGCACAACCATGACCAGAAAAAGCCATATCAGAAATCACATTTCCATCTAGCTTCATTTCCAAAGTAATCTCATCACCACAATTAGGATTATGACCAATCTCGGAAAAATCAGCACCATCAAGCTTTTTCTTATTGTAAGAATTCATACTATGTTCCATTATAATATCATTATACATCTCATTTAAATTATCCACTTTAATCTCCTACCTATTAATATATTTTTCAAACATCTTGTATGCCTTTTCAATTCCAGCAACTAATCTATCGACATCCTCTTTGGTATTGTAAATATAAAAGCTAGCTCTACAAGTTGAATCAATATCTAAGAATCTCATAAGTGGCTGAGCACAATGGTTTCCAGATCTAACGCAAACATTTTCTGAATCTAAAATACTTGCAACATCATGAGGATGAACACCCTTTATATTAAATGAAATAACAGCAGAATGATTTTCAACATTAGGTGTCATATATATATCCAAATAATCTAATTTTGACAATTTTTCACGAGCATACTCAACAATCTCTCTATCATGTTCTTGAATCTTATCATAACCAATACTATTAATATAATCAATAGCAGCACCTAATCCAACAACACCCTCAACATTTTGAGTTCCAGCCTCAAATTTATTTGGAAGTGGAGCAAAAGTAGTTTTTTGCTCATAAACATATTCAATCATATCTCCACCCATTAAAAATGGATTCATTTTATTTAACAATTCTCTCTTACCATATAAGACACCAATCCCAAGAGGCGCAAACATTTTATGACCTGAAAAAACAAGAAAATCAGCATCCAAATCTTGAACATCAATCTTCATATGAGGAATACTCTGTGATGCATCAACAATTACCACTGCACCTTTTTTATGAGCATATTTTATAATTTCTTTAACATTATTTATAGTTCCTAAAACATTTGAAACATGTGTAATTCCAACTATTTTAGTATTATCAGTAATCTTACTTTCAATCTCCTCTTTTGAAAGTTCGAACTCATCATTAATATACATATACTTTAATTCACTGCCAGTTTTTTGAGTAACAAATTGCCAAGGAACCAAATTAGAATGATGCTCCATAATTGAAATAACTACATCATCACCCTTTTTCAAATTATCCAAGCCATATGAATACGCAAGCAAATTCAAACTCTCACTCGCATTTTTCGAAAAAATAATTTCTTCTGGATGTTTAGCATTTATAAATTTTGCAATTTTCGCCCTTGTATCTTCATAAACAGCAGTTGCCTCAACACTTAGAGTATACGCTCCTCTATGAGGATTAGCATTAAATTTATCATAGAAATTATTTATAGCATCAATTACAATTTGAGGTTTTTGAGCTGTCGCACCACTATCTAAATAAGCTATATCCCTATTTTTAAAAATTGGAAAATCCTCTTTAAAATTCATTAATCTAATCTCCTATCTATTTCTTGTAAAATTTCAGTTTTTAAATCTTCATCTTTTATTCTTTCTAATATTTTATTAAATCTAGATTTAACAATAAGCTTTATCGCATCATTATAAGCAATTCCTCTACTCATAATATAGAAAAGCTCTTGAGCATCAACCTTTCCTGAAGCTGTACTATGGTTACCTTCAACATCATCCTCAGTACATAAAAGCATTGGCAACGCAATTGATTTTGAATCATCTGTTAAAAGCATGCAGTACTCATTTTCATCACCAACAGCCTTTTTACAACCTTTCTTAAAATCAATTGTACCTTTAAAATTCTTTTTACTATGATTCTTCAAAGCTCCTTGAACATCAATATTTATATCTGTTTTCTCTCCTCTAAGCTCAGCAATATAATTAATATCCTTTATCTGATTATCTGTACCTAAATAAATAGTTTTCAAATCATTTTTTGAACCTTGTCCAATCATATTTGAATAATAATTGGAAACACTAGTTTTAGCACCTATATCAATAATTGTATAATTAATTATTGCACCATTTTCAAAAGTATTTTCTATAGATTCAAAATTCAAAGATTTATTATTTAATAAATTAATAATTGCAATATTTAATTTAGCACCATTCTTAGCATTAACTCTTAAAATACCATTATGAAAACATTCTTTATCAGTATTTGAAATGTATTTAATAATCACATTCGTATCTTTTATAGCTTCAATTTCTAAATAATTCAACAAATCAGCATTGCTATCGTCAAAACAATATTCAATACAAATATCATCCCTTTTTTCACTTGAAACCTTTAATGCACTATTACAATTCTTCTCCAAATTTTCTTCAAAAACATTACTCATTCCATAAACAAGTTTTACATTAGGCTTAACATCTGAAACCTCACAATGATTTGAAGTAATTTTTACATTTTCAAACTTATTCAAATTTTCAGGTAACACTATATTTTCTAACTTAATATTATTTATTCCAAAATTTCTAGAAGTTCTAATTGGTGTTTCATTTACAATAACTTTTTCCATTATCCAATACTTCCCTCCAATTCTAAGTTTATCAAATTATTCATTTCAACCGCATATTCAACTGGTAACTCTTTTGAAATAGGATAAGCAAAACCTCTAACTATCATAGCTTTAGCATCTTCCTCAGAAAGTCCTCTACTCATTAAATAGAAAATTTCTTTATCACTTATCTTACCAATCTTAGCTTCATGTGAAAATTCAACTTCATCAGTTCTAATATCATTAACTGGAATAGTATCTGACCTTGAAATATCATCAAGCATCAAAGACTCGCAACTTACACTACATTTTGAATTTTTAGCATTCTCAGAAATTCTAACCAAAGCTCTATATGTGCAAGAACCACCGTCTTTTGAAATTGATTTAGAATTTACAACTGAAGAAGTATTTGGTGCATTATGAATAACCTTAAAACCAGTATCTAAGTTTTGTCCTTTACCAGCAAAAGTAATACCAGTATACTCAGTTTTTGCATTCTCTCCATTTAAAATGCTCATTGGATATAACATTGATATTTTAGATCCAAAAGAACCTGTAACCCAATCAATTTGAGCATTTTTGCCAACTAAAGCTTTCTTTGTATTCAAGTTCATCATATTCTTAGACCAGTTTTCAATAGTTGAATAACGTAAATATGCATCATCTTTAACATATAATTCAACACAACCAGCATGAAGATTTACCTTGTTATACTTTGGAGCAGAACAACCTTCAATAAAATGTAAGCTTGCACCCTCATCAACTATAATCAAAGTATGTTCAAATTGTCCTGATTCTGGTGAATTTAATCTAAAATAAGACTGCAAAGGTATATCAACCTTAACTCCCTTTGGAACATAAACAAAAGAACCACCAGACCATACAGCAGCATGTAATGCAACAAACTTATGATCACTAATAGGAACACACTTCATAAAATGCTCCTTAACAAGCTCTGGATACTCTCTAACAGCAGTCTCCATATCTGTATAAATAACACCTTGTTTAATAAGTTCCTCTTTTATACTATGATACACAACTTCTGAATCATACTGAGCTCCAACTCCAGACAAAGATTTTTTCTCAGCTTCTGGAATACCAAGCTTATCAAAAGTATTTTTTATATCCTCAGGAACATCATCCCAATTAGTATTCAATTTAGATTTAGGTCTAACATAAGTTGCAATCTCGTCCATTTTTAAATCAGATAAATCTGGTCCCCAAGTAGGAAGTTCCAACTTATTATACATTTCCAAAGCATCTAATCTAGTTTTAAGCATCCATTCAGGTTCGTTTTTCATCTTAGAAATTTCAGTAACAATTTCTCTGTTCAAACCCTTTTGCATTTTAAAATCATAATCATCTGCATTTTTTATATCATATATATTTCTATTTATATCCTCTACCTTAGTCTTTTCTGACATAAAAACTAATCCTCTTTTCTCTTATATTCTTCATATCCATTTTCTTCTATTGTTTTAGCCAAACTTCCATCTCCTGTTTTTACAATCTTTCCATCAACTAAAACATGAACATAATCAACATCTAAATATTGTAAAATACGAGTATTATGGGTAATTATAACAACCGCATTTTCGCTAGATTTAAACATTTCTATACCTTTTGATACAGTTCTAATTGCATCAACATCAAGTCCAGAATCTGTTTCATCAAGAATAGCCAATTTTGGTTCTAATACTAGCATTTGAAGAATTTCATTTTTCTTTTTCTCACCACCAGAAAAACCAACATTTAAATTTCTTTCAACCAATTTAGGATTCATATTCAATTCTTCAGCATATTGCATAACTTGCTTCTTAAATTCAAATATTCTAACAGGCTTTTCAGTAATCTTTCCTTTAGCATATTTTAAAAAGTTCATATTTGAAATTCCAGGAATCTCTTCTGGAGATTGGAAAGACATGAACACACCTTTTTTAGCAATTTTATCAGTTGTAAGTTCATTAATATTTTCTCCATCAAATTCTACAACACCTGATTTTTTAGTATATTCAGGATTATTTAAAATAACATTAGCAAGAGTTGACTTTCCAGCTCCATTAGGCCCCATAATAACATGAATCTCACCCTTATTAACTTGCAAATTAAGACCTTTTAAAATTTGCTTTTCTCCTGCATTTACATATAAATCTTTAATGTCCAATAATGTATTCATTAAAATAACTCCTATCCCCATAAATGAATAGTTATCTCTCGATATCTTCATTTATCTTTATTTTTTATTTTTATATTAATTAAATTAATAACTTCTTTTTATATATTAATTTATATTTTTCTTTTTTCATACTAACGCAGTAGGAATTATACCATCTATTTCCTACCTAGTCAATAGGAATACTATTTTCTGATTAAATCAGCAAGAGTTTTACTATCAACATAATCATTAATAGCCTTATCAAGTCCTTCCCAAAAAGAATAAGTAATACAATTTTCCTTTCTTGTACAAACTCCATCTTCCTCTAAACACATAATAGGTGCTAAATCGCCTTCAGATGCTCTAAGGATATCTCCAACCTTGTATTCCTCAGGTTTTCTATTTAACTTATAACCACCATTATTTCCTCTAGCAGTTTGTAAATAACCTGCCTTATTTAACATAGAAACAATTTGCTCTGAATACTTCATAGACATTCCATTTCTCTCAGCAATCTCTTTAAGTGAAATAAAATTTCCATTATCATTCATCGCCAAATCTATCATTATACGAAGAGCATATCTTCCTTTACTTGATACTTTCATATTATTTCCTCCAACATCATCTATTATACTACCATTTTGGTAGGAATTGCAAGAAAAAGTTGAAATATCAACAAAAAAACCTATCTTATTAAAATAGTAGCTTTTCAAGTTGAATTTTTATTATAAAAACTATATTCTTTTTTCTCAATATGATATACTCTATACAATTTATGGAGGAAAAAATGAACGAAATAAAAAATACAATTTATATAAGTTATTCGGCTCCAATAAGCCAACTAGAAGCAAACACTATTTACGTAACAAAATCAAAAATAAAAAATGCTACCTCACATATTGGAATCAAAATTATAAAACAATTAACAAAGCAATTTAATCTTATAATCAACCCAAGTGATGATTTTAACGAAACAAAATGGATTATAGAAAACTTAATAAAACTCAAAAAATTATGCTCTAAATTTGGACTAACCTACACTCCAAGTATTCAAGAATCTGAACATACTAAATACATTTCAGATATTGAAACAGCTTTAAAAGCACTTGAAATAACAAATAAAAAAGAACAATATACTTTAATATATGAAAACGTTTGTGATTACCTAGACAATCAATTTAGAGAAAAAAATATATGTGATTTCAAAAACGATAAATGTATTGCAAACAGGGAAAACAAAACTGCGCATTCAATCATGGGATGTTGTTACTCTTTCGAATATGCCGGTTTCTTTTCCCCTCAATTCATAAAAAACGAACAACTTTGTAAATATCAGCAAAATCGAAACTGTACAACAAAATGCATCACATGCAAGCTATTCACTTGTAAATATTTAAAAGAAAAAGAAATAAAATTTGACTCTCACAAGCTACCTCTATTAGAATGTTTTTTCAATAAAAAACAACATTCTATATTAACCTCGAATTTCTTCAAAACAGAAGAAGAAATTATAAATGATTTAGTAAATGCATAAAAATATAGTGAACCCAAAATGTTAAACTTTCATCTAACACTTTGGGTTCATTTTATAATATCTGTATTTTCTATTAACTCTCTAACTTCTCCCACTCTTCCATTAGTTCATTATTTCTTTTTTCTAATTCATCTATCTTGCTTTGCACTTCTGTTAATTTCTCATAATCAGTATAAACTTCTTCCTTTTGCAACTCCAATTTTAGCTCAGCAATTTTCCCATCAAGTACATCAATTTCTCTTTCAATTTTCTTTACTCTTGCTAATCTTCTTGCCTCTTCTTTTTGTTGCAAGTACAAATTATTAGTACTCTTTTCTTTTTTCGCTACTTCAACCTTTTCAACAATCTCATCTTTTTTCTCTTCTTCATACTTTTCATAATTGCCATCAAAAAATTTAACACCATTCTTTGAAAAGATTAATAATGAATCAGCAATTTTATTTATGAAAAATCTATCATGAGATACAACTAAAATAGTTCCTTTATATTCAGAAAGCAATCTCTCCAAACTTTCCTTACCTACAATATCCATATGATTTGTAGGCTCATCTAAAATCAAGAAATTAGGTCCCTTCTTCAATATTTTTGCAAGTTCTAATCTAACTTTTTCGCCACCTGAAAGCATACTAATTTTCTTAAAAACATCTTCTCCGTAAAACATAAATGCAGCTAAAGAATTTCTAATTTCTGTTGTAGTTAAACCAGGAAAATCAGTTGCAAAATCATCAAAAACTGTCTTTTCTGAATCTAGTAAAGCCATCTGCTGGTCAAAATATCCTATCTCAACATTATGTCCAAACTCAACCTCTCCACCAAGCTTTTCAATACTTCCAACAATCGTTTTTAGTAATGTTGACTTTCCAATTCCATTCTCACCAATTACACCAAGCTTTTGCCCTCTATATAAATCAAATGTCACATTTTGAATTGGCTTATCATAACCAATCTCCAAATTTTTCACATGTAAAATATCTCTTCCGCTCTCTTTTTCTAAGGCAAAATTAGTTCTAAAAGTAGTCAAATCATACTTACTTGGTTCCTTTATTTTTACCATATGTTCAATTTGCTTTAACTTAGCTTGAGCCATCTTAGCCTTAGAAGCTTTATATCTAAACCTTTCCACAACTCTCATCAATCTCTTTATCTCAGCTTGCTGATATTCATAATCCTTCAACTGCTTTTCATAATTAACTTTCTTTTGCCTTTCAAAATTACTATAATTTCCAGTATATTTAGTAATTGCTCCATATTCAATTTCATAAACTTTATTAGCAATTTTATCTAAAAACATTCTATCATGAGAAACAATAACAACAGCTCTAGGATAGTTTTTCAAATAACCTTCTAACCATTCAATTGTAGAAACATCCAAATGATTTGTTGGTTCATCTAAAAGCAAAATATCTGGCTTACTTAAAAGCAACTTCATAAATGCTATTTTAGTTCTTTGACCACCTGAAAATTCTGAAATCTTTTTATTTTTATCCTCTGCAGAAAATCCAAATTTATTAATAACCGTTTCATATTCTTTTTTATATGTATAACCATCTAAAAATTCATAACGATCCATTGCCTTGGAATATTCCATAGCAAGCTTCTCAGACTTATCTGTTTCCATCTGTTTAACTAACTTTTGAATCTTATTTTCCAAATCTATTATTGACTTATACACCTTTAAAAGTTCATCAAGCATAGTAACAGAATCATCTTCAAACTCTATCTGCTTCAAATAGCCAATAACCGGACTACCTTCTTTATAAATACCAAATTTTTCCTCACCAATTCCTTCAGTAAGCATTTCATTATTTATAATAGCTTTTAAAAGAGTAGACTTTCCAGCACCATTTCTACCAACAACCGCTATCTTATCTTTTCCTTTAATCTCAAAATTTATTTCTTCTAATATTGTTTCCGCACCAAATTCAACAGCGCCATTTATTATTGTATAATTCATTTTTTCCTCTATCTAATTTTAATTTACTTCTATAATACTAACACAGAAGAAGACTGTGTGCAACATTTCACACACAGTCTTTTTGCGTCCTCATTCTATTTACTCGTCATAACCATTATACCTTCCTTCGTTCCATCGGTTTCCAATACAACATCTCCATCCAAATCAGTCCTATACACTCTCGCTTTCTGATTCTGTAGTTTTTCCATAACAAATGAGTTCGGATGACCATACTCATTGTCTTCACCACAACTAATAAGAGCATATTCAGGATTAACCTTTTCAAGAAAATCCATACTAGTTGAAGTTTTGCTCCCATGATGTCCAACATTTAAAATATCTGCTGAAACATCAATCTCTGCTTCCAAAAGACTATCCTCAACCTCTTTCTGAGAATCTCCTGTAAACAAAGCCGAAACGTCTTTATACGATACTTTCATAACAATAGATTTGTTATTAACAATATCAGTATGTGTTTCCTGAGATAAAAAATCAACTTCTGCATCACCAAGCCACATTGTTCTAAGAATTCCTGCTTCTTTGTAAGGCGATTCTAAAGATATTCTCTTCAAATGAACCATCGATGAAACTGTACGAGAAATTTGCATATCTGAATACCAAAAAAGTTCTTGCATAGTAGAAATATACTTTCCACGCATTCCTACAACTTTTTTAACATCAATCGCGCTCAACACATCATGCATACCACCTGAATGGTCATTATGATAATGAGTTATGATTACAGCATCCAGCTTATTAATACCAACACATTGCAAATATCTAACAACAGTTTTACCATCAAACATATCACCTGTATCAATCAGCATTGCATTTTTTCCTTGAACAATTAAAATTGATTCAGCTTGTCCAACATCAATCATATGTATTTCAAGAACTGAGTCTAAATGCTCAACTGCTTCAACAGAAACTGGCTTAATATATGGAATATACCGACAAACGAATAGCAAAGTTACTAATAGCATTATTGAAAGAATGAGAACTCTCTTTTTGCTAGATTTCCGCATATCAGAAACCTCCTATCTATGTTTGATGCTCTTATTATATCACACCAGTCAAGATTATTACCTAAACGTTCTTTCATACATAAACGGTCACATAGCATTGCCTTTAATGCCACATGACCGTTCATCAATCACACAATATTAGTACCCAGGTTTCTCTAACAATCTAAACATATTCTTTTTATATTCTTCAACACCTGGTTGGTTAAATGGATTAACTCCTAAAATTAAACCAGACATAGCACAAGCCTTTTCAAAGAAATAAATCAATTGTCCTAAATTTTCTTCATCAAGTTTATCCATTGTAATCTTTATATTTGGCACATTTCCAGTAACGTGTGCTTCAATTGTACCTTCCATCGCCTTTTTATTAATAAAATCTAATCCTTTACCAGCTAAATAATTCAATCCATCAGCATTATCAGAATCTTCTTTTACAACTATATCGCTCTTTGATTCTTCAACAGCTAAAACTGTTTCAAATAAGTGTCTCTCACCATCTTGAATATATTGTCCCATTGAATGTAAATCCGTTGTTAAATCAACTCCAGCAGGGAAAATTCCTTTGCCATCTTTTCCTTCGCTCTCGCCATAAAGCTGTTTCCACCACTCTGTAAAATAATGAAGTTGTGGTTCATAATTAGCAAGAACCTCAATTTTTTTATCTGAAGAATAAAGTAAATTTCTTATAACTGCATATTTATAACAATCATTAAATTTTACACTTGGATCCATATATTTTTCTCTTGCATCTCTTGCACCTTGCATAAGCTTGTCTATATCAATTCCAGCAGTTGCAATAGGTAACAAACCAACAGCAGTTAAAACAGAAAATCTTCCACCAACATTATCAGGAATAACAAAAGTTTCATAATTTTCTTCATCAGCAACACCCTTCAAAGCTCCCTTCTTCTTATCAGTTGTTACATAAATTCTCTTCTTAGCCTCTTCAACGCCATACTTAGTTTCAATAGCTTCTCTTAAAACTCTAAACGCAATTGCAGGTTCAGTAGTAGTTCCAGATTTTGAAATAACATTAAGAGAAATATCTCTTTCACCAATTAAATTTAATAAATCATTTAAATAATTAGGACTTAAATTATTTCCAGCATATACAATCATAGGATTATTTCTTTTCTTAGCTGGTAACATATTGTAAAAACAATTTGTAAGAGCTTCAATAACAGCTCTAGCACCTAAATAAGAACCACCAATACCAATAACAATCAAAACATCAGAATCATTTTGAATTTTATTTGCAGCTTTCTTTATTCTTTCAAATTCTTTTTTATCATAATTTTCAGGAAGATTAACCCAACCCAAAAATTGCTTTTCATCATCAGGATTTTCATGCAATTTATTATGGTTTTCTAAGACCATCTCCTCCATTTTATATATCATTCTTTCATTTATACTAGAATTTTTAAAATCAAATTTAATCATTATATCTCCTCCTTTAACTGTCTTAATTATAATTATAAAAAAATTTTTAATCAATACAATATAGCGAACAAATATGAAAAAAATAAATATTTTAACACTAAAATATTGCTTTTACTTATACAAATTGTATTTGCATTACAGAATAATGTTTAACTTTTTACTTGACGAAAAATTTCAATATTTATTCAACAGCCGAAATCACCTCAGCCAAATACTTCATACTCGCAACACACTCATCCATAGTGTTCCCAGTCGCACCAACTTCTATAATACAAGACCCCTTAGCCAAATGTTCATTATACCTATACTTACTAAGCAAAATAGGCTTAAACAACCCAGGATACATCTCATTTGCCTTTTCTTGAATTTTCACAGCAATTTTCAAATTATTAATCCAATTAGGATGACTTAAGCCACCTTCACTACTTCCCATAACAAACATAAGCTGTGCAACTTTCTCCTCACCAATCATCACACTAGGTCCATAACTACTATCAGCAATTGCATCTCTATGTAAATCAATAACCAAATCTGCAGGAGTAGAACCAAGTAAGCCTTGAACAGTTTTCAAAGACCTCGTATACGCACCATTATACTCAGGATAATCATGAAAGGTAGAATCATGCACAACATTAATATTTTTTTGAATAAGTCTATTAGCTAATTCATTTCCAACACCAACAACATTTGCATTAGTATCTAAGGTTCTATAATTGCCACTTGCCACATATGGATATGCTTCTGATGGTGTATAGCTCTCACTTGTATGAGTATGAAAAATAATGATATTACTTTTATCAAAAGTAATATCAGGAGTAAGCATTTCTTGAGTTAATTGAAAAGAAGTTTGATTTCTAATTTGAACTGTAGAATATGTAGAATTATAAACATCCTTTTTATTATGTTCAGATACCACCTGTGTAGCAAGAGAAGTCGGCACAACCTCATCTTGCTGAACTGGTTGAATAACCGCTTCTTCAACTGCCTCAATATGTTCATCCTCTTCCGGAGGATTCGAAGCTTGAACTATAAAATCCAACTCTTTAGATATCAAATTTTCCTTATCCATCTTTTCTTTAATAGTACCATCATCCAAATTTTCCTCAAGACATTCAATAAAAGTTTTTCCTTCTATTTCACGTTTTCTGTTCTCAACAAATTGCTGAAAATTTATCTTTTTAATTCCATTAAAAAATCTAGCAAATATCATAATACAACCCATTAGTATTACAACTTTTACTAGATTTCTTAAAACATCACCTAATCTAACAACTCTAAAATTTACCATTTCTACCTCATATATCTACTTTATATAATATATGATTCAAAATTTAATATAGAACTTTATTTTAGGACATACTACATTTTTTATTTTCATGGTCAAGGCTATTTAAGCCAACACCATTTATTACATTATTACTTTAACAATCTCATCAGCATTTAATTCAACTTCAGTTTCCTCACCAGATTGCATATTTTTAATTTTAGCTTTTTTAGTTTCAACTTCATCATCACCCAAAGTCAAAACAAATTTTGCATTATTTTTATCAGCATATTTAAATTGAGCCTTTAAACTTCTTTCACAAATATCCTTCTCAACAAAAACGCCTTTATCACGAAGTTTTAAAACAAGCTCTGTCGCAAATTCATTTGCCTTTTCACCAATATTAGCTACATATAAATCCATTACTTTTGGTTTAGCAACATCTTTATTATATCTTTCAAAAACTTCAAGAAGTCTTTCTGCACCCATTGCAAATCCAACAGCAGGAGTATCTTGCCCACCAACTTCTTTCACTAAACCATCATAACGTCCACCACCAAGAACTGTTAAACCATCATCCTCAGAAACAAATTCAAAAACAGTTCTTGTATAATAATCTAATCCTCTAACAATTCCTGCATCAATCTCAAAATCAACACCTAAATCTGTAAGCATTTTCTTAACTTTATCAAAGTGTTCTCTACAATCATCACATAAATAATCTAATATAATAGGAGCTCCTTGATTCATTTCTTTACATTTTTTCTCTTTGCAATCAAGAATTCTCATAGGATTTTTTTCAAATCTAGTTTTGCAAGTATCACAATACTTTTCTAAATTTGGTCTAATAAATTCTCTCAAAGCTTCCTGATATGTTCTTCTGCACTCAGGACAACCAATACTATTCAAATTCAATTTAATATTAGGAATATTCAATTCTTTAAATATTTTAACACCTAACATAATACACTCAACATCAGCTAAATAACTTGAAGTACCAAAAACTTCAGTACCAATTTGTCTAAATTCTCTCAAACGTCCTTTTTGAACATTTTCATAACGGTACATAGCCATCTCATACCATAACTTAATTGGAGTGGGCTGACTTGCCATACCATTTTCTATGTAACTTCTAACAACACCAGCTGTTCCTTCAGGTCTCAATGTAATACTTCTTCCGCCTTTATCTTCAAAAGTATACATTTCCTTTTGAACAACATCAGTAGTCTCTCCAACACCTCTAGAAAATAATTCTGTGTGTTCAAAAACAGGAACCCTAATCTCCTTCATTCCAGCATTCTCAAAAATGTCTTTTATTTTGCTTTCAATATATTGCCATTTATAAACTTCATCAGGCAATATATCCTTAGTTCCCTTTGGTTTTTGTATCATAAATATCACTCCTTAAAAATCTTTTTTTCTCAATTCGAAATAAATCGGTTTTTCTTCTTTAATTAGAGTAGACTTTCCATGTCCTGGATACATAATTGTATTCTCAGGTAAAATCAAAATTTTATGAGTAATAGAATCCATAATGTCATCCATACTACCAGTTGGAAGATCTGTTCTTCCCCAGCAACCAGAAAAAATTGTATCACCTGTAAAAATCATATCCTCATCAGGACAATATAAACAAAGTCCACCTTTTGTATGTCCAGGAGTAGCAATTACTCTAAACTCAATATTTCCAACATGAATCAAATCACCATCATCAACCCTAGAATCAGGCTCAAGCTCAGGATTATGAGTTTCTGTATAATAAGTCAAACTAATAGACGAATCATATAAACCCGAACTATCATCACGACTAATTAAAATTTTACCACCCTTAGCATTTTTAATTGCATCAACAGCACCAATATGATCAGCATGGCAATGCGTTAAAAAAATATATTTCAAATTAGCATCCAATATATCAAGCATCTCGATAATCTTCTCAGGCTCAGCACCCGGATCAATAACCATAGCCTCCTTAGAATGCTCATCAACAATAATATAACAATTAGTCACCAAATTCATATGACCAATTTTCAACTTCAACGTTTTTAAAATCATTTTCTCTCCTTCTCATTTGTAAATTTTTATAACTCAGCTATTCGAAATAAATTAATTATTTCACTCTTAAACCGTTCGAAATAGAATTATTATTTTGCTAGGCACATGAAGTTTTAAATTCCGAGGCGTACATAGGTACGTCGCAGGAATTAAAACTGAAATGTAACAACGCAAAATGATGATTATCTTTCGAACCCATTATTTATTTCTTTTTACATCATAAACACTATCAACACCCCTAAGCACCCTAATAACCTTCTTCAACTCCTCCAAATTCTCAAGCTCGATAGTCATATCAATAATAGCAATCCTCTCCTTAGTAGTCTTAGTATTAACACCAAGGATATTAAACTTAGCACCCGTAATAGCCTTAATAACATCAGCAAGCAATCCCTGTCTATCATTAGCATACACAGTAACCTCAACACTATAAGTAGTCTTAGCCTCATTAGCCCAATAAACATCAATCATTCTACCCTCATCAGAAAGCAAATCCTTAACATTAACACAATCAGCACGATGGACTGAAACCCCTCTACCTTTAGTGATATAACCAACAATCTGATCACCAGGTAATGGATTACAGCACTTTGAAAGCTTAACTAAGCAGTTATCAATCCCCTCAACGATAACACCAGTTCTTGAAGGCTTAGTCAAAGTCTTTTTATTAGCAAGCTCAGAAATAGTTTTTTCTAAATCCTCTTCTTTATGTTCTTTTCTATATTCTTCAAGCAATCTTGCAATAATTTTAGTAGCTGAAATAGCACCGAAACCAATACTTGCATACATATCATCAACTGAATTATATTTATATCTATCTAAAGCAATTTGAACCCATTCAGGTTTGAACAAGTCACTATGCTTCATTCCTAATTTCTTTATATCTTTTTCTAAAATATCTTTACCTTTTTCAATGTTCTCTTCTCTTTGAGCCTTCTTAAACCATTGTTGAATCTTAGTTTTTGCACCACTACTCTTAACAAACTTAAGCCAATCTCTACTTGGACCTTTAGCAGAATCTGAAGTAATAATTTCAACAATATCACCATTTTGAAGTTTTGTAACAATAGGCATCATTTTACTATTAATTTTAGCACCTATCATTCTATGTCCAACTTGCTCATGAATTGCATAAGCTAAATCAATTGGAGTACTACCACGAGGTAAAACTTTAATATCACCCTTTGGAGTAAACACGTGAACTTCATCTTCAAACAATTCTTTCTTTAAAGTATTTAAAAACTCATCAGGATTCTCAGTATTTTTTTGCCATTCCAAAGTCTCACGAAGCCAAGACAATTTATCATCTTTAACAACAACAGCTTTTTTCTTTCCTTTATAACTTTGCTCTTTGTAAGCCCAATGCGCTGCAATACCAAACTCAGCAACCCTATGCATATCCCAAGTTCTAATCTGAACCTCAAAAGGAGTACCATTTGGACCTATCAAAGTTGTATGTATAGACTGATACATGTTCTTTTTAGGTACTGAAATATAATCTTTAAATCTACCAGGCATTGGATTATATAAATCATGAACAATACCTAAAGCAGCATAACAATCTCTAACAGAATTAACTAAAATTCTAAGAGCAAATAAATCATAAACTTGATCTAATGTTGAATTATCTCTTTGCATTTTTCTATAAATACTATAAATATGTTTTGCTCTACCAGTAACCTCAGCATTTATCTTAGCATTCTTCAACTCAACTCTTATCTCATCCATTATACTATCAATAAAAGCAAGTCTCTCTTCTCTCTTTTTATCCAAACCTTTAACAATTTCATGATACTCATCTGGATATAAATATTTGAAAGATAAATCTTCTAATTCCCATTTCAAAGAATATATACCTAAACGGTTAGCCAAAGGAGCATACAAATCCATTGTTTCCTTCGCATTAGCAATTTGTCTTTCTCTACTCAAAAACTTCAAAGTTCTCATATTATGAAGTCTATCAGCAAGTTTAATCAAAATAACTCTAATATCTTTTCCCATTGCTAGGAACATTTTTCTATAATCTTCAACCTGTTGCTCTTCTTTAGTTGTATATTGCAATTTACCAAGTTTAGTAACACCATCTACCATCTCAGCAACAGACTCACCAAACTCTCTAATAAGATCCTCATTAGTTGCATCAGTATCTTCAACGACATCATGTAGTAAAGCCGCACAAATTGTATCTGTATCCATTTCTAATCCAGCTAATGTATATGCAACTTGGAGTGGATGAATAATATAAGGCTCACCAGATCTTCTTTTTTGATCTCCATGCTTTTCACATGCATAATTATATGCTTTAGTTATCTTCTTCACATCAACTTTTCTATTCTTCTCTTTAGCAAGCTTAATAACATCATCAATATTTCTTTCTAACATATCACTTTTCATATATCATTCACTCCCCTTTTCTATATTTTATAAAGACTTCATTATATCCTTAACATTAATTTGTACCATTTCTCTTCCGTTATAAGCATTTATTTCTAATGTTCCAACAACATCAATTCTATCACCTATCATATACTCTTTTGAAAGTTGCCCCATATTAAAACCAATCGCATTAACAATTGTATTACCATCTTTCAATGTCATCTTCAAATGCTTTCCATCTGATAAAGCACGAATAGAATCTATTTTCAAATTCTTATAAACAAAAACTGGTCTTCTATTAGCCTCACCAAAAGGCTCTAATAAATCTAATTGTTTAACAATATTACTATCTATATCTTTCAAACTTATTTGTTTATCAATCTCTATAATTGGAACTATTCCAGTTATATCTTTCTCTTCAACATATTTTTCAAAAGCTTCTTTAAATCTATTAAAATTATTCTTTTTTAAACTTAATCCAACAGCCATTTCATGACCGCCGTATTTCTCTAAATACTTAGCTGTTTCAGCCAAAGCTTCATGAAGATCAAATCCAGGAATACTTCTACCAGAACCTTTTCCATCCTCACCTTCAAAACATATCAAAATTGAAGGCTTAAAATACATCTCTGTAATCTTTGAAGAAACAATTCCAATAACACCATGATGCCAATTATTGCTTCCTAAAACAATAGACTGAGCATTTGAATCTTCCTTTTCCATCATTTTAATTGCTTCATCATAAATATTTTTCTCTATTTCTTGTCTATCTCTATTATATTTATTCAATCTCTCAGTTATTTCTGAAGCTTGAACTAAATTTTCAGTTAAAAATAATTTTAAAGCTTCTTCCTCATAGCCCATTCTTCCACAAGCATTAATTCTAGGAGCAATTCCAAAAGAAATTGTATTTGAGTTAACAACCTTATATCCAGAAGCATTAAGCAAAGCCTTAAGTCCAGGATTTCTAGTAACTTCAACCAACTTTAATCCAAGTTTAGCAATAACCCTATTTTCATCAACTAATGGAACAATATCTGAAATTGTACCAACACAAACAATATCTAAATATTTTAAATATTCTTTTTCATCTATACCAAGTCTCATTCCAAGCGCTTGAGTTAATTTAAAAACAACCCCACAACCAGCTAAACTTTTGAATGGATATGTATCATTATCTTTTCTCTTCAAATCAACAATAGCAACAGCAGGTGGTAAAACTTCCATTGGCTCATGATGATCTGTTACGATAGTCTCAATTCCTAAGCTATTTGCATATTCAATCTCTTCAATACCAGAAATTCCACAATCAACTGTAATAATCAATGTATATTCTTTTTCTTTTATATAATCAATCGCTGCATTATTCAAGCCATACCCTTCACTTAAACGATTAGGTATATAATAATCAGCCTCTAAACCACAAGTCTTTAAAAATTTCTTTAAAACTGTAATACTAGTTATTCCATCAACATCATAATCACCATAAATAATAACTTTTTCTTGATTATCAATTGCTTTTATAATTCTCTCAACAGCAATCTCCATATCAGGCATTAAATATGGATCGTGAAAATCAGATCTTGTAGGATTTAAAAATACTCTAATTTCTTCATCATCAACTATACCTCTATTAACCAAAACCGTGGCTAATAATTCAGGTACATTAAATTTTTTAACTATTTCATCAATTTTCTCTTCATCTAATTCTTTATATTTCCACTTTTTTCGCATATTTCTCTCCTAAATAAAACAATTCCTTTCTATTATACCTTATTTTCGCATTTTTTGAAATAGTTTTAAAAAAACTCAGTAAAATTTTTACTGAGTTTCCAAATAATTAATCCTTTGTTAATCCAAACATTATATTCAAAGACAATTTCATCATCTTTCTTTCAATATTTGATAATCTTCTATCAATTCTTAACCTTTTATCATCTAACTTTTCACATGATGCAGTACAAATCAAAACACTTCCATTTTCTTCTTCACCTGGTTCAACATAAAACACATAATTTTTTTCAGTCACATCCAAATACAAAATATTTAATACCTCAACCTCTTCTATGTTATTTTCCTCATCAATTATTGTCATCATTTTCTTCATATTATACTTTCACTCCTTTTTCCTACTAAATCCTACCGTACATTTCCGAAATCTATTGTAAGTCGTGAATAACGATATAGGTAAATTATAACATATGACTATATAATTACAATTACTTTTTATCACTTTTTTTAAATTTTTCTCATATTTTATATTATAAGAAAAAAGGAGGAATTATAAATGTTTAGAAACTGTGGTTGTTCATGTAACAACTCTCAATGTAATAACAACAATAACAATACAATGTACGAAGAATCTTGTAGTATGGTACAAAATGACTATGGAAACATAGATAATAATACATGCTCATGTGGCTTCACAAACACATCAGCATTCCCACAAGATTGGATGTATGGCCATTGCTATGTTCCACACCAAAGAATGAATCAAGTATACACTCCAGAAATAGGACTTAGAATGGGAACAATCTTCCCTGAACTAGTTAGCCCATACTGTCCAAATCAATCTTTAGACACAATAAACTATTTAAAAGACCAAAATTCAATTGGAGGTGGCTGTAACTCATGATGGAAGAAAATTGCCCAAAAACAAGATCAGAATTATTAGATGAAATAAGAGCTATAAACTTTACTGTAATTGAACTAGGCTTATACCTAGACATAAACCCAAATGACCAAAGAGCTCTATGTCTTCACAACGAAAACGCAAATAAACTAAGAATGTTAACAGACAATTATCAAAAAATGTATGGACCTCTATCAATAGAATGTCCATGTAATAAATGGCGTTGGCTAGAACAGCCTTGGCCATGGGAAAAAGGAGGTAGCTTTTAATGTGGTTATATCAAAAGAAATTAGAATATCCCGTTAGAATAAAAAATCCAAATCCACGTTTAGCAAAATTTATAATTTCACAATATGGTGGACCTGACGGAGAAATTGGTGCAGCTTTAAGATATATTTCTCAAAGAATAAGCATGCCAGACGAAAAATCAAAAGCTATCCTAAACGACATAGGCACGGAAGAATTGGCCCACCTTGAGATGGTAAGCAGTATGGTTCATCAATTAACAGATGGTGTATGTCCTGAAGAACTAGAAAAAGCCGGATTAGGAGCATATTTTACAGATCACGGCTGGGGCACATATCCTCAATCAGCAAGTGGAACACCATTTAGCGCAGCAACATTGCAAGTAACAAGTGATCCCGTAACAGATTTAACAGAAGACCTTGCTGCCGAACAAAAAGCTCGTGCAACATATGAAAAATTAATTGACCTTTGCGCAGATGATCCTGACGTATTAGATCCATTAAGATTCTTAAGAGAACGTGAAGTCGTTCACTTCCAAAGATTTGGAGAAGCATTAAATGGCGTTCAAGAAAAATTAGCACAAAAGAAATTTTATCAAAATTTTAACTAATACTCAGAAAAAAATTAAGGAGCTATGTTTCCATAGCTCCTTATATTCTGGTTATTTGGCAGGTGTGCCAAATCCTGCATCTCTTTTAACCACTAGGGTACGTGGATGGCATTTATAATTCTCTTCCTAATTACTCCACTCTTCTTTTACTGCTTGCTCAAATATTCCTGTTTGGTAATTTAATTTATAATAATTTCCTTTTCTTGTTTTTCTATCTAAAATATAGAATAGTTCTATATTATCATCTTTCCATTTTACATCTGTTATTTTATAACCATACTCGTTAAGTTTAGTATCATTAAATAAATTTGATTTCACATAACCATATTCACTTTCAACACTTATATCATGGCTTGATTTTAACGTTGAAAGAGCTTGTTCAATATCTTCTTTTAAAAATTCATATTCTCCTTTGAAAGATGTTTCTTCTCTTTTTTCATCAAATTTATTATTATCATAAACATACCAAGTTTTAATTGTATCCATATATCCATGATCATCATTCATTGAATCTGCAATCATAACTCCAGTTGAAGCAATTGTAAGAGCCAATAATAGCGCAAAAGCTTCAAGAAATATATATTCACCTAAGCAAGAAATAAATGATTCATATCCTTTTTGACTTCTATAACTATTTATAAAATTAATAACAGTTAAAACGAATCCTAAAATATATAATACTCTTAATATTGGATTAGCATAAATCAAATTTAAAATTCCTGAATGTTGTACTCGAATCGTTCCATAAATAATTGCACCTATAACAATAATCAATTCAACAGTTTTTAATGTTAAACTTTTATTTTTTACTTCTTTAGCTTTTATTAAGCTTTCTCTATCCTTCTTTTTAAATAATGATTTTATATTATCAATTATTTCAGAAATATTTAAACTTATTGAAAATTCAAACTCTCTTCCACATAAATACGCAATGAAATTTGTACATTGTATTACTGAATATAATCCCCAAGTAATTGCTCTCATATAATCTGCATTTCCAGACATTTCAACAAAAATTATGATAAGTACAAATGGTATACCACCTAGTGCAACTGATAATAAAAAAATTAATAAAAAAGCTCCAATGAAACTTAACATCTTTTATATCTCCTTCTTTTTCTTTATTTATATTCTTCTATGTATTTTTCTATTTCTTCAATATTATATGAACTCCTTGCAATATCAACTTCTTTTGATCCTCCTAATCTAAATAAAACAGAAAAATCAGTTACTTCCGTAAAATATATATTATTACCATAATAATCAATTTTTAGATACTCACATAGATTCTTTACTTTTTTCGTTCTTGTAAAAATATTACTATTTTTTATAAATTCATTTAATTTATTTTTAACCTTAACACCATACTCATATCTTTTAATATAATATTCATATGCTGATTTTAACTCGCTACAAAGCTCTTCTAACGAATTTCCATACGCCTCTTTTTTTATACTTGCAAAAGTATGTTGTTTACAAGTTGCATATTCATTTACAACTTTTGATTCACCTCTATAATGCAAATCATCATCTTTTTCATAAAAACTTCCAGCAGTATATATTTTCTCTCCAACGTTCGCTCTATATTCTCCCGTATATTCTAATCTCCATGCACCATATTGAAAATCAGAATCTTTAATATAAAAATGCATAGTTGGAACAGAATCAATAACAAATTTTACATCACTATCTATATCATTATATTGCATAAATACGTCATGAATTATTGCATATGCAATTGCAAAACTTTTTTCTTTAGCCAATTGTTTGCATGCTTCTAACATTTCATTTATTTTTTCAACTTGTTCTACTCCCTTTTTTTCTATAACTTCTAAATTATACGGATCCTCATTATTCTTCAATAAATTCACAATGTACTTACATTCTTCTATTTTATCATTACCCATTTTTTCATACACATAATCTTTTGAATCATTAACATCCATAATTTTGCAAAAATCATTATATACAGTTTCTACACATCTACAATTGTGCCATACAATTTTATCTCCCTTTTTAATTTTGCTCTCTAAATCTTCTACCGATTCTACAAACCCCAAAAAACATTTTAGTTTTGTGATATATATATCATTATTAAATGGTTCTATACTAAGAGCATAATTACATGTGTCAATCGCTTTTTGATATTCCTTTAATTTATAAAATTTATTTGCATCTTCCAATATTTTTTCTACTTCGTTCATATGCACTCCTTTTATTGCATTACATCAGTAACATTTTTAATTTAATAGTTCTGGTGCACTAAATACAGTTTTATAATTTTCATCATCAATTTTTTCATATTTTACTTTAATGTTCAAATATCCTCTTGATTTAGAATCGAAAACTAAACAATAATTAACATTTGAATCCTTAGTTATACTTGTCATACTACTCAAAATTGTTCCATCATATCCGTCTAAATCAGTTGTATAAGTCGTTTGTGTTAAATCAACTTTTTTAGTAAAAGCTTTATCGCCACAAGCAATTATTTTTGCTGATGACAAAGCTTGTTCAAGTCTCCCTTCAATTCTTACAACTGAAATTTGCTTATCATCATTTCTTTCACATACTTCATCAACTGCTGTATTTAATTCATCAATAACATAATTAAATCTAGTATCTTTTTTGCTTTTTTTACTACTTGATCCGCATCCTGTTAATCCTATTAAAACAATTGCTAACATTACAATTAGCCCTATAATCAATACTTTTTTATTCATTTTTTTAAAACCTCCTTAATTTTATTTTTTATTCTACTTTTAAAAAGTGTTCTTACACTTTTTAAATCAATTTACTATAACTAACACTATTAATAATTCTCCCCTCCTTCTAATTAATTTTAGAAAACAAAAAGAAACCTAAAATAAAACAGTTCAATTTTACAGTTTTACTCTAAGTTTCTTATATCTCGAGATATGCTAAAAGACTTGTCATCTCTGACAATTTTATTTAATAAAGGATCCGTGTGTGTGTGTGTGTGTGTGTGTGTGTGTGTGTGTACAGCCCCAACTATAACAAGTCTTTTCATAATTTATA
>CAKPEG010000007.1 GCA_934149275.1 uncultured Clostridia bacterium | reverse complement strand
AACTTCATTTTATGTCGTTTGCTGTCGAACTGTTCTGTATTTTATCACCATTTTTTTAAGTTGTCAACAAGTTTTTTGAAGTTTTTTAAAAAACTTTTTTCAGACTTTTTTCAGCTTAATTTTTAGTGATAAAATGTGCTGTGCTAAGCTCGTTTCACTTGGCACGTTTAGTATTCTAACACCATTTAGTAATTTCGTCAACACCTTTTTTAATTTTTTTCAAAAAACTTTTAAAAAAGCATAATAACTATAGATATTCTCTATAATTATTATGCTCTTATACTTTATTTTTTCTTTTTTCTTGTTGTTGTTTTTCTCTTTTTGGTTGTAGTTGTTGTTTTAGCTTTAGTTTTTCTTTTTACTTCTTTTTCCAATTCCTCGTCAGATTCTTGTGATTTCTCTCCTGGTTTTGTCCATGAAATATAATCACATGACTTTGGATTATTCTCACATATATAATATTTTCTTTTTCTCTTAGTTTTTCTGATCTGTACTTTGGCACCACATTTTGGACATGGTTCTTCAATTTCTTCAACGATAGGTTTAGCATTTCTGCATTCTGGATATCCAGGGCAAGCTAAAAACTTTCCGTATTTGCCCATTTTTATAACCATGTTTCTACCACATTTTTCACATTTTACATCTGAAACTTCATATTCTAGTTTTACATGTTCTAATTCTTTTTCAACTTTTTCAATCACTATTGCAAATGGTCCATAGAATTCTCTTATAGTGTCCTTCCATTGTTTTTTACCTTCTGCAATTTCATCGAATTGTTTTTCCATCTCAGCTGTAAACTCTACATTTATTACATCTTTAAAGTTTTCTACTAATAATTTGTTTACTATTTTTCCAAGTTCAGTTGGAGCTAATTGTTTTTGAATCTTTTCAATATAATTTCTTGCAAGTATTGTTGTTATTATTGGAGCATAAGTACTTGGTCTTCCAATTCCCTTCTCCTCTAATGTTTTAACTAAGCTTGCTTCTGTATATCTTGGTGGTGGTTCAGAAAAACTTTGCTTTGCATCTATATCTTCTTTCTTTAATTCATCTTTTTTATTTAAATATGGTATATTTGCAATTCCTAGTTCTTCTGATTTCTTCTCATCATCAGTATCTTCAACATATAAAGTCATAAAACCTTTGAACTTTATTGATTGCCCACTTGTTCTAAAGTTATATTCATTTGCATTTATATCAACAGTTATTGTGTCATATACCGCTGATGCCATTTGGCTTGCTATGAATCTGTTATATATTAATTTGTACAATTTGTATTGATCTGATGATAGGTACTCTTTTATTTTTTCTGGAGACAATTCTAAATATGTTGGTCTAATTGCTTCATGTGCATCTTGTGAATCGTTTTTTACTTTATAATATCTGTTTTCGTAGTACTCTGGTCCGAAGTTTTTTTCAACAACTTCTTTAGCCATTTTTCTTGCTTCTTCAGAAATTCTTGTTGAATCTGTTCTCATGTATGTTATTAAACCTGCTGTTCCTTTTTCAGGTATCTTTACACCTTCATATAATCCTTGTGCTACTGACATAGTCTTTTTAATTGCAAATCCTAATTTCCTTGATGCCTCTTGTTGCATTGTACTTGTTGTAAATGGCGGTGCAGGATTTCTTTTCTTTTCTCCTACAGTAACATCTTCAACAATGAATTTTGCTTTATCTAACTTTTCTAATATTTCATCTACTTCTTTTTTAGAATGTAGTTCTATTTTTTCTTTGTTTTTTCCTATTAGTTTTGATTCAAATTCTTTTTTAGTTTTTTCTTCTGATAATATTGCTGTTATGTTCCAGTATTCTTCTGGTTTAAAGTTTTCGATTTCTTCTTCTCTTTCACATATTAGCCTTACTGCTACTGATTGTACTCTTCCTGCAGATAATCCTCTTTTTACTTTTTTCCAAAGTACTGGACTTATTTTATATCCAACTATTCTATCTAATACTCTTCTTGCTTGTTGTGCATCTGTTAAATTCAAATCTATTTTTCTTGGCTTTTTTACAGCTTCCTTTACAGCTTCTTTAGTTATTTCATTAAATGTAATTCTACATATTGAATCATTTGGTATTCCTAATAAGTATGCTAAATGCCATGCAATTGCTTCTCCTTCACGGTCAGGGTCAGTTGCCAGATAAACTTTTTTGGCGTTTTTGGCATCCTTTTTTAATGAATTAATTAAAGCTGCTTTTCCTCTTATATTTATATATTGTGGTTCAAAATCATTTTCTATGTCTATTGCCAATTTTGATTTTGGTAAATCTCTAACATGTCCCATTGATGCCACTACTTTAGTATTTCCACCTAGAAATTTCTTAATTGTATTGGCCTTCGCAGGTGACTCAACTATTATCAATTTATCGGTCATTTTTTGACCTCCTTTTTTCATAATCTTTTTGTATTGTAATTTATTTTATATTTTTTTGCAAGTATATAATTAATATTCTGTTAACGGTTTTCATGCAGAGCAAATTATTTTAATATATGTACTTATTATAGTAACTTTTTTTCATACATTTGTAGGTGCGTGAAAATTAAAACTTTTTAGAGCAGAAAAAATAGCTAAAAGCTATTGCTATTTAACTATTTTCTTTATTTCTTCATATATTTTTTCTTCAACATTATATTTTGCTATTTTTCTTGCTTGATTTCCCATTTCTTTTAGTTTCTCAGGATTTTCTAGCATTTCATCTATTGTTTTTGATAAATTTTCTGAATTAACTTCTTCATTTAATATAATTTTTGCTGCTCCTAAATTTTCGAGTACTTTTGCATTGTCTAATTGTCTATTAGCTGACATACTTGGAAGTGGGATAAAAATTGCTGGTTTGCCAACCAATGCAAGTTCTGTTATTGTCATTGCTCCACTTCTAGCTACAATTATATCAACTGTATTCATAATTTCACTCATATTATATATGTATGGAACTATTTTAGTATTTTTTATTTTGTCTATGTCAATTTTCTTTTGGTTAAATTCTTCTTTTATAATATCATATTGTTTTTGTCCAACTGACCATACTATTTGATAATTTTTATTCTTATTTTCTTCAATTAATGCAACCATAGCTTCATTAATTGCTTTTGCACCTTGACTTCCACCAAATACTAATACTGTTGGCATTTCTTTAGATAGTCCTAAACTTGAATATATTTCGTTTTTTTGCTCGTCTGTTAAATTTTCTTCTTTTACTTTAGTTGGTGTTCCTGTTACAACAAGTTTTTCTTTATCTGAAAAATATTTTTCAGCATCTGCAAATCCTAATAAAATTTTATCTAATTTTTTTGATAAAAATTTTGTAGCTTTTCCTGGATACGCATTGCTTTCATGTATTACTGTTGGGATTCCTAATTTATGTGCTGCAGAGATTGGTCCTCCACATATGTATCCACCAGTTCCTATTACTACATCTGGTTTAAATTCTTTTATAATTTTCTTTGCTTGGGCAAATCCTTTTATTGTTTTTATATTGTTTGATATTGTTTTTAATGATATTTTTTTGCTAATTCCATATGCATCTATTGTTCTTAATTTGTATCCTGCTCTTGGAACTAGATCATTTTCTATTCCTCTTTGTGTACCTATAAATATTATTTCTGAGTCTTTTTCTTTTTCTTTTATTTTATTTGCTATCGCAATTCCAGGATTTATATGTCCACCTGTTCCTGCTGCTGCTATAATTACTCTCACTTTTTCCTCCTTAAACTTCACTCCTATTACCTGCTCTAGAAACGCTTAATAGTATTCCTATAGATATTAAGGTGATTATTAAAGCTGTTCCTCCATAGCTAAAAAACGGTAAAGCCATTCCTGTTACTGGCATTGATGCTGTTACAACGGCTATGTTTACTAATACTTGTATTGCTATCATTGATGTTATTCCTGCAGCTAATAAGCTTCCAAACATATCTGGTGCTTTCATAGCAATTGTTATTCCTCTCCAAATTAATATTGCAAATAAAATTATAACTATTGCACAGCCAATAAATCCTAGTTCTTCTGCTAGTACTGCAAAAATAAAGTCATTGTGTGGTTCTGGTATGTATAAATATTTTTGTTTGCTTTCTCCTAGTCCTACTCCAAATAATCCTCCAGATCCAATTGCATATAAACTTTGAACTATTTGCCATCCTTTGCCTTTGATATCTTGCCATGGATCAAAGAATGTTAAAATTCTCTGCATTCTGAAGCCTTGACCTGCGACAATGATTGCAAACACTCCAAGTGCTGCTAATGGTATTCCTACAAATATAAAATATCTTATTTTGCATCCTGCTAGTATCATTAAAATTGCTGCTAACATGCATATTACTAATGTTGCACTAAAGTGGTTTTGCAATACCAATATAAAAAATATTGGTATTAATAGCCATGATAAAGGATATACAAATCCATATTTAAATGTTTTTAGTTTTTCTTTATTTTTGGTTAGCCATGATGAATAAAATATAATTACTCCAACTTTTGCAACTTCTGATGGTTGAAAAGATAAGAATCCCATGTCTAACCATCTTTTTGCTCCTCCGGCTTCTCTACCTAATGCGCATACCGCAAGTAGTAAAATCATGCAGATAAAATATATTATTTTATAGTTTTTTTGCCACAACTTATAATCAATTTTTGATGCTACAAACATTAAGAAAATTCCTATTACCGCTGCTTCCATTTGTTTTATTAAATATTTATAACTATTTCCAGTTTCAGCTAGTGCTGTTGGTGAACTTGCAGATAAGACTGTTATTATACCAAGTCCAAGAAGGATAAAAACCGTTATTAGTAAGGTAAAATCAAGTGGATTTTTTAAAATTAACTTACTTTTCTTTTTTGCCATTTTTTCTCCTTTATATTATATAACAGAAAATAATCCTATTATACATAATCCTATTGTTACTAAACTAAATACAGTAACAATTTTATTTTCCCTCCATCCACATAATTCAAAATGATGATGAATTGGAGTCATTTTAAAGAATCTCTTTTTTGTTCTTTTATAATATGCTACCTGAATTATTACAGATAGTGTTTCTACTACTGGTACTGCTGCTAATATTATTAATATTAATGGCATTTTTAAATATATTGCACAGCATGATACAACTCCACCTAATAATAATGAACCTGTATCTCCCATAAATACTTTTGCTTTATTTAGGTTAAATATCAAGAAACCTAGACATGTTCCGCATACTATACTTCCTAATATGATAACTTCTTTTATGTCAAAAATTATTGCTATTACTGTAATTGTTGTTACTATTACTAATGTTACTGATGTGGCTAAGCCATCAACTCCATCAGTTAAATTTATTGCATTTGTTGTTGCCAACATAACCAATATTGTAAATGGAATATATATTAACGTTGGTAATTTTATTGTTGTTTTGAAAAATGGTATTAATATATCTGTTCCTATTCCTAATATTCTTTCAATATATACTACAAATAAAATTGAAATTACTAATAATCCTGCCATTTTTGCTCTAGGTTTTAATCCATCTGTATTTCGTAATACAACTTTTTTATAATCATCAATGAATCCTATTATTCCAAAACCTATTGTTGCTATGGTTAAAGGAATTAATTTTCTACCTATCTCTGGTTGTTTTCCCATGTAGTGTACACATGCTACTATTGATGCGCCTATTATTGATATTGCCATAATAATTCCACCCATGGTAGGTGTTCCACTTTTTTTCAAGTGTGACTTTGGTCCATCCTCTCTTTCAGATTGACCTACTTTCAATTTTTGCAATATTGGTATTGTAAATATTCCTAATATTATTGTTGCAAAAAACGATATTAGCAATATTTTTAGTTGAAATTCCACTTTGCCTCTCTCCTTATTTCATATTGTTTATAATTTCTTTTACTATTTCTCTTTCATCAAAAGGATATTTTACTTTATTTATTTCTTGATATGGTTCATGACCTTTTCCAGCTAATATGACTAGGTCTTTTTTATTTGCCATTTCAATTGCTTTTTTTATTGCTTCTCTTCTATCTACTATTATTTCATATTTTCCTTTAGTTTTTGATATTCCAGCTTCTATATCTTTTACAATCGCTTCTGGATCTTCTGTTCTTGGGTTATCTGATGTTACTATACTATAGTCTGCTATTCTTCCTGCGATTTCTCCCATTATTGGTCTTTTTCCTGTATCTCTGTCTCCTCCGCAACCAAAAACAACTATTACTCTTCCTTTAGTATATGTCTTAACTGCTTGTAATATGTTTTCTAAACTTTCTGGTGAATGAGCATAATCTATCATTATGCTTAATTCTTTTTTGTTTGGTACTAATTCACTTCTTCCTGGAATTTTTATAGCTTCTAATGCTGTTTTAATTTTTTCTGGTGTGCAACCATAATACATAGCAACTGATATTGCTGCTAATGAATTATATACACTAAATCTTCCTGGAATGTCAACTTTTATTCTTTCATTTTTTCCGCCTAATTTTGCTTTGAAGTCAACTCCTATGTTGGTAATTGTTATATCTTTTGCTAATAAATCACATGCATTATCGATTCCATATGTCTTAACTTGACATTTTGCTTCTCTTTTTACTCTTGCTCCTCTAAAATCATCTATGTTTACAAAGCCCATTTGACACATACTGAATAATTTCATTTTTGAATTAAAATAATCTTCCATATCACTGTGTTCTTTTTGGCTTATATGTTCTTTTGAAAAATTAGTAAATACTCCAACATCGAAATTACATCCTGCAACTCTTTGGAGTTTTAAAGCTTGTGAAGATACTTCCATTACAACGTATTCCACTTTTTCTTCAACCATTTGTGCAAATATTCTTTGTAGGTCTAAGCTTTCTGGTGTTGTTCTATCGCTTTCGCCTAAACTATCTTCACCTATATAGTTTTCAATAGTTCCTATTAATCCTACTTTTTTTCCTTCAGCTTCCAATAATGTTTTTATCATGTATGTTGTTGTAGTTTTACCTTTTGTTCCTGTTACTCCAATTAATTTAAATCTTCTTGAGGGATTTTTAAAAAAGTTGCATGCAGAAATTGCTAATGCAAATCTTGTGTCTTTAGCTACTACAAATGTAACATCAGCTGGTAAATTTATATTTCTTAATTTTTCAATGTTTTCAACTAATATTGCTGACGCACCTTTTTCTATTGCTTCTTCTATATAGTCATGACCATCTACATCATAACCTTTTACTGCAACAAATAAGCTTTCTGGCTTTACTTTTCTTGAATCACAAGCGATATCGCTTATTTCAATATCAACATTTCCTTTAGCTTTTAAATCACTAATGCCATTTAAAATTTCACTTAATTTCACTTTTAACCTCTCCTATTAAAAAAATCTAGAATTATTATATACTTAAAAATTTTTTTTGTATAGTATTATTTTTCAATTAGTATGAACAATTATCGATGTTTCTTCCTCTACAAAAATTTCTTTTTCTGGTATTTGTTTAGTTATAATTTTTTCTTTATCTGTTTCATTTTCGTCTAATTCAATTTTCAAATTATTTTCTGCTAATATTTTTTCTGCTTCTTTTATAGTTTTTCCTGTTAAATCAGGTACTTTGATCTGCTGTTTAGTTTCTCCGTCATTTTTCTTTATATTCAAATATGGAAGTACTTCTGCAAATATTTTTCCAGCTACTGGTGCTGCAACTCCACCTCCTTGGTGGCCCCCTTCTCCTGTTGGATTATAAAGTGTTACTAGCATTACCATTTGGGGATTTTCAATAGGTGCAACTCCAATAAATGATGTAACATATTTTCCTGTATTTACACCGTCTTCTGATGTTCCCGTTTTACCACCTATTCTGTATCCTTCCACTCTTGCATTTTTTCCCGTTCCTTCTGAAACAACTGATTCCATCATATTTAAAACTTTTTCAGCTGTTTCTTCAGATATAACCTGATTTTTGTATTCAGGTTCTATTTCTTCTCTTTCCTCAGTATCTGATTTTATTATCGTTTTTACTAATCTAGGTTTTACGTACTTTCCTTTATTTGCAATTGTTGAAAGCATTGTTACCATTTGAATTGGTGTAACTTCAAATCTTTGACCAAAGCTTATTGTTGCAAGTTCTACTGGCCCAACTTTTTCTTTTGCTAAAAAAATACTTCCTGCTTCTCCTGGAATATCAATTCCTGTTTTTTGTAAGAAGCCAAATTTCTCTAAATAACTATAATACGTTTCCACTCCCATTCGCTGTCCTAGTCCGATAAATACTGGATTACATGAATTCATCAATGCTTCTCTTAGAGATTCTGGCCCATGTGGTCTATAATATCTCCAGCATTTAATTCTAACACCAGCGACTTCTATTCCTCCAGTACAACAAAACTCTCCTGATTTATCTGTATCTGTAATTTTTTCTTCTAATGATGCTGATGCTGTTACCAGTTTAAATGTTGATCCTGGTTCATATGTATCTGCAATAGCTTTATTTCTCCACATAGCTTGCAAACTATTATTTCTCTCTTCTGCAGATAGGCTATTCCATACAGATTCTAATTCCGAATTATTTATTTTAAATGGTTCATTCAAATTAAAATTTGGGTATGTCGCCATTGCTAATATATCCCCATTTTGTGGGTTCATTATTATAATATTTCCACCATCTGTGCAATTATTGTCTATGCAAGCTTCTTCTAAATATTTTTCAACTATTTGTTCTATATTTTTATCTATAGTTAACTCTATACTGTTCCCTTCAATTGCATCTGTATATTTTTCTTCTATATCTCCTATGTTTCTTCCTTTTGCGTCTGTTGTCTTACTTATGCTTCCCTTCTTACCTTTTAATGTTTCATCATACTTTGCTTCAATCCCATTCAGACCTTGATTATCCGAACCGCAAAATCCTATTATTTGTGATGCCAATTTGCTGTATGGATAATATCTTTTGCTATCTTCATCTATATTTATCCCTTGATCAATATCATTCTCTATCATCCATTGTCTTAATATATTACTTTTTTCTTTTTCTATTTTCTTACCGATTATTTCTATTGAACTATTTCTGTTTACCTTTTTCAAAATCTTTTCATAATCTGTTTCTAAAACTTCTGATATTTTTCTGGCAACAAGTTCTTTCTTTTCTTTTGGAATATTATTTGGATTTATTGTTATCATCTCACTACTTGCACTCATTGCTAGAATCTCACCGTTTCTGTCATATATTATCCCACGTTTGGCTGATATTTCTCTATCTAGTTTTTGTTGCTCTTGCGCCATTTGGCTTAATCTTTTCCCCTGAATCACCTGAATCCAAAATAATCTTATTAGCAATAATATAAATATTATTATTACTATAAATAACATTATTCTTATTCTCTTTTTTGTATTTAAAAAACCCATGATAATCTCCTTTATAAAGATTATTCATGAGTTTTTAATATTATTATTTATTTTATTAAAATATACTTTTAAATTTGTTTATTACAGTATTTATAAATCCATCATTTTTTTCTATAACAACTGTTTCAGTTGCTGGTTGTATGTAATCTTTCTTAGGTAGATTTACATACACAGTTTGTTTGTTACTTAATTTTTGCATTCCTAATAACTCTTTTGCTTGTTGCTCTACATTGTTGTAATTCAAGCCATTTTCAATATCTACTTTCATTTGATCATTTTCTTTTTCAATCGCCATATATTTTTCTTTTAGCTCTTCTGTTTTTGAAAATGACTCATCTATTTGTGAATTTCTATAACTCATTGTTAGTACTGCAGAAAATACTAATAGTACTGCTGCTATTAATTTAAATTGATCTTTTCTTCTTATTATTGAAGCTTTTGAAATATTTTTTGTTTTATTTTTATTTCGAGGTGTGACCGATTTTTTAGGATATTTTTTTGTAACTGGACTATATTCAGGTTCCAATTTTCTTGGGCTAGTTTCATATTGATATCTATTATATCTTGGTACAGCCAATATCCTTACACCTCCTTTTATGTTTTTTCAAAAATTCTTAATTTGGCACTTTTGCTTCTTGAGTTACTTTCCATTTCTTCTTTGGTTGGTAACATTGGTTTTTTAGTAATTATTTTACCTTTTTTTATTGCTCCACATGCGCAATATGGTAAACCCGGTGGACATATACATTTTCCTTCTGCATCTATATATGCATTTTTTACAGCTCTGTCTTCTAATGAATGAAATGTTATTATGCATAATCTTCCGCTTGGTTTTAAGCAGTCTATGGAATTTATTACTGTTTGATATAATGGTTTTATCTCATCATTTACTTCTATTCTAATTGCTTGAAATGTTCTTTTGGCTGGATGTGAGTCTTTACTTCTAAATTTAGCTGGTATTGATTTTTCAATAATTTCTACTAGTTGCTTTGTTGTTGTTATCTCTTGTTTTTTTCTTTCTATGCATATATTTTTTGCAATCTGTCTTGAAAAACGTTCTTCACCATAATCATATATAATTTTAGCTAACTCTTCTTCTTTATAATTATTTACAACAATTTTTGCATCTAGCTTTTGTGTTTTATCCATTCTCATGTCTAAAACATTTTCACCTAAATAGCTAAATCCTCTGTTTCTCTCATCTAATTGATATGAAGAAACTCCTAAATCTAGCAAAATTCCGTCTACTTTTTCTATATTTAAGTCTTCTAATATTTCTTTTATATCATCATGATTTCCATGATAATATATTACATTAGAATACTCTTTTAGTCTTTCTTTTGCAGCTTTCAATGCATCTTCATCTCTGTCTATTCCAATTAGTTTTCCTTGAGCTGAAAGCTTTTTTATTATTTCACTACTATGTCCTGCTCCTCCTAATGTACCATCTACATAGATTCCATTAGGTTTAATCTTTAATCCATCTATACATTCGTTTAGTAGTACTGATTTGTGAACAAAATCCATTAGAACCTCTTTTACATTTATAATTGCTAAAAAGTTGGTATCAAATTATACCAACTGTCAACTTCTAAATTAAGTATATCTTACATCTTCTGAGGTTATACCTCAGAAGATGTTTCTCTTTTGTTCTTTAAAAGATTTTTCTTTTTTACTTTACTAATTCTTTTGTAATTTAATATCTTTTGAATCTTAATGATCTTTTGTGAACTTTAAAATTCTTTAGTATTAAACTCTTTGGCAGCTATTTAGCTGCCAGCTTATCTTTGGTACTTTAATATCTTTTGTATTTAATTAATTTATCTTTTGTTTTTTATATAAACTTTTGCAAGTTATATACCCAGCATTGTCATATTTTCTGCTATATCTTCTACTGAAATATTTTCGTTATTGTAAGAATTCCATTTTTCTTTATCCCAAATTTCAATTCTTGTTCCAACTCCAATTATTACAACTTCTTTTTGTAAGTTAGCTGATTCTCTTAAATTGGTTGGAATTAAAAATCTACCTTGTTTATCTATTTCGCATTCAGTTGCTCCAGATAAGAAAAATCTTGTGAATTCTCTTGAACTTCTATTTGATAGTGGAAGTGACTTTAATTTTTCTTCGAAATTAGCCCACTCCGTTAATGAGAATGCAAATAAGCAACCATCTAATCCCTTAGTCACAACAAACTTATCGCCTATTGTTTCTCTAAGTTTAGCTGGCATAATTAGTCTTCCTTTGGCATCTAATGAATGCTCAAATTCACCAATTAACATGCTCCACATCCTTTCTGGTGGTTCTCCACTTTCTACCACTTCTCTCCACCTTCGAATAAATTTTAATATATAAAAATATTAATTGCAAGTATTTTTTACATAAATTTAATTTTTTAACACAATTGTAATATGAATTTTATTTATGTAATATATTTTTTATTTAATTATATAATTTATTATTACTTTTTCTTGATTTTTTAAGGTTATATATTTATAATAATATTGCAATTACATAGGAGGTTTATATGGGAAACGCTACGAAAAAGAAAAAGCGCTCTCAAATAAAAAGTTTTTTAATAACATTATTCTTTGGAATTGTTTTGATTATTGGTGCTATTATTAGTAACCAATTTCCTGATCAAGTAAACAACTTGATTGAAGAAAATCTTAACATTTCAGCTAATACTACTAATACAATCTCCGTTAATACAGTAGGAAACACAGTTGTATCTGCTGATTCAAAATTGCAAATCTACTATTTTGATGTTGGACAGGCTGACTCAGAATTAGTTATTGCCGATGGTCAAGTAATGCTTATTGATGCTGGTAATAATGAAGACGGTCCGCTTCTAGTTAATTATATTAAAGGTCTTGGCATTCAAAAAATAGATTATTTAGTTGGAACTCACCCTCATGAAGATCATATTGGTGGTTTAGATGACATTATTAACAATTTTGATATTGGTAAAATTTATATGCCTGATGTAACTACTACTACAGCTACTTTTCAATCTGTTTTAGAAGCAATATCTGCCAAAGGTCTTTCTATCACTCGTTGTGAAATTGGAAATACTTTTGGATTAGGTGATGGTATTTGCACTATAATGTCAGTTGAAAATGAACAACAATCTAATTTAAATCTAAATTCAATTGTTATTCACTTAGCTTATGGAGAAAAAACTTTCTTATTTATGGGAGATGCTGAAAAAGAAATTGAAGAAAAAATATCTTGGCCTAAAGTTGATGTATTAAAAGTAGCACATCATGGTTCAGATACAAGTTCTACTGAAAAATTCTTAAATGCTGTAAAACCTGAAGTAGCAATTATTTCTGTTGGAGCTAATAATACTTATTCTCATCCAGCAAAAAGCACTTTAGATGCTCTTTCCAAAATAGGAGCTAAAGTATATAGAACTGATAAAGATGGAACTATATTATTGACTAGTGATGGTAAAACTTATAATATTCAAACTTTCTCTACTGCTTTAGATGGAAATCCTTCTACTGCAAATAAAAATAGTGATACTAGTCAAGAAAATACGACAAACGAAAACGAAAATTAAAAGAATCTAGAATTATCTAGATTCTTTTTTTATGGAAGTTCTCTGATTTTCCTATTATATAAAAATACTAATGCGCAGAAATTTGCAAAAGCAAATTTTGCGTACAAACAAAGATGCGGACTTAAAAAATCTATAATAAGTGCAAATGTTATAAATAGTCCGCTTTTATTCTTTAAATCTCTTTATAATTTTCTCTTAATAATTTTATTTCTTTACCATATCCCTCTAATTCATTTGGTGTTTCAAGAAAAAATGGTAGGTTACGTAATTTAGGATGATTAATTATTCTAGTAATTGCTTCTAGTCCTATATTTCCTTCCCCTATTTTTGCATGTCTATCTTTGTGTGATCCAAGTGTATTCATACTGTCATTTAAATGTATTGCGTATAATTTTTCTAGTCCTATAATTTTATCAAACTCTTCTATTACTCCATCTAGGTTATTAACTATATCATATCCACCATCAAATATATGGCATGTGTCTAAGCAAACGCCTATATGATCTTTCAATTCAACACCATCTATTATTCTTTTTATTTCTTCAAAAGTTCTTCCAACTTCAGTTCCTTTTCCAGCCATTGTTTCAAGTAAAACTGTTGTAGTTTGCTCTGGTTTTAATATTTCATTTAACATTTCTGTTATATATTTTATTCCTGTATCTACTCCTTGTCCTACATGACTACCTGGATGAAAATTGTATAAACTTCCTGGAAAATATTCCATTCTTTTAAGGTCGTCTTCCATTGTGTTTTTTGCAAATTCTCTTATTTCTTCTCTTGCTGCACATGCATTTAGTGTATATGGTGCATGTGCTAAAAGATTGTTTATTCCTTTCTCTTTTGCTAATTCTTTAAATTTATTTACATCTTCTTCATTTATTGGTTTAGCTGCTCCGCCTCTTGGATTCCTTGTAAAGAATTGTATAGTATTTGCATCTATACTTGCAGCTTGTTTTCCCATTTCAAAAAAGCCTTTTGAAATAGGTAAATGGCATCCTAATTTTAACATATTCTTCCTTCTTTCTTATATTTATTATGCATATATATTATAAAATATATAATTTAAAAATTTTTATCTATTTGAAAAATCACTATAATCTCTATCAATTAGAAATGAATAGTTCTTTTGAATTTCTGGATATTTTTGTGCTAATTCATTAAAGTATTTTTCTACATTTATTTTTTCATCAGAATTAATACTCTTTCTTTTATATCCAGCCAATTTGTAATTTTCATCCTCTATTTTTATTTCTTCTTGTAGATTTTGCCTTTGATTATTATAATCGGTAAGATTTAACGAATTTAATAATTCTAGTAATTTTACTTTTCCATTTCTTCTTGCTTCAATTTCATTATACATCATATAATAATTGGCAGTATAATATTCAGGATTATATTTTCTTATTATTTCTTCTTTGAATTGTTTTTTTCTTAATGGATTTTCTTCTATTTTTTCTTTTTGCTTAAAATCTAAATTTTGTCTATGATGTGTGTTTTCATGGTATATAATTTCCAGTAGGCTAATATCTTTTGATTCTAACATGCTACTTACAGATTCTTCTGCTAATATTGTTACATAACTCTTTGGGATTGCGCTTCCTTTTAAATCTTTTTGCGAGTAGTCTTCTCTAAAAAGTGTGCAACATTCTTTTACATCATTTTTTGCAATATCTTGTAATATACTTTCAAATACAATTTGATACCTTTCTTTATTTTCTACAATGTATTGCTCTGAATTAAGGGCTTGTCTTAAAAAATAGTTTATGACCTCTTGTGGCATGATGTAGTTTGATGTTAATTTAAGTGTTTGTATATTTCTTAATAATAAATTATTTTTTTCCTCGATTGAACATTGATTATTTTCTTCTATCATTTTTTTTATTTCTTCTTTAGTCTGTTCTGGATTTGTTTCGTGTAATTTTAAATTTTCTAAAATTATATTTGAAATATTTTCTCTATCTTGTACAGGAAGTCTTTCTTGTATCTGTAATAAATCAAGAATCATCTTATTATTAAATAAATCAAAATTTGGTTGTTTCGTTAATTTGTCTATTATTTTGTACATTATTTCAAAATATGGTCTACTTTGTTCTGTTGGTGTGATGGATGCATATAACTCCGTAAAATTATCCATAAATTCTTGAACAAATTTAAATTTCTCAAATTCAAACCCGTTTTTTTCTATAAATTCGATTGCTACTTTTATTAATCTGTGGCTGTATACTCTGTTTTTTATATAGAAAACCAATAGTTTATCTAAATTTTGAATTTGTTCTTGGGTTAAATTTTCTTTTTTAAAATATTTATTTATTATATTATCTTCTATTTTTTTGGCTATCTCCATTTTTGGAAATAGTTCATTTATAAATTGTGTCTCTTTCTCTAACCCACTTATTCCAAATCTTTGTATTTTTAATATTATATTCAATGCTTCTTGAAACTCGGGTAATTCTTCCATATTTTTAAAACTGTAATCAAATAATGATTTTTTATAATTTTCTAATACCATTTTTATTTTATCATTAAAAAGATTAATTCCCACTTTTTCAAAGGTGTTACTTAATATTTCTTTAATATACCCATTTAGCTGGTTTATTTTTTTATTTTCTTCCACGCTTCTCTTTTTTCCTTTTATAAATTACTATATGTTTTAATATATCATAACCTTTTTGGTTTTTCAAATTTTACTTTTTTCTTAGAACATTATCTCTACTATGAATATGAAAATTTTACATTTATGTTAAGTTGTGGTATAATAAATTTATCTATATATTAGATATCTCCTATGTTTTCATCACGGAGATGCAGTTACTATAAAACCATTTTTTTAAGGAGGTAGATTATGATAATCTTTTCACTTTTATTCATTGCTTCAGTTGGTTTAGTTACTAGTGTTATTACTTTTATTGTAGCATCTATGCAGGCACTCTTGTCCTTTGGAGCACTGTTGGTCTTTGCGTTTGTGGCTCTTGCCATTGGAACGCATAGCCGTATGGCTTGGACTGCAATGTTCCTAACAGTTCTCGGAATGGTTGCTATTGAAACGTTGGCACCATATAGTGCGATTATCGCAAGAGTACTGGCAGTGATTATCGCTGGTGCAGCAACATACTTCATCAAGACTCCTGTCTTAAGGTATGTACGCCGTGACCAGCATAGCCATGATCCAAGATTATCGCCGGTTATCCGGACAGTTCTCCGGATAATCTAAAACAAAACTAGAAAGTCATCTGTGGTAAAACACAGATGGCTTTTTAGTTTGACTTATTTTCTCCAAACTATACTGAGAAATAATTATTTTTATATAATTTTTATCTTTATATAATAGATATTTTAATGTATTGTTTCATTTATTCTAATATAGTTGAATTGCTTGCTCCTTTTCCAACTACTTGTGTCATTAAACTGTTCCATGTAATGTTTCCTATTTGTCCGTCTTGCGATAATCCATTATTTCCTTGAAATGTTATGACTGCTTCTTTTGTTCTTCTTCCAAATATTCCATCTAATCCACCTGTTCCTAATCCTAAAGTGTTTAGTGCATCTTGCGCTATTAATACATATACACCTCTACTTCCGAATTGAGTTAACGGATATCCACTTGCAATCCACCTATTGTCAAAATGTACCCATCTTGGAGTATCTGCCGCTGGTTCTACATATCTCCAGTATCCTGATGCTTTTGCTAAATTTCTCATATAATTTCTTGAGCTTTCACTTAAATTCTGACCAACATCAAAAGCAACACCTGCATAGTGTTGAGATAGAATGCCATGACCACCTTCCCAGCATCTCTTGAATGCAAATCCGACATATATTGGTCTTCCATATAAAGTTCTAAAATTATTCCAACTTTGCATTGTTCTTTTGTCTGTCCATAATAAATTGCTTTCACTTGAACCTCTGAATTCTCTTACTCTTAATGTACCTTGATTATAAGGCATTGGCTCTGCCTCTCCTCTGTAATATGTTTCCATTCTGTTTGTTTGATTGTTATATACTAATATTTTAGCCAAAAAAATCACCTCTAATATATAATATTAAAGATGATTTTTTATGTTACTTTTAATAATATATTTCACATTTTGTATTGCTACTATCTATTAGTTCTTTAAATAATATACCATCTTCTGGCTCTCCTACTATTAATCCATAGTGAGTTGGAATAACATACTTAGGTGATATTTTTCTTGCTAAATCTGCTGCCTCAACATAATTCATTGTATATGTTCCTCCAACTGGTAAAAATGCTACATCACATTTTACTGCACATGCCTCTTTTGTTTTATCTGTATCCCCAGCTATATAATATCTAATGTTGTCAATATCTATTAAATATCCTACCCATTCTTTATCTTTTGGGTGGTATTCTTTATTTTTATTATATGCTGGTATGGTTTCAATAATAATTCCTTCGAAATTAAAACTTTCATAAGGTTTGCAATAATGTACATTTTCTTCAAATATTCCTGTTTTGCTTATTTCACTTTGGCAATCTTCTGTTGTTATTAAAACAGTATCTTCTTTCGCCACTGCTTTTATATCATCTGGTGAAAAATGATCATAATGAGAATGCGTGCAAAGTATCAAATCTGCATCATGTGCCGGAATATCAATTTGATATGGATCAATATAAATTATTTTTTCTTTTTTTATTTTTATGCTACTATGTTTTAATACATTTATTCCATCTAATTCGAACATTTACTCCTCCTATTATTGCTATGTTTATCCTATGTTTTTGTAATATTCAGCTATTAAGTTGTCTAATCTTATACTTATTGTATATATAGTATCATAATCTTCGCCATTTTGGATGCTTCTATTTAGTTCTTCCCTTAATTCACAAATTTTTTCATCTATCATGACAATCACTCCTTTTATTCTACAAAAGTATTGTTTTATTCGTTTATAAAATACCATATTTTTACATCATAGTCAACTTTTTTTCTTAATTTGTCGCCTTTTTCGTTCGACAAAAACTGCCAAAATTCTTTTCTTTTTTCAATTATTCATTGCTATTTTGGGGAATGATATAAGATTCGACCATCTTTTCTTTTTTTAGAACCTCTTTTAATGTTGTTTCTACATATTCTTTTGTTACGAGATTATAGTTTTCTATATTCTCAAATGGTTTTATTTTTCTGAAATAATTAGAAATTGACATAATAGATATTATTGATACATCATTATATTCTCTAACATATTGTCCATATATTTTCCTTTTGGCTCTTTCAAATTCATCATCACTTATTCCATTATTTTTATATTTTTCTATTTTTTCTTCTATTATTTTCTTGGTTTCTTTTAAATTATTTGTTTTTCCTTGAATCAATATATGTGCATAATCTCTTGCATATTCATATACTGCTGATACATTTTCGAATATTAAACCCTTTTCATATAATTCTTTGTAGCCCTCTGAACTTTTTCCAAATAATATTTCTAGTATTATTTCAAGACTTAAACTTACTTTGACCTTATCTTCTTTTATTGGCTTTAATTTATATCCAAATGCAAATATTGGCATAGAAACATCCATTTTTACTGTAATTTCTTTTTGATTAATTTCTTCTGGCTCATTAGTTTCTACTACCTTAGCCTTATTCTTAGGTGATAATGTTATTTTACTTTTTATCTTTTCTATTATTTCTTCTGGTCTAAAATTTCCGCAAACAACTAATATCATATTGTTTTGAACATAAAAATTATTATAGCACTTATATAAAATTTCTTTATTAATTTTTTGTATACTTTCTACACTTCCAGCTACATCAATTCTTATTGGATTTACTTGATATAGTCCTTTCATGCAATTTATATATGCTTTCCATTCAGGTTCATCATCATACATATTTATTTCTTGTGAAATAATTCCTTTTTCCTTCTCTACATTTTGATCTGTAAAATATGGATTTTGCACGTATTTTAATAATTCATCTAAGGCTGGTTCAAAATTGTTTGTACATTCAAATAAGTATGCTGTATGATCATTTGTTGTGTATGCATTTGCTTCGACTCCAAGTGATGACAATACATCTAAGCTATTTGTTCCATTTTCTTGTTCAAATAATTTATGTTCCAAAAAATGTGCTACACCATCTGGAATTACAGTTTTTTCACTTTCTCCGTCCACAATAAATTCATTATCATTTGAACCATATTCTACTGAAAAAACGGCATATTTTTTTCTTGTATTTTCTTTTGGAATGCACATAATTGTTAGTCCAGTTTCTAATTTTTCTATATAAACTTTTTCTTTTAATATTTTATTTTCAATTATCTGCATTTTCTCCTCCATTTCTCAAGAAATATATTGTGTTGATTTGAATTTTGTTTGCGATTTCTATAATTTCGTCTCTTGTTACATTTTTTATTTTTTCTTTGTATTCATCTATTGTTATTGATCTTTTTGATAATTCCTGTCCAAATAAAAATAATATTTGTGAATCTTGTTCTTCACTTATTGAATCAACTCCTGCCAAAATATAATCTTTAGCTTTGGTTATTTCTTCGTCTGTAAAATCTCCTTTTTTCATATCATCTAACAATTTCTTTATTAAGTCTAATGTTTTTTGATATTTATCACACTCGATTCCACATCTTATAAAAATATTATTTTTTTGCACTACATATTCTGATTTTGTAGTATATGCAAGACTTTCTTTTTCTCTTACAATTTGAAATAATTTTGAACTAACTCCATTACCAAATATAGCATTATATACTATTGTTATATATCTAAAATCATCAAATCTGTTTGGTAGTATGTCTAATCCAATTACAAGTTTACCTTGAGTTACATCTAATTCTTCTTTTATTTCTTCTGGATTTTCTATTATGTCTTTTATTTCTTTTTTTATATCATTAATTTTAATTTTTTCTTCTCTAGGCTTTATAGCTTGAATTAATTTATTTTTGTTTATAATTTTTTCAACTTCTTCTGCTTGAAAATCACTACTAACAATTATATCTATTTTGCATGTATCAATTATTTGCTTGTATTGTTCATACAAATTCTTATTATTTATTGCTGATAGATCTTTTTTGTCTCCATATTTACTTAATCCATAAGCCTGATTTTTGTACATTGTTTTTATGCATTTATCATATGCATAAAAGTCTTTATTATCCTTTTGTGCATTTATTATCATTTCTAAATTTTTCTTTTCAAGTTCAACTTTTGTTTCATTGAATGCTCCATTTTGAACTTGAGGATTAAATATTATTTCTGTGAGTATATTTATTACTTTTTCTAAATTATTATTTTTGCTTGGTAAATAATTATCATTTATACTTTCAATGAAGAATTTCAAGACTAAGTTATCACCTGTTTTATCTACACCGCAGTCGAAAGCAGCTCCATATAGCATTTCTAATTCTTCAATAATTTTTTGATATGATTGATACTTTTTACAACCACTTCTTAAAACAGCTGGTAACAATGCATTTTTAGTTATCGTTTCTTTTTCTAGTGGCAAGCTTAAGAAAAATACTGTAAAATCAGTTTTAAAATTTTTGTTATTAATTAAATGGAGCGTAACTCCTTGCTTAATTTCTCTTTTTAAATATTCCACAAATTTTCTCCTTGTTTTTTATTTAGTATTTGCTATTTTGATTTTTTTATGCTAATAGTTCTTTTACAACTTCATTTATAGTTCTTCCATCTGCTTGAGCTCCAATTTTTTCTTTTGCTGATTTCATAACTTTTCCCATATCTTTCATTGAAGTAGCTCCTGTTTCTTCAATTACTTCTTTTACTATTTTAGCAATTTCTTCTTTTGTTAATTGTTTAGGCAAATATACTTCTAAATAACTTATTTCCTCTTTTATTTGATTTACCAAATCTTCTCTTCCACCTTTTTCATAATCTGCAATTGAGTCCTTTCTCTTTTTTACTTCTTTTGCAATTAATTCAACAATTTGCTCATCTGTTAATTCTATTCCTTTGTCTTTTTCAATTTGTAATATTCCTGCTCTTGTCATTTGAATAGCGTTTTTCTTTATTTCATTTTTCTCTTTCATAGCTTCTTTTAAATCTTCTAATAATCTTTTTTTCATTTTATTTCCTTCCTTTCAATTCTCTTTTCTATTTAAAGATAATATCATATTTAAATATTTTTCACAATGTTTTTGATTGTGCTTGAAGTTTGTTTATAAGCTTTTCTTTTTGTCTATCTAGCCTATTTTATTCTTTTATGTTTTCATCTTACTTTTCTTTAGATATTAAAAGGACACGTGTTACACGTGTCCCTAATTTTTTAAAATTTTCTTTTTCTTGCAGCCTCGGATTTTTTCTTTCTCTTTACACTTGGCTTTTCATAATGCTCTCTTTTTCTTACTTCTTGTAATACTCCATTTCTAGCACATTGTCTCTTAAATCTTTTTAGAGCATCTTCTATATTACCATTATTAACTTTAATCTCTGACATTTTATCTCCCTCCTTCCGAAGCTTAACACCATCTTGTGGGATTACTTTTTTCTTATCTTATCGGTTGTATGTATATCTCCGATGTCATTTATTATACATTAAGTTTCATAATATTGTCAATACAAAATTTTCGTTATGTACAAATTTTAATAAAAAAGAATATTATGCTTAATTTTTGTTCCTTGCTAAAAGATTTTACCGCCTACTAAACTTCGTTTAGTAGGCTAAGTAAAAACTTTCAAACTGCGCGTCACTAAAAATTAAGTATAATATTCTTTTCTTTTGCATAATCTGCTTTGCTCGTTTGGTCCCTGCGTGGTGATTCAAAAATCTAATATGAAATTTTCTTTATATACTAATTCAGTTATAAAAATTAAATATAATATTCTTTTGTAATAAAAATACGGCTAATTTTGTAGCCGTTTATTTTATTTTTTAATTATTCAGCTTCTGGTGCTCCTACTGGACATACACCTTCGCATGTTCCGCATTCTATGCATGCTTCTTTGTTTATTTCGTAGTGTTCATTTCCTTGTGATATGCATCCTACTGGGCAAGCTCCTGCGCATGCTCCACAGCTTATACATTTGTCTGTAATTTTATATGCCATTTTACATATCCCTCCCTTCAAATTATTTATATTATAACAGTCTTTTTACTACTTTTGCAATATTTTTTTTGACTTGTTTTTCATTTATGTTTAATAGTTTTCTGTTTTGCATTATTAATTTTCCGTCAATTATTACTGTGTCTACGTCGGCTCCGTTTGCTGAGTATACTAGGTTTGTACATAGGTCATTTTCTGGATATAAATGCGTTTTGTTTGTATTTATAAATATTAAGTCAGCTTTTTTCCCCACTTCTATTGTTCCTATTTCGTCATCTAATCCTAATACTCGTGCTCCTTCTATTGTAGCCATTTTTAAAATATCATATGCTTTGATTGATGTTGGTTCCATTGTATTAATTTTTTGCAGATAAGCTGCTGTTTTCATTTCTTCGAACATGTCTAATGTTGTTGTACTTCCAATTCCGTCTGTTCCTATTCCAACATTTATTCCATTTTTTCTAAGTTTTGTAACATCGCATATTCCTGATGATAGTTTACAATTGCTGATTGGATTGTGTGAAATTCCACCTTTTATTTTCTTTAAAATTTCTAAATCGCTGTCTGAAATATATATACCATGTGCTAATACTACTGGAACGTCAAATACGTGTAAATCATTTAAATATTCTGTACCTGTCTTATTATATCTTTCTCTTATTATTTTGTCTTCTTGTAGAGTTTCAGATAAATGAATGTGTATTCCTGTATTTAGTTCTTTAGCTAAATCAACACATAGTTGTATTGTATCAGGACTACACGAATATGGTGCGTGTGCTGATACGTATATTTTTATTTTGCTATCTGGATAATTATATTTCTCGTGGTACTCTCTTGTTCTTGTTATTTTGTCTTTTATTGATGTATCTGTTATACACCACGCAATCACTCCTCTTAATCCTGATTCTTCAACTGCCTCTATTGTTTTATCCATTCTAAAATACATATCATTAAACGTTGTAGTTCCTGATTTTATTAATTCTATGCATGATAAAAATGAATTCCAATATATATCTTCTGGTCTTAACCTGTCTTCTACTGGAAAGATTGCATTTTCTAACCAATCCATTAATTTTTGATCATCTTTATATCCTCTAAAAATGCTCATTGCCAAATGTGTATGAGTGTTTACTAATCCTGGCATAACGACTTTTTCTTTGGCATCTATTACTTGTGCTCGATCATCTTCTATTCCTTCTTCAATTTTAGCTATTTTTTTATCTTCTATTAATATATCTGTTTTTCTGATATTTGGCACATCATCTACCATATCTAATAATGTTGCATTTTTAATTAATGTTTTCATTTTTTTCTCCTCAATTTCACTATATGTCATCATTTGAATTTTTACTATCCATTTCTTCAAGTTTTTCTAATTTTTCAAGTTCTTTTAAATCCTCTTGATTTTCGACATCTAGTTTTCCTTCATCTTCTGCATCTTTTATTATTTTAATATCTTTTGCATTAAACCTTTTATAATATGTTTCTTCTCCGTCATTTAGTTTAACTTTAATTATTTCTTTAAGTGTTTCTATTCCGCAAACTTCACCTGTTCCTTCTTCTGTTTTTACTATTGCTCCTATTTTAGGTAGTCTGCTTAATTTTTCTTCATATACATTTTGCTCATATTTTAAGCAACACATTAGTCTTCCGCAACATCCCGATATCTTGGATGGATTTAGTGATATGTTTTGTTCTTTTGCCATTTTTATTGATACTGTTTCAAAATTTCCAAGGAAAGAACAACAACACAATTCTCTTCCACATGGGCCATTTCCGCCAATACGTCTTATCTCATCTCTTACTCCGATTTGTCTCAATTCTATTCTTGTTCTAAATACGGACGCTAAGTCTTTTACTAGTTCTCTAAAGTCAATTCTTCCATCTGCAGTAAAATAAAAAATAAGTTTACTTCCATCAAATTTATATTCTGCATCAACTAGTTTCATATCTAATCCATGCTTTTCTATTTTTTCTTGACATTTTTTTAATGCATCTGGTTCTTTTTTCTTATATTCTTCATATGATTTTGTGTCTTTATCTGTTGCAATTCTTATAACTTTCTTTAGTGGGCTAGTTATGTTCTCTTCTTTTATTTCTTTATTGCCTATCATTATTTCGCCATATTCATCACCAAGAGCTGTTTCTACGATTACTTTTGTTCCCACTTCTAATTCTAAATCTTGTGGATCAAAATAATACATTTTGCCTGGCTTTTTAAATTTAACGCCTACTATTGTTTTCATTTACTTCCTCCCATATTTTGAATAGCATATAATCAATACTCATGTCATAATTACTATTTGATTTTAGATGATTTATTGTTTCTTGTATGTAGTTTACGCAGTTTAAATATTTTATATTATTTTCTTTTTTTCCAATATAAAATAGTGATACCATGCAGTATTCTAGCATTCCATAAATTTCTTCTTTATCAAATATTTCTTTTGTTTTTGTTAAAAAATCTATTTTGTTTGTTTTTTCTATTGTTTCTATAAATTTATCTAATGCGTCATAAATCTCTTTTTTCTCTAGTATTTTTATTGCTTTTCCCACACTACCATCAAAAAATTCGAACATTTTTTCAGAAATATTCTCATCTAAATTTGTTTTTGGTTCTAATGCGTCTTTAAGCTCTTGTGTTGTTAATTTTTCAAAGATAATTTTTGTACATCTAGATTTGATTGTATTTAATAGCATATCTGTATTTGAGGCAATTAATATAATTATTATATATTCAGGTGGTTCTTCTAATGTTTTAAGTAAGCTATTTTGAGCTTCTTTTGTCATTTTATCTGCATCATTTATAATGTAAATTTTTTTCTTTGATAAAATAGGCTTTTCATAAACAGTTGAAATCATTTCTCTTATTGTGCTTATTTTTATTGTTTCTCCTTCATTGTTTATTAATTGAAAGTCTGGATGATTATCTGTTTCAAAGCAAATGCATGATTTACAATCGCATTTATCTTTATGTGCTAAACATAATATTTGCTTTGCAAATTCTTTTGCTATTTCTTTTTTTCCTATTCCATTTTCGCCTAAGAATAAGTAACTGTGCAAAACTGTATTGTTCTGCACAATTCTTTCAAGCTCTTTTCTATTTTTTATATTACCTTTTATTTTAGTATTTATCATGCTTTACACACCACTCTTTATTTTTTGTCTGGATTTCCCCAAGTATTTAATGGCCAAAATCTAAATGCCACTTTTCCTTCAATTTTATCTATTGGAATACAACCAAATGATCTACAGTCTGTACTTTGTGGTCTGTTGTCTCCCATTGCAAATATGTATCCTTCTGGAACAATAAAATCTGTAAAAGCTCCATCACATGGTGTTGTTACTACAGATGAATCTAAGTAGTCTTCTTTATATTCTTCGCCATTTATATAGACTTTATTATTTTTTATTTCTATATGTTCTCCTGGCAAGCCTATAACTCTTTTAATAAATGTTGTCTTTCCCCATTCAAGTCCATAGTAAACAAACTTTTGAAAAATGTTTCTATCAACATTTTCATATATTGCTACTGGATTTGACATATCTGCGTCTTCTTCACTTATTTTTAGTACACTTGGAGCTTCAAAAGTGATAATTTCTCCTCTTTTTATGTCTGAGTGAAATGTTATTGCTAGTCTATTTAAAATTAATCTTTGATCTGGTTTTAATGTTGGATACATTGATTTTTGTTTTACTATTGTTGGTGTTCCAATAAAGCATCTAACTATTAATGCTAATCCAACTGCTATAACTATACAATATACCCATTCTAAAATATTCTTAATTTTTGGATTCAATTTTTTTACCTTTCTTCATTATTAGATTTATTTTTTCTCAGTTGCCTTTTTTCTTGTTGTAGTTTTTTTCTCTGTTGTTTTCTTTACAGGTGTTTTCTTTGGTCCTTCTTTCTCCTCTTTTTTTGGTTCATCATCTGTAAACATTGAAAATTCATCTGTTACAGGCGTTGTATCTATATTTTCATCTTTTGTTTCTTCTTTTTTAGATTCTTCTAGTTTTGAATCTTCTGTATTTGTATCTTCTGAAAATATATTTATTTCTTGTGAATTTGACGATTCTTGATTAGATGTAAAACTATTTTCTTCATTTGAGCTTATAGAATTTTCATCTTTTTCTTTTTTCTCTTCTATCTTTGATACTTCTGAATTTTCTGAACTATCATCACTATTTGCTTCTTCGTCATCGTCGTCCATATTTCCAAAATCAATTCCACTTAATTGAGATGATTGAGTTTCCTCTGGTTTATTATTAAATATTTGCTCTATTTTTTCTTCAGCTGAATGATCATCAACTTCTTCTAAATGCTCTTCTATTTCGTCATCATTCATATTTTCTTCATTATTATCATCTTCTTCAGTGCTTTTATTTTTTTTCTTAAGTTTATAATTATCTGGTAAATTATCAAGCTTATACATAATTAATAATACTAGTACTATTATTGTTATTGCGGCAACTATTATTATAGCCTTATCTGACGAATTTAATGTTGTATTTTGAAATATCTCTCCCATTTTCTAACCATCCTTTTTTGATTTTTATTCAACATCCTCTTTTTCTTCTCTTTTAGTAGGTATTCGTATTACTACTTCTGTACCTTTTCCTAATTCACTTTTTATATTTATTTTTGAATTATTTTTCTCCAAAATTTCTTTGGCTATTGATAGACCTAATCCTGTTCCTCCCATTTCTCTACTGCGTGCTTTATCGACTCTGTAAAATCTTTCAAATACTTTTTCTATGTCTTCTTCTGGAATTCCTATTCCATTGTCTATTACTTTTATATATGCATCATTGTACACAAATCCAACATAGATTTTTATTTCTCCATTCTTTGGTGTGTATTTGATTGCATTTGTTAATATGTTTGTTACTACTCTTTCTATTCCAGCTTTATCTGCTATGACATGTGGTACGTCTGCTGTTACAAAACATTCTGCCTTTTGATTTTTCTTATCAATCTCAAAGCTTAAACTATCATATGTTGCCTTTACTACTTCTGCAAGATCAAATTCTTCTTTTCTATTATTTATCATATCAGCGTCATATCTTGATAACGTTAGTAAATCACTAACTAATTCTGCCATTCTTTTTCCTTGTGTTGATATTTGCTTTAAGAACTTTTTCGTTGTTTCTTCATCGCATTCGTCTTCTAATAATATATCTGAATATCCTAGTATTGATGTGATTGGTGTTTTTAACTCATGTGATACATCTGCTACAAATTCTGTTCTCATTGTATCTAGTTTAATATGTTCTGTTATGTCCTGAATTACAACAATTGCTCCTTCTGGTCTTCCTTCTTCGCCTTCAAATCCTGCAAAAAATAAGTTTAGCGTTTTTTCACCAACACTAACTCTTTCTTGCGTTGATGTCCAATTTTCTAAATAAATTATTTTTTCTAGATTTATATTTGAGTCAATCTTATCAAATACATCTTGAAAGTTTTTCTCATCGCCAGTTAAATCTAGCAATTTGTCTGCAGCTTTATTTTTGTGAATTATTTTTCCTTCTATATTAAATGCAAGTATTCCATCATTCATATGCAAAAGTATAGTTTCAATTTGTTTTTTCTGTCTTGAAACTTCTTTTAGATTTTCGTTTAATTCACTGTGCATCATATTAAATGCTTTTGTAAGTTCATCGACTTCAGTTTTAGACTTTCCATCATCTAGATATTTTATTTGATATTTTCCGCCTTTTGCAACTATTTCAGCACTTTTTGCTAATTTCAAAATTGGACTTATTACTACTTTTGCAACAAATATTCCCACAAGAACAGAAATTACTGCGAAAACAACTATTAAACCTATTGATAAAATTTGTGTGTTTCGCATCTGAATATTTATCTCTTGAGTAACGTTCTCATTATTTTGAATTGCACTTTGTAATTGCCCTAATTCTGACGTAAATAATACTCCTTGAATTCCTATCATTAAAATCCCGAGTATCATAAATATCAAAACTATTTTTATTTGTATGCTTTTTAACATCTTTCACTCCTACGCAAGTGTTTGCACATATTATATCACTATTCTTCGAATATTCAAGTATTTGTTATCACTTGTAACCTAGTTGTAACACATTTTTTTGTATTCTTACTACTTCTTTATTTTTACACGAAATTACATTTTTAATAAAAAGAAAAAAAATTGTAAAACAAATGTAATTATTTCACATCTATTTTACAACTTTTATTTTTCTTGTAATATTTATATTATTTATTTCCGACTACGTAATATCCTACGCCTCTTTTAGTTATTAATATTTTTGGATTAGCTTTATCTTTCTCTATTTTATCTCTTATTCTATTTACTGTAACATCGACTGTACGAATTGCTCCTACATAATCATCGTACCCCCAAACTTTCTTTAAAAGCATTTCTCTTGTTACAACTTCTCCTGGTTGTGCTGCTAAATATTTTAATACTTCAAATTCTTTTATTGTTAAGTCTACTACTTCGCCTTTTACTTTTGCTTCAACTTTTTTTAGATCAAGAGTTAAGTCACCTACAACAATTAAGTTTTCTTCATTTTCTATACTCTCTGTCTTCATTTCAGCTTGAGCAACAAGCTCTGCTTTACGTAGGTTTGCCTTAATTCTTGCCATTACTTCTCTATGTTGAAATGGCTTTGTAATATAATCATCTGCTCCCATTTCAAGTCCAACAACTTTATCAAGTTCTGTGTCTTTAGCTGATATCATTAATATTGGTACATTTAATGAATACCTAATTCTTTTGCACACGCTAATTCCATCCATTTTAGGTAACATTACGTCTAATAAAATTAAATCTGGTTTTTCTTTTAAGGCTATTTCTACAGCAGATGCCCCATCATATGCTTGCAATGTATTATAACCTTCTTTTTGCAAATGATATACTAATAAATCTACTATACTTTCTTCATCATCTACTACTAGAATAGTTTTTCTATTAAAATCTCTTCCAACATCTACTTCTTCCACGAGGATACCCCTTTCTCTTTTTAATTACATCCATACATTATTTTATATCATAAAGAAAAAATTTGTACAAGTTTTTTCTCATTTTTTTTACAATTTTATTTCAAGGTTTTCAATTTTGTTATCATTTTTTAACTCTATATAATTTTTTTCTATTTTTATTCCGTTATGAAAAATCTCTCTTTTCTTTGGATTATCTGCTTTTCGTTCAACTTTTATATTGTATAAATTTGTTTCATTTCTGTATTGTATTTCGAAACATTCCCAGTTTTCCGGAATATTTTCTGGCAAATATAATTTATTTCCCCTTTTTTTCAATCCTAAAATATTTTCTAAACATACTTTATAATACCAACTGCTAGAACCTGTATACCAACTCCATCCACCTCTTCCTGTCATAAATTTGTTTGTATATACATCACCTGCAATTACATATGGTTCAATTTTATATTTTTTAACTTTTTCTATATTTTCGGTATGAGTAATTGGGTTTATCATCTCGAGATATTTTACAGCTTCTGTAAGATAGCCCATTTTTGCAAAAGCCATTATAAGCCATATACTACTATGAGTATATTGACCTCCATTTTCTCTAACTCCAGCAGGATATTTTTTTATATATCCCGGATCCAATTTTTCATCTTTAAATGGTGGCGTTAACAATTTTATTATTTTATTTTCTTCATCAATTAAATATTTTTTTGCTGATTCTAATGAAATGTATTTTTTCTCATTATCTCCCGCTTCTGAAATAATAGACCAGCTCTGTGCAATACTATCAATTTTTCCTTCTTTACACTTGCTACTTCCTATTATATCTCCATCATCCATAATAGCTCTTTGATACCATTGACCATCCCATGCTTTTGCATTTAAATTTTTTCTTAATACATTTTTTATTTCTTTGTATCTATTTATTTTTTCTATTTCATTTTTCTTTTCTAAGATTTTTTCCCATCTATTTAAAATATCATATAAGAAAAATCCAAGCCAAATACTTTCTCCTTTTCCTTTATTTCCTATCCTATTGAAGCCATCATTCCAGTCTCCTGTGCCTATTTTAGGGAATCCATTTTCGCCAAAATTCAAACTTTTTTCAATTGCCTTTATACAATGTTCATATATTGTTCCTTTTTCTTCTGTATATTCATATTTTCCGTATTTTTCGTTTTTCCCATCATCAAGCTGAATTCCTTTCGTATACTTAACTTCTTCGTCTAATATTGATTCATCATCTGTAAATTCTATATACTCCATTACGCTATATGGTAGCCATAATAGATCATCTGAAATTCTTGTACGTATTCCAGTTTTATTGCTAACATGCCACCAGTGCATAACGTCTCCTTCTATGAATTGATGTTTTGCTACTTCTAAAATTTGATTGTATAATATTTTTTCATCTATCCATTTCATTCCTAACGCATCTTGTAGTTGATCTCTAAAGCCTATCGCTCCTCCTGATTGATAAAATCCTGTTTTCGCATTTAATCTACTTGTTATTGTTTGATATATCAGCCACTTGTTCATATATAAATTTATTTTCTCAGACGGTGTTTTAATTTTTATTTTTTCTGTTTTATCTTTCCAGTATTGTTCTATGTTTTCTAATTCTTTTTCTGTATTACAGTTTTCTACATATTTTCTTAAACCTTTTCCAAGCAATATATCAACTGTTTTTCGTTCAAATCCTTCTATTTCTACTGGTATTTCTATTATAATTTCATTTTTTATTAGTATATTTCCTTCTGGCTTTAATTCTTTCTTATTTACTCCTTTTTTCGGATTCATATCATTTGAGAAAAAATTATGATAATTGTTTGTATATGATTTTATTTTTTCACTGGCTGTTATTTCTATTTTATCTTCAAAATTTGTTTTGCATATATTTTCTAATTCAATAAAATTATCATTTTTAGTTGCTTTTATTTTTCCAATATTTTTTTGCTTTTCCTCTCCCATACTTACATTTATAGCATAATATAAATGTAATCTTCTTTTATTTCTGTCTTTATTTTTTATTGTTATGTGGTTTATTTTTATTTCTTCTTCTAGTGGAACTAATATTGTATTTTCCTGGATTAAGTCATTATTTATTTGCATATATTTTGAATATCCCATTCCATATTTAACTTGATAAGAATTTTTTTCAGCATTATTTCCCAAATTCCAATATTCATTATTATCTATATCTTTAATAATAATTTCTTCTGATTTAAAATCCTGTATAGCATCATTTTCCCATGTTGTAATTCTTTTTAATCTACTATTTTCTATCCAAGTATATCCTCCACTATTTTCTGTAGTTACTGTTCCAAATTTTTTGTTAGCAATTATGTTGCTCCATGCTCGTGGTGGTATATTGTCTTTTTCAATTTTTAAAATATATTCATCTTTTGTAAATCCGCCTATTCTGTTGTCATATTCTAATTCGTCTTCTGCTATTTTTTCGCTTGTGCCTATTTCTTTGTATTGCATTTGAACTTCTTCTTTTTTATTATTTTCTATTTCTTCAAGATTGTTTTTTATTCCTCCAATATTTCCAAATAATTTGATATCTGCAATTGTTTCTATTGTTTCAATATCTTTAGGTGTTAACTCATTTTTATTTAATACAAATATTTGATTATTTCTTAAATATTCTAATCTATGATTTTTTATAACTTCATTTATTCCATCTTTCACAAATGTTTCATAACTCATTTTTTCGTTATTTAATACACATAAGTCTATTCGTATATTTTTAACATTAAAGAATTCAATTGTCTCTAATAATTCTTCTAATACGTATAGTTCTTCTATATTTTTCATTTCTAATAGTATAATTGGATTATCTCCAGAAATTCCAAATTTCCAAACTTCTTCAATCTTATACGTTGTATTAACTTCTCTTGGTATGTCCTTTTCAATTAGGTGTCCTAATATTTTTTGATTATTTTCTATTTTCTCTCCATTGATTTCTAAGAATTTTATTTCTTCTTCACTCTTTGCTTTTGCAAGCTCTGAAATCGTTTCAACTTTTTCTGAATTAATTTCGGTTAAATATTTTATGATTTCATCTTTTTCTTCTGATACATGCATAATGCAATTTATTTTTTCTTCTTTTTGTGGTTCTATTTCTGTCTTAGTTCTAAAAGCTATTATTGGTTCTACCGTTTCTATTTCTTCATTTGAGAATTTACTTGAATCTAATATTGCCTTTGGAATTTTACTGTTACGTCCAATAAATTTTTCTTTTTCCAGTTCGAACTCTAATTCTTGGTTTTCGTTTGTAATTATTTTTATTCCTAAATATATTTCTTTATCATTTATTTTTCTTGAGCATAGCAAAATTTTCTTATCTGCCAAATAGTTGAATTTTAAAAACATGTTGTTGTATGCTGGATGTGCAATGTCATCTTGAATGTTTGATAATATTGGTTCTAAGAAAAAATAAGTTTCTATTATCCCTTTTAAAATTCCTGTATTTTTTAAATTTATTTGTCTTATTTCTGCTGATTCGTCTGGTGCTAAAAATACTTTAACTTTCGTTTCTATATTTTCTTCTTGTTTTATAAATTCTTCTTTTCCTTGTGAGAATATAACTTTATCACTTTCAAAACTGCTCCATATTTTTTTTGTTTGTAAATTTTTAAAATATACACCTATTCCTTCATCACAATCTATTCTATTTCTAAATCTATTTATCTGAATATTGTTTAACTTACTATACCCTCTTCCATGGATATCTATAACATTAGTATAATCGTCACTTGATATTGCATTATACCTATCATATTTTTCATCTGATAAATATACAGTTTCCTTATCATCATATATGCTTACATATTTTCCTTTGCTTACATTATTTCTCTTTTCTTTTGACAATACTACTGTGTCTGGCATTCTTTCATTTAATAAAATTTTTATCGACTCTATTTCTGGATTTTTCATAAATCTTTTTCTTAGTATGTCTTTGTTTAATATGTTATTTATTGTATTTAGAATTAGGCCTTGATGATGTGCCATATACGTTTTTACTGGTTCATATTTTTTTCTTACACTTATTCTTTCTCTTGTAAAATCTAGTGCATCATAAAATCCATATTTCGATCTCATATTATATTTTTCAATTTCTTTTAAATTCTCAACCACTTGGTTTATGTCATATTCTAAAAATAAAATTGTTGCATATGGGCTAATAACTAACTCTTCTTCTAAACCTCTTTTTAGTCCTAACATTGGAATACCAAAAGCTTTGTACTGGTAGTTTCCTTGGAGATCTTTTAAAGAATATGCTGATTCTGATATTCCCCATGGTACATTATTTTTGTTTGCGTATTCAATTTGACATCTTCTAGCAAATTTACATGCTTCATCTATCAAACTTCCTTCTGGTATTTCCATTATTAAATTTGGCATTGTATATTCAAACGCTGTACCTGACCATGATATTAATCCTTTGTATCCATTTAATGAAGTTAATGTTCTACTTAAATTAATCCAATGTTTATATTTTATATCTTTTTTTGCTATTGCTATAAAGCTTGCTTGTCTTGCTTCGGACGCTAAGAAGTCATAATAAGAATCACTTAATTTATTGCTAGATATATCAAATCCTATTGAAAATAATCGTTGTTTTTCATCATATAAATAATTAAAGTCTGTATTATTTATGATTTGTTCAACATTTTTTAATAAATCATCATCTATTTTTTTAGTGATTAAAAAATTTCTTAACACATACAAATATCCAATGAAATTTCCGCTGTCAACTGTTGATACATATTCTGGTTTCAATGGTTCTAGTGTTTTTATGTTGTACCAATTATATAAGTGTCCATTCCATTTTACTAATTTGTTTATTGTATTAATTACTTTTTTAATCATTTCTAATGCTTTATCTAGTGTAATAAATCTTAAATCGTATGCTGATATTATTGATAATATTTCTAATCCTATATTGGTTGAGGAAGTTCTCATTACAAATTCATTTTTTCTTCCTAATTGATAATTGTCTGGGACTAAATAATTATTTTCTTCAGTAAAACTTGTTTCAAAGTATTTCCATGTTTCTTCTGCGATTTTTTCTAGATATTCTTTATCTTCTTTTGCGATTTTTCTGCTTCTTGCAATACTTTGTCCTAAAATCCATGCTATATAAGGTGCAAAAATCCATAGAGTTCCTACTACCATTCCTAGCGGATTTAATAGTCCAAACATTATTATTCCTATCAAAATATTAAAAAGCATTTTTTGGCAATAATATTCTAATGTATTTTCTACTGCTTTATCTACTGAATCTGATGTTTTCCATTCTAATAATTTTTTCCCTATTCTTAATCTATATAATGTTTTTATTATTGCTAAAAACGAATTCAATGCTGCTGTTGGTAGAAATGTTAATTCTATGCTGTTTCTTAAAAATGTTCCTCTTATTCCAGAAATATTTCTGTAAAACTTTTTATCTGCATAAATTTTTTCTTCTGTTATACTTTTTCTAAATATTATTTTATTTATAGTTTCTAGGATGCTTGATATATATATAGTTGCTAACGTTATTAATAATAAACTGAAGTTTTTACTACCTATTGCTGTTATAAATAAAATTAGTTGGCTTATTGGTAAAATGCTTCTTATTAAATTATCAAATATTTTAAATTTACTAATATTATTAATTGGGTTTCTTTTGTTAAATATTACTTTTTCTATCCAGCTTGCAATTTGCCAATCTCCTCTTATCCACCTATTTTCACGTTCTACATATGAAAGATATTGTTTTGGAAATGAATCTAATAGTACAACGTCTGATAATAAGGCACATCTTAAATAATTTCCTTCGAGCAAATCATGGCTTAAAATTCTGTTTTCAGGTAATTCATTTTTTATTAATTGTTGATATACTTCTAAATCATAAATTCCTTTTCCAGTAAAAATTCCTTCTTTAAAGCAATCTTGATAGATATCAAAAATTGCGTTTGTGTAAAAATCTATTCCTGGATTGCTTGAAAATATTTTTGTGAACATTGTTTTTTGAGAATCTTCTAATGTTATCCCTATCCTAGGTTGCATAATTCCATATCCAATTTTTACAGCGCCATCTTTGATTACTGGTTTATTTAATATATGTGACATTGCACCAATCATTTTTTGCGCAGATTCTAAAACTAAATTTGTGTCCGAGTCTAATGTTATAATGTATTTTATTTTTTCATCAAAATCTTCTAATGTGTTTGCAATGAAATCTGTTTTCTCTTTTTTTAGTATTAATTCGTTGAATTGAATTAATAAACCTCTTTTTCTTTCCCAACCTAAATATCTTTCTTCTTTTGGATTCCATTTTCTTTTTCTATAAACAAAATTAAACTTATTACTTACATTATATTTTTCATTTAATCTTTTTTTCTCTTGTAATCCTGTATTTATAACATCTTCGTCACTTTTTTCCACTTCTTTTACAGATGTTGTGCAATCTCCTAACAATGTAAAAAATATATTTTTATCTTCGTTTGCTAAATAATATATTTCTATTTTTTTGAACATTTCTTCAACTTTCTCTTTGCTGTCCAATATTGTTGGTATTACAACCATTGTTTTACACTCATCATCTATTCCATTTTCATAGTTTATTTTGGGAATGTTCAATGGTTTAACTATTCTAGAAATTATATAGTTTATTATTCTTAAAATTAATGTATATAGTGGTATATATAATATTAGAAATAAAATAATTTTTGATATAGAGGTTCGCCCAACTAATTCACTTATTTCAAAATCACCTAATAATGGTAGAACAACTATAGAATAGATATATAATCTTGATAGAAACTTTTTAGATTTTCTTTTTACTTTCTTTTCTAAAATTACTTCTTTTAATTCATAAATACCTTCGTCAATTAGATAATATCCAACATGTGATTTTCTTTTTTCTTCCCTATCTACCGCTTCTTTGTATCTATTTGCTAATCTTAGTATTTCCTCGGTTATATAGATTTCAGATATTTTTGTTTTGGCTGATATTTTTTTTATTTTCGCTCTGTATAGTTCTTTTGTGTCTTCTGTTTGCTTTGGAAATATTCCACTTGGATCATTATTTAAAAGTTCTTCTGTTTTATTTGTTTTTTCGAATACCTTTTGAAAGCTTATTCTGTTTATTGCTTTTAATGATGTTATACAGACCCCAATTTTTATTTTTAATGTTGCTACGTATAGGTGTTCTTTTTTTACAATGTCATCTGTATTGGTTCCTAATCTGTTTACTTGCTTTTCTAATATCTCAATATATGGATTCCCCTTTTTTCCTATTCTTCTTAACTTGTATACCATATATTCTATAAAAGAATAATTTAAATCCTCTATCTGCTTTTGAGTTTTTATTTTTTCTTTAAATATTCTTTCTTGTGATGGTTTTAGTTCTACTAGTCTTTCATAAATGTTTTCTACTTTATACTTCTGAATCTGTGAATAATATATTTTTTCGCAAATGTCTGATATTTTCTGAATTATAGCTATCTCCATAAATATTCCTATATTCCAGATTTCTTCCATTGATAAAATTTTTCTAGTTTGATAACTATTTATCGCTTTAATTATTTTTTCTTCAGATATACTTTCATCACTAAATGCTATTATCTCACTTGCAAGCACATATACTCTTGCAAATCCTTTATGTTTTCCATTTGCTATTCCTGGTAACTTTACATATTTTTTTATAGTCATTGATTTTTCTATATTTCTAACAATTTCTTCAATTATATAAAAATTATCTAAGAGCCATTCTCCTGCTGAATGTACTTTTATTCCTAGTTTCAAATGCTTATTTAATAATTCGTATGTTTCTAATATATTATTAAAATTCTCTTCCACTTTTTTTATTGGATACGTATTTTTTTCCGATTGTTTACTTATAACATGTTCCTCAGCTAATTGTATTAAATAATTTTCTAGCTGAGCTTCTTCTAAATTTGTACCTTTAATATTTAGATACTGATAATTTTTCATTGGAAATATCTCCTCTTGTTTACCTTTTATGGTTTTATTCTTGATTCATATTTTTTCCAATTTTTCAATATATATACCTTGATAGGTTAAAAGCAAGCTCAATAATATTGACGCTTATTATAATCCATGTTTTGTTCGTGTTTGAAACTTGCTTTGTAAATTTTTGCGTATTGTTATTTTTATATAAGCTGAAGTCTGCAGAACTTTCTTATTATATAAAAAAAATACACCTCCAAATGTTAAATTTTTATCTAACATTTGGGGTGCACTTTATTTAGGCAATTCTCTTTTTTTAATTTTAAAATCTTATCTATTTTATAATTTTCTTTTTAATTACAACAATTCCTGCTGCTAATATTATTCCTGAAATTACTATTGCAATTGCATAATTTTTCTTATTATATTCTCTTATTGATATACCTGTAGGTTCTGATAATGTTACATAACTTGGTGCATCTGCATCTCTTTCTCCGTTTAGATGTAATACTGCTCCATTTTGTTCAACTTCTTTTGCACCTTTATAATCTGTTACTAATGTTCCATTATCATATCCTGTGGCTGCTAAATATTCACCTCTTGCAACTTCTGCGTTTCCTGGTACAGCTTGTGAATCTCTTCTTCCTACTGTATTTGAATATGATAATACTTCTGCAATGTTATTATATAAATCGTCTTTTGAGTTTTCTTCATTCAATTGTTTTGAAATTACTACTCTTATTTTTCCTGATGAAGCTACTCCTGTTGCTTGTGATGCTGACTCTGGAACTAATTCAGTTATTACACTTGGATTATATTTGTTTGTTTCTGTAACTAATACATTCTTTTTATTTTCTGAAATGTATTCTCTTCCTTTTGAATCTACTAGTTTTTGCTCACCATTTACATTTGTATATACTTTATTGTCTATCATTTTTTTGTCTTTTAATTCTTCTAATGTAATTGTGCTCCAACTACTATTTTCTATATTAGTATTATCCTCTTCACTTGATGATGCGTCATTATCAACATAATCAATAATTTGTTCTACTTTAGTTTTTACTATTCTGTCTGTATCGTTATTTTTATTATTGTAATAATTTAATCCTACATAATCACCATATTCAATCATTTCTCCTGAAACATAGTTGTCTGTTTTTTCTAATTCTTTTACTTCATTTAAAATATCTTCAGCTGTTGTATATTCAGCAACTTTTCCTGTCCAATCTACTTCTGAGTTATTTTTAATTGTTATTTGATATTCAATTTTTAGTAATGTTCCATTTTTGAATTGACTTTCTGTTGGTATATATTCAAATCCTTGAATATTATTTGTTTCATCTAGATGTGTTATTTTTTCTACATACATGTTGTCCGGTTTTTCTTTATTTATAGTTCCATCTTCATTGAATGATACATTTAATAATAATGTTGTTCCGTCATCTTTATATAGTGAAATTTTTGAAATTTTCTTATCTAATTCTACTGCTGTTTCTGATCTTTTCTCTAATCCAAAGTCAATATTCTTAACATTATATGTATATTGATTAATTCCGTTTACTTTGTTTACAGTACCGTAATCAATATAATCTTGATGTTCAATCTCGATATTTAGTTTTGCTGTGTTTGCAACCATTTGAGTATTTTCAATTAATTCAGAATGGTTAACATCTTGGTCTGCACTTTCAAGTACATTTCCTATTGGGTTATTAATTGTTCTTGAATATGCTATTACTTTCATTCTTTGTAATTCATAATCTCTTGCATCTGATACTCTAGCATCATTTAATTTTCCTGTTCTTAAATCTTGCCATTCATTGTTTAATGTACTTGTTCCGTCTGCATTTGTCATATCTGCTTGATATGCTGTGTTTTTGTAATCTTGACCATTATATTTTATATTAGCTTCTTTATTTCCATATTTAAATCTTACTACATAGTTACCAGCTAATACACCTTTGAAGTAATAATATCCGTTTTCATCTGTTGTTACATCTTTAAGTCTAAATTCTTTCTTTTCTTCGTCAGTTAGATTATTGAAATCATCTTCTGACCATATTTTTTCATATTCGATTCCATCTATTTTTATTTTTTCTACTAATTGAACATCTATGTCTTTAACTGCTTTTTCGCCATCTTCCATAATACCATTTCCGACTTTTTGTCCATATAGTAAATCGACTGTTTCAGAGTCTTCCCAAACGTTTCCGTTTATTTCTCTGTTATAATTGTATAATTCAATATCTATTGCTGGAGCTGATTCTGTATCATCTTCATACCATTCTTTTACGTTTCTTGTTAAGTCTATGTTATCTGGTGCTGAATCTCTATCAATTATTCCAGCTACTTTTCCGTTTGCATAGAATGTAGAATAGTTTGCAATTTCTGCAACATTGTTCTTTTCTCCTAATAAATTCTTTCTTTCTGTTGTTCCTTTATATCCATCTTTATCAACTTCAAATGTTATAAACATTTCTAGTTGTTCACCTTTTGCTAATTTTTGTCCTTTTAAATCTGTTATAGTTAATTTTTTGTAATCATCATTTACTTTTGTATTTGTATCATTACATGTAAATCTTTGCATATTGTCTGACCAATATGTGTACTCTGGGGTTTCATTGGCTTTTACTATTCTATAGTATGGGCTTTCTGCAACTACCTTATTTACTCTTTCTTGATTGTTATCTAATACATTTGCTTTGATATCTGCATTTACTAATGTAAATGATTTATCATAATAATCATTTATTTGATTGATTGTTGCTATCAAATCATCATTTGCTTGACTTTCGTTGTTTACTGCAATTCTGTATGTTAAATATACTTTTAAGTCTGTATCAGCTTTAATGTTTTTAACAACTTCTGCACTCTTTTCATAAACAGTTGAACGATATTGATAATCTGAACTATATAGTCCTAATTTATATTTTCCAATTTTGCATGCTTCTATTTGTACTTCTAAAGCTTCTTTATTAGCTTCGTCTTCAACATCAACATATTTATTATATGTTTTTGTTATTTCTTTTTCATTTACTAATATTTCTGCTTTGTATAAATCTTTGAATAATGAAAGGTCTGTTTTCTCTCTTTCTTTTACAGCTAAATTGATGTGTAACATGTAGTTGTAAATTGTTTTATATGTTGTTGTTTTTCCTTTTTCATCTTCTACTACGCTTAGTTCTTTTACATCATCTGCTTCACTAACTGATATTTTGTTATCTACTGGGTAGTAAACTCCAGTATTTCCCGTCGTTGCTGTCATTTTGTATTGATCTATTATATGTTCATTTTTGTCTAGTACTGTTAATGTAGATAATCTTCTTGTATTTGAATTGTCTGGTAATGAGAATTCTTTAGAGGTATAGTCTAATGTTAATTTATCATTTCCATTGCTTGCATATCCTTCTGTATTTCCTTGTTTGTCTATGCTATTTCCTCCATATACTTCTGTGAATTTCTTGTTGTATTCATCTCTTTCTGTTGCATTTTCAGAAGCTATTGAATCTTTTTCGTAAGCTGTTTTTTCACTCTTGCTTGCTTTAATATATTTGCTTGCATCTCCATTGGCTGTTGGAAGTGCAGTTGATGCTTCATAATGTTGACCATCATATTTAAATTCAACATCATACGAAATATCGTATCCATCTTCTGTCATATCTGATTCTTTACTTGATCCAGGTACATTGATATTTGGTATTTTATATTTACCATTTGCATCTGTGTATATTGGATAGCTTAATTCAGTTTTATTGTCTTCATCATATATTTTGGCTAATTCTCTTTTATCAATTTTTCCTGCTTTTTTGTATACTTTATAAATGTATACTTCTGCATTTTTGTATCCTTGTTCATCATCTTGTTTTGTTCCTTCAACATAATCAGGATTCTTTTTGTCTGGTTCTTTATCTATCCAAACTTCACCTTCCATTGGTATTGTTAATCTTATATATTCTTCTTTTTCTGGTTCTTTTGTTTTTAAAGAATAAGTTGCTTCTTCATACCATCTTACACCTACGTATACTTGCGCTAATGGTTGTGATTGATTTGGTGATAAATCTTTTAATTCCAACCAATAATTCCATTTAACAATGTGGTTATGATAATATCCATGTGAACATTCTTTAGCTCCACCAGAACATGTCATATTTCCATCTTTATCATATTGTGCACTTGAATGATGGCCTCCACATGGACAATTTTTTGCACCTTCATTACACCATATAGCTTCTGATTCTGGTTCCCAATTTGCATTGAAGTATTCACCTTTTAATGATGAATATTCACCACCTGCATTCATATATTTAAAATCAAATTTTAAATCTTTTATATATCTCATATCGTCTATATAATCTAGTACTATATAGAATTCTTCTCCATTGTGTGGAAATTCTGCTGTATCATCTGCATCTCTTTTTTCATATTTGAAAAACCATTTTGCATCATCAACAACGCCTAAGTTAGTTTCTAGTGTAGCTTTTGTTATTGCTGAAAAATCAACTTTACCTCTGTCTGTTGTTACTGATTCTTCATAATAATTAATTTTGAATGGTCCTACTAAATATCTTTGATTATCTTTATCATATTGAACTTTTGCATTTTCATCTTCGCCTGTTACTTTATAATCTATTACAGGTGCTGTTACTGTAGCTGTTTTTCCATGTACAGTTACTGTTTTTTGTTCTGTTACTATTTCACCTTTTTCGTTTCTTTTAGCGACTTTATTTATGTATGCTTCGAAAGCTTCTGCTTCTCTAGATAAAGCTGTTGATTCAACTTTATCTGAACTTCCTCCGGCAGGTGTTTTCCACCATGCATATTGTACATATGTATATGGGAAGAACTTACCGCTATCGCTTATTTCTACATAATAATATTTTCCTGAATCCTTATCTTTAATAACAAAATCTTGTGGTTCTCCTGATGTTTTATCAATATTCACACCATAGATAACATTTCCATATACATTATAGAAATATGCCTCATCCATTTTTCCTGTATATTCTTTGTTTGTTACATTATAAAATGTACTATCATTTCCTGGATAGTTTTCTGAAATCTCAGCTAATATGTATGCTTCTTCTGGTGAAGCAACTTTTTTCTCTGATTCTGTATAATGCCCATATGTATAACTTGTTGTTGCTGAATATGGGTTTGAGAAATTATCAGATGTTACATCTCCTGATGCTGTTTCAGTTTTTGAGAAAAGTTTTTTTCCAATATCTTTCATAGTTAAATATGGTTCTGATTGGCTGTTTCCTCCTGAAACTACATTTGTTCTACCTGCTCCAATTAAAGCGATTCCTTTTCCGCAACATAATGTATCGTTTTCATTTATCAAATCTTCATATGTAACATATGGGAAGCTTGCTGGAAGTCCATTTCCTTCTGATAACATTTCATTTGTTGATCTAGCAATTACTTTATATCCTGAGTATATTAATGCAAGTACTGCTATTATTGCTAAAATTGAAATACTTATCTTTTTAAATTTCTTCATTCGTAACTACACCTCCTTCCCAAATTTAGCTTGAATTTTGTAAATTAATTTGTTTTTCTTAATTACTATAACTGCTATTATTACTGCAACTATTCCTGCAATAATTGCTGATATATATATTAATGTTTCCCCAGTTTTTACACCTATTATTAAGTCTGCTGATGACATATCATCATCTTTTTGATCTTGGTCACCTGGTGTTGAATCTTTATCTGCAATTCCTGCTTTATTATAATCTTTTGATATTTCAGCTTGATTGTTTACTATACCTGTATTTGTATCTGTCATAGCTTTTGTTAATACAAGTTTTACTGTTTTTGATTCTCCAGCTTGAATTGCTGTATTAGCTAATTCATCTGTGTATAAATTTCCGTCATTTCCTTTATGCCAATTCTTATTTAGTTCTGTATTAAATTCTAATTCTTTTGGCATATAGTCTACTAACTCTTTAGCATAACCTTCTATTTCGCCTTCATTTTTTACTGTAAATGTATATTCTACAAATACAGTTGCTCCACTTAAGTATTTTCCGTTTATATCTACTTTAGCTAAGTCTGTATTGTTGAAGTCATATGATTTTGTGCCTTCCTTTGTTTGTACTGTAACTTTGCTAATTGATTTTGTTAATGCTAAATCAAATGTTGTTGCTTCAATAAGCCCCATATCAATATTGGATTTACTTCCATTTTCTATTGTTATTACATCTGTTGTCGCAACTGATTTATCTTTTTCTGCTGTTGCAATTACATCTGAATTTTTGTCTTCTGCAACATTTTGTTTCTTATATTCAGTTAATGCATATTTGCTGTTATCGTAATAGAACATTACTATATATGTTCCATTTTCCAAGTTACTGAATTTATATTCTCCATCTTGGTTTGTAACTGTTTTATTAACTTCTTCTGCTGTTTTTGAATTTATCAATTTAACTTCTATTCCAGCTAATCTATTATCTCCATTGTCTCTTTCACCATTTTTGTTTTTATCTAGCCATGCTATTCCTTTTATGTCATACTTATCTTTAACATTTTCATTTGGTGTATTTGGTGAACTATTATTGTTAGTATTACTACTTGTAGAATTATTAGTATTATTACTTTCTGTATCATTTCCTGTTGTGTTTGATGTTCTTTCTATTATATTGACTACTTCATTTGAATTAATTTTTGATATATCTGTTGCTTCTACTTTTCCAACATTAGTTATTGTTCTTTGTGCTGTATCTATATTATTTATTTCTGCTGTAACTGTTGCTTCTAATTTTCCATCAGGTAATATACTTGTATATACTGTTGCATCTTCATTTTTTGCAACAACTTTTGATACTTCAACTCCATCTACTGTATATACTAGTTTTTTTATTGAAACTTCATCTGGTAAGCTATCTGTTAATGTAACATTGTTTGCTCTTACAGAACCTGTATTTTTAACTGTAAATGTATATTTTATTTGTTCTCCAGCTTTTACATATTGGTTAGTTTGGTTTGATGTTTGGCTTACCTCTAAGTTTGGTTTTCCAACAGTTATATCAACTTCACCGGCTTGATATTCTTCTCCATTTACTAAAATTATTGAACTTGTTGCTATTGTATCTTTATACGTATTTTCTTTTAATTGACCAACTACCCAATCTCCTGTTAACAATACTGTTCTTCCAGCTGGTAATTCTTCAATTGTCCATGTTACTGTTTTTGAATCACTATCATAATTTGTAGTTTTTACTTTTTTCATAGTAATTCCATCATCTTCATATCCTCTTATATAGCTATCGCTGTAGTTTAATCCATCTGGTAAAACCTTTGTTACCACTATGTTTTTCATTGTGTCATTACTATTGTTCTTAATTTTGATTTTTGATTCTATTGTTTCATTTTCTGCTGCTATAGAATCTTTTGTTTCAACAGTTTCTTCTGCAACTAAGTTTGATTTTTCAACTATTATTCCAGAATCTTCTGTTTTGATTTCTTTAGCTAAATCTTTAGCTGTTATTGTAGATTCGCATACCAACTTAATTTCAGGAACTGAATCTATTTTTTTATCTTCATATTTTGTTGCTCCATTTTCATCAACATAAGATTGATTTATGCTATATGTTCCGTCTTCATTTTTAGTAAATCCCTCTTCCCCAGCATAATATTCTTCTATTGTTGGTAATTTGTTTGCTTGTACGAAAAATTCAACCTTTTTAATATCTCCTGGATTTAATTTTTCTATTGTTGTTACTAATTCTCTATCAGATTTTAATGTCCAACCTTTTGTTGTTTCAACTGAATTATAACTAGAATGTGTTGCTACAGTTGCTCCTTTTGGAACTTTTGTATCTATTTTTATATTTTCAGCAACTTCAGATCCAGTATTTTCTATTGTTACTGTATATTTTACTTTCTCATATTCTTTTATTGAATTTTTAATGTTTGCTATTGTCTGTACAGCTAATTGAGGTCCTGTTCCTGTTGTTAATCCAACTACATCAGCTGTTGATATTTCTTTTATGTTAGTTACTTCATTTAAATTGTTGTATATAGTCTTAAATGATCCATAAATATCTACATTGTGTTCTAGATTGGCTGGTATTTTATATTGATATGTATATTTCAAAATTTCTCCTGGTTTCATTTCATATCCATCTAAAACTATTAAATAAGATTTTACGTTTTCTAAATCATCAGGATTTTCTGTCCAATTGTTTTCTACAGTATCTAAATTCTCTGTAGCTTCTCCATTATCTGAATAGTAAATTGTTGCACCTGATTTATTATTTGCATCCTCATTTATTCTACTTACTAACTCAGTATCAATAGTTGTTCCTAAGTCTTTTCCTGTTGTTACATCTTTATTTCCTTTGAAAGGAATTCTTCCTAATATTTTGATATCATTGCAATCGTTCTCATTATTGTTCATAACCATTATGTCCATTGTTGCTACTTTGGCATCATCAAAGATTTCTATTTTATCTGTAACCTTTCCTTGGTCAACTGATGTTATTGTTTTTCCTGTATTTTCATAATTTGAAATTCTATTTATGCTTACAACTCCAACTGGTGCTTTAAATTCAATTTCTGTTTCTGCATATCCTATATTGTTAATTTCATTTTTATATTTATTTGCACTTTCATTTAAATATTTCATTTCAATTTTAGAATTACTTGTTGGTGTATATAGATTTAATTTCATATTGCAATTTATTATAATACTTGTACCATTGCTTAATGTATTTGAATTATATTTTGTTTGAGATCCTTCTAATGTTATATCTAATACAATTCTTCCATTGTCATCTTTTCCAATTTCATTATTTGCAATTTTGAATACATCTTCTGAATTTGCAATAGCAATATTTTTCACATTAACTTCATTTATATATTCTGGGAATGTTATTTGGAATCTTGGGTTTTTATATAAATCGTTTTCTTCGCTTGAGTTATTTAATTTAACTTCTAATTTAATATCATTATTATCAGCTATTGTACTTAATGTTTTTCTTGAAATTGTAAGTTCAGCATTTGTCTCAGGTTTTTCTAACTCAATTTTGTTTTCCATTTCTGAAACTTTGCTTTCTGCATTTTCATCATATAATATACTTCCTGTATATTTTTCATTTATATTTGAGAATGTTTTTATTTGTTCATATGAGTATTCTGTTTTGATAATTTCTTTTTCTGTTTGAATTGATAATATTCCTTCTGTTTGAGGTTTAGATGTTTTGATGCAAATATTATTTGTATCAATATCAACAACGTATGCATTATTATCTAATTTTGAATTTTTATTTAATGTTGCAATAACTTCATTATTCTCATCAATTATTTGAACCATTCCATCTTGTCCTAACATTTTTTCAAAATTATCTTTTGAAACTCTTACTTGTTTAAATAATATTTGGTTTGTTTCAAATGTATTGTCTTCATTTTCAAATTCTTGTGTATTTGATTTAATCAATACATTTTCACACATCTCTGTTGAAGAAACATCTATATCAAATTTTGTTTCATAATTTGTTTTATATGTATTTTCTTCTGCTAAACTATTATTTAAAATATTTCCAAGTTTTACAGATTTAACTGTTTCACTATCAATTGAAACTATGTTTCCTAAACTTTCTTTTATTTCATATTCTTTTTCTAATTTTGTTTCAATCTTTTCATCTGTTCCAAACATGAAAATAGTACCATCAATTTTTGAATTCAAATTAAATGGTAATTCAATTTTTTTATCTCCAGATAAAATATATGTAATTAGGTATTCGTTTGACTTTAATGCTTCTTTGCTATTTTGTATTTTTATATTTATTTTATTTTCTTCTTTATTATAGTTCCATTCAGTTTCTTTTAGTTCTTCTTCTGACTTGTTTGAAACAATTATTTTTTCTATTTTATATCCGTCTAAATTTATTGCATCTATTTGTAATTCTTCTTTTTCAACAAAATTATTTTGCTCTGGTAATAAAGAAGTTACACTTGTTTGTAGTATAATACCTTTATTATATGGAATATATTTTTTTAATTCTGATACTATACTATATTCTGTATTAGTATGCCAAACTAATTTTAAAATTACATTTTGTGATATTCCAGATTCTTTTCCATTATTTTTTACATATGTACCTATTAGTTTAACATTTATCTTTTTATTTAAGTTTTCTATATCATCTCTTTGTTTATACTTAATAGGAATCTTTATGTCTAATTTTTCGCCTGCACTTATGTTTGATAAACTAATTTGATTTCCTTCTATTTGATATTTTTCATTTTTTTCTTCAGCAAATTCGAAAGATAATCCATTCTCTGATTCGATTAAAATTTTTGCATTTTTTAGATATCCTTCATTTTTAATTTCGACTTGCATATTAATTGCTAAATCTTCTTCATCAATAGTTCCTTCTAATTCGTAACCATTTGTTTCTTCGTTTTTTGCAAGTTTTGCATCATATTCTACATTTTCATTAATGCTCTCTGATGCTTGTTTCCCTAAGCTTTCCTCTGCTGCTAAGCTTATGTTTGTAAATAAAGTAAAGCAGTTTGCAAAAGTAAAGCAAAACACTAAAAGTATTGCTATTACTGTCTTACAATATTTTTTCTCTCTAAACATATAAACATCCTCCTAAGTTTTTTTCTCTTTAAAACCATCTAGTTATAGATAGTCTCACAATAATATTATACAACAGGTACAGGGCTTTTTTCAATGGTTTATTTCAAAAATGTTACATTTTTTTAATAATTGCATTACATTTTTAAAATTCCTTACGTATCAACGGCTTTTAGCTTTTTGTTTTAGGCAAAAAAATCAGGCAAGTAACGTTTTTTACTTGCCTAATTTTTACTATTTTTTCAAATAATCTGCTATCATTTTATATTGTTCTAATGATAATTTTTCGCCTCTTATTTTTGTATCAATTTCATTTTCTTTCAAACATTTTTCTGCTTCTTCTTTACTTTCGAATATTTTTCCGTTTACCAAAGCATTAATTAATGTTTTTCTTTTTTGCATAAATGCTGCTTTTATAACTTTAAAAAATACTTTTTCATCTTCAACCTCTATTCTTGGCTTATCTAAAACTTTTAAATTAATAACACTTGAAGTTACTTCTGGTTCTGGTATAAAAGAATCTCTTGGCACTTCTAAAACAATCTTCGGTTCTGTGTAATACCAAATTGTATATGTTATACTTCCAACTTCTTTCTCACCAGGCTTTGCAGCTAATCTTTGTGCAACTTCTTTTTGAATCATAACTGTTATACTTTCAATATTTAATTTTTCTTCTAGCAATTTCATTATTATTGGAGTTGTTATGTAGTATGGTAGATTTGCAACTATTTTAGCTTTTTTAATATTTTCATTTTTATTTAGTTCTATTAATTTATTTAAATCTATTTTAAGAACATCTTCATTTATTATTTCAATGTTGTCATATAGTTTAAATCTATTTTCTAAAATATTTATCATTTTGTGATCAAGTTCTATGCAAATTACTTTTCCAGCTCTATCAAGCAATCTTTTTGTTAGTGTTCCTAGACCTGGACCTATTTCAATTACTAAATCTTCTTTAGTAACTTCTGCTGCATCAACTATTGAATCTACTACGTTTTCATCGACCAAAAAGTTTTGACCTAGTTTCTTATTTGCAGTTATATTATTTTGTTTCATTATAAATCTTGTTTCATCATATAAATTCATATACTTTATCTCCTATTTTTTAATATACCACAAAAGTTTATACATTACAAATATTAGTGTGTTATATTGATTTTTATTTTTTTATAATATAAAATACATATATATTAGGGGCAAGGAAATAAGAATTTTATATGTACAAATTTTTTATTTGCTTGTCTTTTTGAAAGGACTGATTCACATAGGAAAAAATTCAATTAATAAAAGATTAGGAATTGGTACTGTTTTTAAAGAAAAACAAGTTTTTAATTCTCGTTCTATTGCATTACTTATTATTCTCACTGCTTGTTTTTTAGGTCTGCTAATTCGAATTGGCTACATTCAATTTGTGAAAGGACCTGCATACAAAGCTAGTGCTTATAATCAACAAACTACAAGTCAAACAATTGCAAGTAAAAGAGGAACAATTTATGATGCCACAAATAAAACTTTGGCTATGAGTTCAACAGTTGATACTGTTAGTATCAATAATGGTGAAGTAGCTTATAAAGATGGCACCAAAGTTCCAAATGAAACTTTAGCTACTGGTTTTTCACAGGTGTTTTCACTTGATTATAATGAAACTTTAGAAAAACTTAATTCAAAATCTGCTGTTATCACTATAGCCAAAAAAGTTGAAAAGCCCATTATAGATAATTTAAATGCATGGCTTGATGAAAATAATATAACTACTGGTATTAATATTGATGAAGATTCAAAAAGATATTACCCATTCGAAAACTTAGCTTCAAATGTTATTGGTTTTTATGGAAATGATAAAGGTTTGGAAGGTATAGAATCTGCTTGGGATACTGAACTTACTGGTACTCCTGGCAGAATAGTAACTTCTACAAATGTTAATAATCAAGCAATTTCAGATGAAAACGAACAATATATTCCAGCTCAAAATGGTAGTGATATATATTTAACATTAGATGTTGAAGTTCAACGTATTGCAGAAAAATATTTAGATCAAGCTGTAAAAGAAAATAGAGCTGATGGTGGATGTGTCATTATTATGAAACCTTCTACTGGCGATATTTTAGCTGAGGCAAGTTATCCTACATATAATTTGAATACACCTTTTACACCTAATACAACTGAATTACAATCAAAATGGGATACACTTTCAACAGAAGAAAAATCTGCAGCATTGAGCAATATGTGGCGTAATAAGCCTATTGCAGATTTGTATGAACCTGGTTCTACTTTTAAGATAATTACTTCGTCAATAGGTCTTGAAGAGAATCTTGTACAACCTGATACAAAAGGAGATTTTCATTGTGATCGTGTTTATCATGTTGGTGATAGAGATATTTACTGTTGGGCCAAAACAGCTCATGGTGATCAAACTCTTACAGAGGCTTTGCAACATTCATGTAACCCTGCTTTCATGCAATTAGGTCAACGTATTGGTAAGCAAAGATTTTATAAATATTTACAAGCCTTTGGTTTCTTTGACAAAACAGGTGTTAGAATGTCTGGAGAATCAAATAGTATTTTTTATAATATTGATGATTGCCATGAAGTTGAACTTGCAACAATGTCTTTTGGGCAACGTTTCTCAATTACACCTTTGCAATTAATTACAGCAGTATCTGCTTCAGTTAATGGTGGTAACTTAATGCAACCTCGTATTGTTAGTAAAGTTGTAAATACTGATACAGGTGTTGAGACAGAACTTGCACCTGTAAAGGTTAGACAAGTTATTTCAGAAGATACTTCTGCTAAGATAAGAACAATGATGGAATCAGTTGTTACTAAAGGTACTGGTAAATATGCAGCAGTTAACGGATATTCAGTTGGTGGAAAAAGTGGTACATCTGAACCACCTGATGATAAAAAAGAACAAGGTTATGTTGCTTCTTTCATCGCAATATCCCCTGTTGAAAATCCTGAAGTTATTGTTTTGGTAGTATTAAATAATCCAAATAGTGATGGTAGAGGTAGCCATCAAGGTGGTACAGTTTGTGCACCTGTTGCTTCTCAAATTCTTTCAGAAGTATTACCTCATTTAGGAATTACTTCATCAGTAACTGTTACAGAATCTGATGAGTCAACTACATTGCCTGATGTAACTTCTAAAACATTGACAGAAGCAAAAAGTATTCTTCAAGCTGCTGGATTTAATGTTGTTTTAAGAACTTCATCTGAAGCTTCTACAATAGTTACATCACAATTTCCTAAGTCAGGTATTTCTTTACAATCTGGTTCTACTGTATGTCTATATACTGATGGTGCTGAAAAAACTATGAAGAAAGTTCCTGATTTAAAAGGAAAAACTGCTGAGCAGGCTAAAAATTCTTTAAAGGCATTGAATTTAAATATTTCTATAGATGGTTCTGGTAAAGTTATTTCTCAAGATATTTTAGCTGGTCAGGAAGTTGAAGAAGGTACTGTTGTTACTGTTACATTAAAAGATGAAATGGTTGGTGGAGCTCAATAACATAACACAATAAAAAATACATATTAATTTTTTCACACCTTGCTAGCGCAATCTCGATGAGCCTCTGTTCTTTCATAACAATGGCTCATTTTTTATGTGTAGATTGCTTCAGTCGCAGTCACTTCACATGAGTTTCGTTCATTTGATTGCTGCGCGGTGATACAAAAATTTAATATGTATTTTCTTTTCTTATTATTGCGTTCTTTCATATATACAAAAAACCGGAGATTTTATAATCTCCGGTTAGTTTTTTATTAGTCTTGTGTATATGGTAATATAGCAATATGTCTTGCTCTCTTAACAGCTAGAGTAATTTCTCTTTGATGTTTAGCGCAAGCTCCAGTTGCTCTTCTTGGTAATATCTTACCTTTATCGTTGATGAATTTCTTTAATTGATCAGCATTTTTATAATCTAATTCAAAGTTTTTGTCACTGCAAAGTACGCAAACTTTTTTTCTCGCTTTTCTGAATTTTGGATTGAAATCATCATCCATGTTATTTCTATTGTTGTTTCTTCTATTCTTCTTGTCTGCCATTTCTAAAACCCCCAATCTTCTCAAAATTTACTAGAATGGTAAATCATCATCTGATGAAACTTGGAATTCTTGGCTTCCAGAAACTGCTGTTCCGAAAGTATTTTCAAAGCTATCTCCAGCTCCATCTCTTCTACTATCTGCAAAGTAAGCTTCTTCAGCTATTACCTCTGTAACATAGTGTTTTTGTCCTTGATCATCATCCCAATTTCTTGTTTGAATTCTACCTATAATTCCAACCTGTTGACCTTTTTTGAAATATTTACTGCAGAATTCACCTGTTTTACTCCAAGCAACTACTGGTATAAAATCAGCTTGTCTCTCTTCACCTTGTCTTGCAAATCTTCTATTTACAGCTAATGTGAATGATGCTACTAGAGTATTGTTTGTTTGTGTATATCTTGTTTCTGGGTCTCTTGTTAATCTTCCCATTAAAACTACTTTGTTCATTTTTCCACCTTCCTAATTAAAGGTATTTTATATACGATTAATCTTCTTTTCTTATTGTGATAAATTTCATTATACTATCTGTGATTCTGTAGATTCTTTCTAATTCTTTTATGAATTCTGGGTTAGCTTCGAAAGTATATACAACATAATATCCTTCTGATTGTTTTTTGATTTCATAAGCTAATTTTCTTTTTCCCATTTCATCTACGTTTTCAACTTTTCCATTATTATTGTTTATTAAATCTGTAAATTTTGTTATTACATCTTTAATTCCTTGTTCATCTAAACTTGGATTAATAATGATAACGCTTTCATATTTATTCATTATTTCCACCTCCTTCTGGATCTATAACCCGCATATTTTTATTGCGAGTAAGGTTAACGTTGATTATTTTAACACAATTTTTGGAATTATGCAAGTGATTTTAAATTTTTTTCTCTATGCTGGACAAAAGCCGACATTTTAGTATATGTATTTATTTTATAATTTTTTAAGTTTGTGCTTTTATTGACACACAAAACTTTATAAAAGTATTTTTTTATAAATAGGTCAAAAGGGGACTATTTATAACATTTTTTAGTCTACGTCTTTGTTCGCGAGCTAAATTTGCTTTGCAAATTCTGTGCATTATTATAAAAAACATCGCTTATTAAATAAACGATGTTTTCTTCTTATATTCTATTTTGTTTTTACGTCTATTGATTCAATTATTATATCTTCAACTGGTACTGATAGTTCTCCTGAGCTAGATTGAGTTTTTTCTACTTTAGCAATTTTATCAACTACATCCATTCCAGATACAACTTGTCCGAAAACTGTATAGCTCTTATACAAACTTAAGTATCCACCATATTTTGAATATGCATTAATTAACCCTTCTGGATATCCATATGACTTTAAGCTTTTAGCTTGTGTTTCGTCTGCGTTTGCTTGCACAATAAAGAATTGGCTTCCTAATGTTGATGTACCTGTTCCAGCACTTGCCATACAAAGTGCTCCTCTATATGGAACTAAGCTTTGATCAATTTCTTCTTCAAAACCTTTTCCCCATATGCTTTCTCCTCCAGTTCCATCGCCTTTTGGATCACCACCTTGAATCATAAAATCTTCCATTACTCTATGAAATTTAACACCATTGTAATATCCTTCTTTTGCATGTGTTAAGAAATTCTCAACAGCTTTTGGTGCTTTATCTTCGAAAAATTTAAATGTTATATCACCATAATTTTTTACATGCATTACTGCAATAGTTTCGCCTGCTTTTGGCTCCGCCATTTGCTCTTCTGCTGCAGCTTCATAATCGAAAGAATCCTCATCAGTTGTATTAGCTGTACTATTTGAAGTACTGTTAGTTACACTATTGTTGTTTGAATTACTTGTGTTACTTGTATTTTTTTCTTTCCCATCATCAGATATTATTACTCCTGCAATTATAACGAATGCAATAACAGCAACAATTCCAATAATAATATACGTTGTTTTATTCTCCAAAATAACCTTCTCCTTTTCTTTTGATTTTTTGTAGATTTCTACATATTAAGAATAATATATCAAATAAATTTTAATGTCAATTATAAGATTTTTCTTCTAGAAATCCACATATTTCTTTATTTTTGTTGACAAATCGTACACCCTATGTTAAAATATGTAACTGTAATCCGCTTAATTAAGGTTCCATAAATGTTAGATTTATTCTAACTACCTATATGTAAGGATTAGCGAGTATACGAAAAAGGGAGGTGTACTTAAATGTACGCAATTATTGAAGCATGTGGAAAACAATACAAAGTAACAGAAGGAGATGTTGTATTTTTCGAAAAATTAGATGCTGAAGAAGGTAAAAAAGTTACTTTCGATAAAGTTATTCTTGTATCTGATGACAAAAAAGTACAAGTTGGAAATCCTTATGTTAAAGGTATTAAAGTTGAAGGAAAAGTAGTTTCTCATGGTAAAGGTAAAAAGATACTTGTTTTCAAATATAAGGCTAAAAAGAATTATAGAAGAACTCAAGGTCATAGACAACCATATACAAAAGTAGAAATTACAAATATTAAGTTACCAGCTGCTAAAAAAGAAGCTACAGCTGAAGCAGCAAAATAATTTTGATTATATTAAAGTGTGTAACATATAAAAATCTTTATGTGAAGGGAGTGAATTTAAGTGGCACATAAAAAAGGTCAAGGTAGTGTTAAGAACGGTAGAGACAGTGAGTCAAAGAGACTTGGTGTTAAAAGAGCTGATGGACAATTCGTTCTTGCAGGAAATATATTAGTTAGACAAAGAGGTACTCACATCCATCCAGGTATGAACGTTGGAAAGGGTAGTGATGATACATTATTTGCATTAGCAGATGGAACAGTTAAATTCGAAAAATTAGGTAAAGACAAAAAACAAGTTAGTGTTTACCCAGTAGATGAATCTGCAAAATAATTAATAATAAATACATAATTATCCCCAAGCTTGGCTTGGGGATTTTTTCTTTTATAAAAAAAGAGAATTAGATTTATACTTTTTAAGTTTAGTACAAAATCTAATTCTTTTTTATTTAATAATTTGCAAAAAAAGAACTTCCGATAAATTGGAAGTTTTGGTAGCGAGAGGGAGATTCGAACTCTCGACCTACTGGGTATGAACCAGTTGCTCTAGCCAACTGAGCTACCTCGCCATAACAGTTAATATTATACTTGCTATTTTATTCTTTGTCAATACTTTTTATAAAATTTCTTATATGCCTGAACACAATTAAATTGTGCCCAGGTATATAAGATTAAATACTTATTTTTTATCTTCTTCGTCCCTAGTTTTGGGGATTACTATATCTTCTTTTTTAGGTTTTTCTTTCTTTTCAACTATATCATTTATGTGATCTTCAGCTGGAGATATATTTAAATCTCCGTTCCCTGGAACTATTTCAATATGTCTTTTTTCCATTTCTGCAATCACTCCTTTTCTTTAGCTCATATAATCTTTTAATCTCTTGCTTCTACTTGGATGTCTTAATTTACGTAATGCTTTTGCTTCAATTTGTCTTATTCTCTCACGAGTTACTTTAAATTCTCTACCTACTTCTTCTAGTGTTCTTGCTTTTCCGTCTTCTAGTCCAAATCTTAGCTTTAATACTTTAGCTTCTCTAGGTGTTAATGTTTGCATTACTTCTTCTAATTGCTCTTTTAATAATGTGTATGCTGCTGAGTCTTGTGGTGCTGGTGATTCATCATCAGGAATAAAATCTCCTAAATGGCTATCATCTTCTTCTCCAATTGGTGTTTCAAGTGAAACTGGATCTTGTGCAATTTTTTGAATTTCCATAACTTTTTCAACTGGCATATCCATTTCTTTTGCAATTTCTTCTGGGGTAGGCTCTCTACCTAATTGTTGTAATAAGTGTCTAGATGTTCTTATTAATTTATTTATTGTTTCAACCATGTGAACTGGTATTCTTATTGTTCTTGCTTGATCTGCTATAGCTCTTGTTATAGCTTGTCTAATCCACCATGTTGCATAAGTACTAAATTTGAAACCTTTTGTGTAATCAAATTTTTCTACAGCTTTGATTAATCCCATGTTTCCTTCTTGGATTAAGTCAAGGAATAGCATACCTCTACCCACATATTTTTTAGCAATACTTACAACCAATCTTAAGTTTGATTCTGCAAGTTTTTGCTTAGCTTCTTCATCGTTTTCAAGAATTCTTTTGGCTAAATCTAATTCTTCATCAAATGTTAGTAATGGTATTCTACCTATTTCTCTTAAATACATTCTTACTGGATCATCAACGCTTATTCCTTCCATTGATGTAGCGTTCATGTCGTCTAATTTGATTTCTTCAACTTCTTCTAAGTCTTCTATATCTGGCTCATCATCTGTATCGTCTTTTAGAACGTCAACGCCCAATTCTTCGAATACATCAAATACTTTATCTATTTGATCTGGTGTTACATCTCCTAATTGACTTGCAAGTTCGCCATATGTTATTTTTCCATTTTCCTTTGCTTTTTTTAAGATGTTGTAAACTTTATTGTTTGCAATCTCTTCCTCAGTTTTTGGATTTTCTATTTTTTTAATTTCTTTTGCTTTCTTTTTTCCTTCTTCTTTTTTATTTTCAGCTTTATCTTCTTTTTTTTCTGTTGTTTCTTTTTTATCTTTTTTATCTACTGTTTTTTCTTCTTTTTTAACTTTTGGAGCTTTTTCTGTTTTCTTTTTTGGTGATGATATTTCTATTTCTAATTGTTCGTTTTCTATTTCTTCTTTTTTAGATGCGCTCATCGTTAACCTCCTATTTCATTTTCGCTAATTTCAATATAATTTCATTTAGCTCTTTTTCAAGACTTGCTGTTTCTTCTTTTGTGCTATTTTTTTCATCTAATTTTGTTAATATTTCATTTCGTCTTCCGAATAAGTTTATCTTTAGTATAACTATTAATTATATCTTCTATGCACTTATCTATATCTGATATTTCATAATCATCTGCCATTATTTTTGTTAAATGACTGATTAATTCTTTTTCTTCCATAGAATCAAGTATATTAGTTATTTCTTTTTTATCATCAATTGCCTCATAAATTTTTTCTATAATTTGTTGGTTCAATTGATATTTTAAATCTTCTTTTTTTATATTATTTTTTATTATTTGTCTGTTTTGATCATTTCCATTTATAAGTAAGTAAATTATCACATTTTCTCTTCTTATTGTGGCTTCATCAACATTTTTTTCTTGTTTTCTGACTATGGTTGGTTTAACTTTAGTTTCAGTTTCAATTTCTTTGCTTTTGTTTACATATTTTATTTTATTAATTTCTGCATAAACAGCTTCTTTTGATATACCATAATCTCTTGATATATTGTCAATTTGAATTTCTAACTCTATTTGGCTTTCTACGTTTACTAATATCTTAGCGATTTCTTGTAAAAATTTTATTTTATCGTTTGTGTTTTCCAAATTGTATTTGTTTTTTAACACCTTTACTTTAAATTCAACAAGTGAAATTGCTTTTTCAATTAATAAATTAAAACCGCCACTTCCATACTTAATAACATATTCATCAGGATCTTTTGCACCTTCCATTTGAAGTATTCTAACATCACATCCTAAATTTTTAAGAATTTCCAAACCTCTCATTGTGGCTGCTTGTCCTGCTGCATCTGAGTCATAGCTTATTATAACTTGTCCTGCATATTTTCTAAGTAATCTTCCTTGAGCTTCAGTTAATGCAGTTCCAAGTGAAGCTACAACATTTGTTATTCCTCTTTGATACAATGAAATCGCATCCATGTATCCTTCAACTATAACAATTTTGTCAAGATTTCCTTTTTTAGCTATATTTAATCCAAATAAATTTCTGCCTTTAGAATAAACTATATTTTCTGGTGAATTTATATATTTTGGTAATGACTTGTCCAAAACTCTTCCACCAAAAGCTATAACTTTTCCTCTTATATCCATTATTGGTATCATTAGCCTATGTCTAAATCTATCAATAAATTGGCCTCTATCGTTTCTGTTAACTAAACTTGATGCTAAAATTTCTTCATCCGTAAATCCTTTTTGTTTAAGATGTTTATATAATTCGTTATATGTTCCTGAATATCCAATTAGAAAAGATTTTAATGTTGTATTATTTAGTTTTCTAGTTTTTACATATTCCTGAGCTGGTTTGGCTGTAGGTTTATATAAATTTTCATGATAAAATTTTGCTGTTTCTTCGTTAATTTTGTATACTTTATCTTTTAGGAATTGACGCTTGTTATATTGATCATTTTCTGATGTTGGTAGTTCTATACCTGCACGCTCAGCTAAAAATTCAAGGGTTTCTCTAAAATCTAAATTTTCAATCTTACTTATAAAATGAATTACATTTCCTCCAACGCCACATCCAAAGCAATGAAATATTTGCTTATCTGGTGAAACAGAAAAAGAAGGAGATTTTTCTTTATGAAATGGACATAGTCCAAAAAAATTTCTTCCACTTCTTTTTAATGTTACATATTGTGATATTGTATCTACTATATCGTTTGAGGATCTAATTTCATCAATTAATTCTTCACTATATCGTACCATTTTATTCCTTTCTTTTATTAATATTCGACACAAACCTCTTAAATCCTTCAAAGGTTACATAATTTTTTACAATTTTATTTCATTTTTAATACAAAGTATAAAAATCAATATAATATCTATAGTGTTTACACAGAAAAAGTCATATTAATTTTCTCACACCTTGCTGGCGCATTCTTTAAATCACAAAATAAAAATTTACAATTTTTATTTTGCATCGGGTAGAATGCTTCAATCGAACTCGCTTCGCTCGTTTGGTCCCTGCGCGGTGGTTCAAAAATTTAATATGACTTTTTTCTGTTAGAATTCTATCTATAAAAATATTATATCTAATTTTTTCATTTCTTGCTAAAAGATTTTACCGCCTACTAAACTTTATTTAGAAGGCTAGGTAAAAACTTTCAAACTGCGCGTCATTCAAAAATTAGATATAATATTTTTTATTCTAGTATTGGATATGTAAGAACAAATCTGAAAATTTTCAATTTTCAGTCTTTACTCTACTCTTTATACTTTTTCTATAAAATTGAAATTTTCAGTAAATTTGTTCGAGTGCGAAAATTTATTTTATAAATTTTCTGTGCAACTTTTTATATAATAGAAAAGTCAGCATGACTTTCCTATTATATAAATAAAGGCATATTAGCAAATTAATTTGCCAATATGCCTTGAAAATAATTATATATCTAAACTAACAACTTTATGAACTTTCAATGATTCCGGCACATTTATAATTCTTTGATTCTCTGAACCTCTGAATTTTAAATTAGGCTTTTTCATACTCTCTACAAATCTACCATCAACTAAAACATCAATATCTTTTAATGCTCTATTTGTAGTCTCATCATTTCTAGATTGTAATTGCTCCATTGTGTAACCACTATAGCACCAAACATTGAACTCTGGTCTTACCTTTTTTACATCTTCTATAAAATCAGCTACTTCTTTGATATTCTCTTTGCAAAGAGGTTCTCCACCACTTATTGTAATGCCTTTTAAAATTGAATTATCACAAATTCTTTTTATTATTGATTCTTTGTCAAATTCTTGTCCATAATTATAATCTTGTGCTGCTTTATTATGACAATTAGGGCAATTATGAGGGCATCCGCTTACAAATAAAACTGCTCTCCATCCTAATCCGTTTGATATACTTTCATCATAAAAACCTGCCATCTTCATTGCTTTTTCCCCCTAGTTTTTCTTAAAATTTATTCTGCACCTTTCATTCCGCAATCGTTTCCACCAATGTGTGTTACTCTATCTCTTAGTTCAGCTAATTTTCCATTGTTCCATCTTGATGTTGTTCCAACAAGATATCCTGTAATTCTTTGAATTGTGTCAATTTCTGTGCTTCCACATTCTGGACAAACTTTTAAGTTTGCATCTGCATTTTCAAATCCGCAGTTTAAGCATCTTGATCTTGTATGGTTTACACTTCCATATCCCATATTGTATTTATCCATTAAATCAACAACTGCTTCAATTGAATCTGGATTGTGTGTTGCATCTCCATCTAATTCAATATAGAAGATATGTCCGCCTCTTGTTAAATCATGATATGGTGCTTCAACTCTAGCTTTTTGTTCAGCTGTACATTTGTACCATACTGGAACGTGGTTGCTGTTTGTATAATAATCTCTATCTGTTACTCCTAAAATTGTTCCGAATTTTCTTCTATCCATCTTAGTGAATCTTCCTGATAATCCTTCTGCTGGTGTTGCTAAAACAGAATAGTTTAAGTCATATCTGTCTGAAAATTCAGCTGCCATTTCTTTTAATTCACTAACTATTTCTATACCTAATTTTTGTGATTCTTCTGATTCTGCATGATGTTTGCCTGTTAATGCTGTTAAAGCTTCTGCTAATCCAATAAATCCAATTCCTAATGTACCATGTTTTAATACTGGTTCTACTTCATCATTTGGTCCTAAAGCTTCACTTCCTACCCATAATCCAGACATTAATAATGGGAATTGTTTTGCAATCGCTGTGCATTGGAATTTATATCTATCATATAATTGTCTTGCTGCAATTCCTGCAACGTTTTCTAATTTTCTCATGAATATTTTCTTAACTGTCTTTTTATATGTTGCTGTCATATTTTTCTCGCTGTCTCTTCCCAATTCAAATGATATTCCACATTTTTCTTGTGCTTCTAAAGCTGATTCAATTGCAATTCCTGGTAAGTTGATTGTTGTAAATGAAAGATTTCCTCTTCCTATTGATGTTTTTTCTCCGTGTCTATCTTCAAATACTCTAGTTCTGCATCCCATTGTTGCACATTCATATTGATATCTGTTTGGATCGTCTGCTTTCCATTTTTCGTTTTGGTTAAATGTTGCATCTAGATTTATGAAATTTGGGAAGAATCTTTTGGCTGTTACTCTACATGCTAATTTATATAAATCATAGTTTGGATCATTTTTTAAATAGTTAACTCCTCTTTTCTTTTTCCAAATTTGAATTGGGAATATTGGAGTTTCACCATTTCCAACTCCTCTTTCTGTTGAAAGAAGTATTTCTCTTATGATGCATCTTCCTTCTGCTGATGTATCAGTTCCATAATTTATTGAGCTGAATACAACTTGGTTTCCACCTCTTGAATGAATTGTATTCATATTATGTATAAATGCTTCCATAGCTTGGTGTACTCTTGAAACAGTATTGTTTATTGCTGCTTGAATATCTCTTTCTTCTCCTTTTAATCCTTTAAGATCTTTCTTTATATAATCTTTTGGTTGATAATCAAGTAGGTTAGATAAATCTTTATCTAATAATTCTGCAATTTTCTTTATTTCTTCTTTGAATGTTAATTTAACATATGGTGCTAAATAATAATCAAATGCTGGTATAGCTTGTCCTCCATGCATTTCATTTTGTACTGTTTCCATTGAAATACATCCTATAATACTTGCTGTTTCAATTCTTTTTGCTGGTCTTGAAGAACCATGTCCTGCTCTGAAACCATTTTTTAATATTTTATCTAATGGGTGTTGTAAGCAAGTTAAAGATTTTGTAGGATAGTAATCTTTGTCGTGAACATGTATATATCCATCTTTGATTGCTTGTCTTGCTTCGTTTGATAGTAAGAAGTCATCAACAAATGGTTTAGTTGTTTCTGATGCAAATTTCATCATCATTCCTGCTGGAGTATCAGCATTCATGTTTGCATTTTCTCTTGTAATATCATTTGCTTTTGCTCCAATGATATCTAAAAATACTTCTTTTGTTTTTGATTTTCTAGCAACATCTCTGTTGTATCTATATGTAATATAGCTTTGTGCAACTTCCTTTCTTGATGATGCCATTAATCTTTTTTCTACTAAATCCTGAATTTCGTATACTGATGCTTGATTTTTATCTTCAAGTTTCTTTTGTACATCTGCTGCTATTTTGTTTGCTAGATCTATATCTACTCCTCCTGGTGTTTGTGACATTGCTAATGTAACTGCTTTTACTACTCTTTCTAGATTAAATTCTACTACTCTTCCATCTCTTTTAATTACTTGCATGATTTTTCCCCCTATTTGTTTTTTTATCTTTTCTTCGTCGACTGAATGTATTTTACCACGCAAAAATATAATGTCAAATGCATAAAGGTTATGTAATCTTTGCTAAAAAATCCTTATATTTCAATGGATTCGTCATCCGGTTTTTATCTCCTAATTTTTGGATTTGCTTTCTATATTCCGTATATCTCTAGTATTTTCTCTACTTATGTTACAATTCTTTTACATTTTTTATTTTTTTAAAAAATCGTTTTTTTATTTTTTATCGTTTTTTGTTATTTTTTTAAATATTAATTTTTATCTTTTCAACTTGTATTCCTTTTATACCATATCTTTGCTCTAATTTTATATTTTTTGTATTTTTATTTATTTTTGCATTTTTCCTAAAAATCGTTTTTAATCTATTTCTTCTTATTGGTTCGTATTCTTTATACTTAATTTTAAATTATTTTGCCTATATTACGAATTTTTATATTAAGTGCATAAAAAAATACACCTTATTTTTTATAAGGTGTATTTTTCGATTTATTTCGTTTTTACGAATTAAAAATTGCATCAAATTCGTCGCCTTCGATTTTTTCTTTTTCAATTAAGATATTTGCAACTTTTGTCAATTTATCCATATTCATATTTAGAATTTGTTCTGCTGTTCTATATGCTTTATCTATTATTGCTTTTACTTCTGTATCAATTTCTGATGAAGTAGCTTCACTATAATTTTGTGTATGTCCGAAATCTCTTCCTAAGAAAACTTCTTCTTGACCTGTCCCAAATGTAATTGTTCCTATCTTGCTGCTCATACCATATTTAGTAACCATATCTCTTGCTATTTTTGAAGCTCTTTCAATATCGTTACTTGCACCTGTTGAGATATCTCCTAAAACTAATTGTTCTGCAACTCTTCCTCCAAGTAGTGATACAATATTTTCTTCCATTTCTGTTTTTGACATAAATGATTTATCTTCTGTTGGTCTATACATTGTATATCCCCCAGCCATTCCTCTAGGAACGATTGAAATTTGATGTACTGGATCTTGTGTTGGCAAGAATTTACTTACAACTGCATGACCTGCTTCGTGGAATGCAACAAGTTTTCTTTCTTTACTGCTTATTACTTTTGATTTTTTCTCAGGTCCCATTGTAACTTTTATCATTGCATCTTCGATATCTTTCATTGTGATTTCTTTTTCGTCACGTTTTGCTGCAACTAATGCTGCTTCATTTAAAATGTTTTCAAGATCTGCTCCAACAAATCCAGCTGTGTTTTTAGCTATTGTTCCTAAGTCAACATCTTCAGCCATTTTTTTCTTTTTAGCATGTACTTTTAAAATTTGTTCTCTTGCTTTTACATCAGGTGGTGCAACAACAATTTGTCTATCAAATCTTCCTGCTCTTAATAGAGCTTTATCTAATACATCTGGCCTATTTGTTGCAGCTAATACGATAACACCTTCGTTTGGTGCGAATCCGTCCATTTCAACAAGTAATTGGTTTAATGTTTGTTCTCTTTCATCATGTCCTCCACCAAGCCCTGCTCCTCTTTGACGTCCAACTGCATCAATCTCATCTATAAATACAATACATGGTGCATTTTTCTTTGCTTGTTCAAATAAATCTCTAACTCTTGAAGCACCGACACCAACGAACATTTCTACGAAGTCTGAACCACTTATTATAAAGAATGGTACTCCAGCTTCTCCGGCAACAGCTTTTGCAAGTAAAGTTTTACCTGTTCCTGGGTGTCCTACTAGTAAAACTCCTTTTGGAATTCTAGCTCCCATATCTGTGAACTTTTTAGGATTTTTTAAAAATTCTACAATCTCTTCTAATTCTTGTTTTTCTTCTTCAATTCCAGCTACATCTGCGAATGTTATTTTATTTTTATCAGCAGGTGTCATCATTCTAGCTTTTGACTTTCCAAAAGACATTGTTTTGTTTCCGCCTTGTGAATTTGGATTCATAAACATTACCCATATAAAGAATATGAATACCATCAATAAAATTGTTGGCCCAAAAGCTTCTAAAATATTTAAAAACTTAGATTCTTCCACTTGTGAAAGTTCAATTTTTCCATCTGTTAATTGATCAGATATTTTATCAATGAATGTGTCTAGGCTTGGTATTGTAACTGTTTTTTCAATATCATCATCTTTTATTTTTACACTTGCTGTTTTGTTATCTTCCTCAATTTGAATTGTTTCAACTTTTTCTTCTTTTATATTTTTTAGTAGTTCTGAATATGTCATTTTCTTATACATATTTCCGCTAATAGCTGATATTATCATTATGAATATAATCAATAATACAAGCCACATTGCAACTTTTTTAATTCCACTTTTCAAAATATATTTCCTCCTTAGCATGCTATAAATATTTATTCTATTTTAATATAGCATAACTGTTTTTTATTTACAACTAGATTTTTGAAATTGAAATATTATTGTAATCTATATAATATTTTTGATATATATTCTCTTGTTCTTTATGCCTATTTCTAGCTGTTTGGTTGGACGAATCAGTTTATTTCCAATGTTATTATTACATAATTTTATAATGTCATCTATGTTTACTTTTTCAATTCCTTGAGTTGAACCGTTTACTTTTTTTATAGCCAGTAAAATCAAATTTTTTTGAATTACCTTTTCTTGTTCATTAAACTTTCTTGGATCAAACTCTATTTTATTTTTCTCATCTGTTAATAATATTTCTTTAAATATTTTCTCCGTTTCGCTTTGTACATATTCATCTTCTTCTTTTATAATTTCAGATAGTCTATTTAAAGTTTTAATAATATTTGGATTGAATTCATTTTTTATATATGGAATTACAATATTTCTAATTTTATTTCTTGTGTATGTATTTTCATCATTTGATTCATCATGTCTTGGATTGATTTTATTTTCTATGCAATATTTTTCTATTTCATATCTTTCTATTTCAATTAATGGTCTTATATATTTTTTTCTTTTTGCTTCAATTCCTTTTAATCCTGAAACTCCACTTCCTCTTAAAGTATTCATTATTATAGTTTCTACTTTGTCATTTAAATTATGTGCTATCGCTATTTTATTTGATTCTGTATTTTTTAGAACCTCTTCGAAAAAATTATATCTTACATTTCTTCCTGCTTCTTCAAGTCCAATTTTCTCTTTTTGAGCAATTTCAGATATGTTAGCTTTTTTTATAAAAATTTCTATATTATTT
>CAKPEG010000006.1 GCA_934149275.1 uncultured Clostridia bacterium | reverse complement strand
GTCGTTTGGCGCTGGCAATGTTATAAGCCCTTTTAGGGCAAGTTCAAACCACGCGTTTTACACGTGGTTATGATTTATTATAAATGAGTGGAGTAATAAATATGCTAGAACAATCAAAGAGATTATATGAAATATTTAATCCAAAACAAATTGAGATAATTAATTACATAATAAATCAAATGATACTAGAACGGTGAGAATTATAAAACAACTAATTTATGGAAATTTGATGAAACACTTGGAGGAATAGGTGGATATTGTCAAGGATGCAATCCTTCATTATCAAATCCGTTTCAAGGAACAGAATTTAGAAATGTGTATAGATGTTTACAATATGTCAGAAGTGATTTTGATTTATGTAATATTAACGATGTAGCTAGATATACAATAGAGAATTGTGGGCATCATTTAGAAGAAGTTATTAAATTATATTTAAAAAAGAATAAAAAAATTGAATGGATAAAAACTAGAAGATATCCATTGGGAGAATTGTTAAAATATATAATGGATAGAAAAATATTTGAAGAAAAAGTTACCAATAATTTAATGTTGTTTATAGATATATATAACATTTCAAAACATGAAATATTATCTGATAATGAACTAGATAGAACTTTTCATGCAGACGATGCAATTATTTGCTATCTTGCTTGTAGGATTGTTGGAAAAGAAATCTTATTAAAGATAGATGAAGAAAGAGCGAAGCATATTTATGAAATTGACTGGAACAATTATGGCAAAGAAGTTCATTTTTAAAATATATTATTCCAAATCAAAAAAATAATATACCACAATTGGTACAATGACATTGACTATAATATACCAATTGTGGTATAATAATTATAGAGGTGAGAAAAAATGGGATACATTTCATTAAAACAAGCATCAGAGCTTTGGAATATAAGCGAAAGAAGAATTAGAAGGTTAATTCAAGAAAATAGAATAGAAGGTGCTATAAAAATAGGTAATGCTTGGAATATACCAGAGGAAACAAGTAAGCCTATTGATAAAAGATATAAAATAGAAGAAGATAAATTTGTTATAGATATTTCAAATGATTTTTTTAAAAGTTTAGATGAGAAGAAAAAAATATTAGATAGTAAAAGGCCATTACCAAAAGAAACATTAAAATCATTAGAAGAAAATTTTAAATTAGAATGGACATATAACTCTAATGCTATTGAAGGAAATACATTGACATTAAAAGAAACAAAAGTAGTATTAGAAGGAATAACTATTGGTGGAAAAACTATGAGAGAACATCTAGAGACAATTAACCATAAAGAAGCAATAGATTTTCTTGAAGAATTAATAGATGATAATAAAGAACTAACAGAATTTGATATAAAGAATCTACATGCAATAGTATTAAAGGGAATTGATGATGAAAATGCGGGAAGATATAGAACAGAAAATGTTATTATATCTGGTGCAACACATATTCCGCCAGAATCAATAATTGTACCAGAGCTAATGGAAAAGTTAATTTATAGATATGATGAATGGAAAGAAAAATATCATCCAATAGTGGTAGCTGCATTATTACATGCTGAATTTGTAAAAATACATCCATTTATTGATGGTAATGGAAGAACAGCAAGATTATTGATGAACTTTGAGGTTATGAAAAACGGATATCCACCAATTATAATAAAGACAGAAGAAAGACATAAATATTATGATGCATTAGATGAAGGTGCTTTGATAGGTAATTATACTGAATTTGTAAAAATGATTACAAAACAAGCTGAAGAGATGATGGAATTATATTTGAAAGTAATAAAATGAGTAAATTATGGAGGAATAAAATTGAAATTAATAGGGGTAAAAATTAACAACTATAAATCTTTCGGGGAAGAGGAAAATTATTTATATGTTAATAATCTAAATACAGTTATAGGAAAAAACGAATCAGGAAAATCTAATTTATTAGATGCACTAGCAGATATAGGCTATATAGGAATATCAGATAATAAGTTATTTGAAAAAAACAATAGAAAATCAGAAAAAGATGTAAAAATTGAATTGTTTTTTGAAACAAAAGAAAATGAGAATTTTTTATACGATAACTATAAAGGTAAAGTATCAGTTATTTTAGAAGATAAGGATATATATAAAATAAATGAAGAGTTTGGAGAGTATATTGTCAATCTAAAGGAATATAAAGAAATTTTAGAAGAAATATTAATATTAAAAGATGAAGTTCCTATAAGCAAACCAGAAAATAGAAAAAAGATGTTAATAATTATCGAAGGATTTGAAAAGGTTAAGGAAGAAATCTTTGTGAAACCAGAATTCTATGATAGTTTTGTTAATACATTGAAGGCAACAAAAGATGAAAAAATACTAAAATTATTAGAATTATTTGAAACAATGATAGGAAGATTAGATAATATTTATTTGAACTTTCCTAATTTCGTAAAAATTGAAAATGTAGATTTAAAGAATAGATACACAATTTCTGAGTTAAAAGAAGAATTAGAAGAATATAATGATAGATCAATATTATATCAATTATTTAATATATGTGAAATAGATTCTAAAAAGTTAATTAGTGTAATGGAAAAAAAAGAAAGTACAAAAATACGTGAATGTGAAGAAGACATACAAAGACTTATAGAAGAAAACTTTATAAAGAAATTTAAACAATTTTATTTGCAAGAAACTCTTAAAATTGCAATAGATGTAAAATCAGATAGCTTAGATATTATGATAAAAAGTACTTCTGGCGCGTATTTAGATTATACGGAAAGAAGTAATGGATTTAAGTGGTATGTTAGTATATTTATACAATTATTATATAAAAATAAAAGCAGTGGAACAATGACAAGTCATATACTTTTATTAGATGAGCCTGGAGTATATTTGCATGCTAACGCACAAAGAGAACTAAGAAATCTCTTGTCTGACTTATCAAAGAATGGGGAACAAATCATATACACAACACATTCACCTTTTATGATAGATAAAGAGGATTTACTTTCAATAAGGGCATTGATAAAAGATGACGACGGATATAGTCATATACATAACAAAATTACTACTATACCAACTAATGAAAAAAGTAGGTATGATACAATAACTCCAATTTTATATGCATTAGGTTGTGATGCAGCGTATGATATGGGACCATCAGATTCAGAATGTAATATTATTACAGAGGGAATAACAGATTATTATTGCTTAATAGGGTATAGTGAAAGTACTGATAATAAAATGAAATATAAAATAATTCCGAGTAATGGAGCAAATGACGTTACTTCAATAGCTGCCATATTGTTTGGGTGGGGATGCAATTTTGTAATATTACTAGATCAAGATGATAAAGGCAGATCAATATATCAGAGTTTAGAGGATACCAATAGTCCTTTTATAGATAAAGTAATATTTGCTAATTCTTCAAAGACATGTGACAAAAGTATTAATTTTGAAATAGAAAATATTTTTTCAGATAAAGATAGAAAAAAGTTTGGATTTAAAAAATCAGATTATAAAGAAAAAAAATATAATTATGTCACGGATATGCTTACAAAAATTAAATGTAAAGAAAAAAAGTATGATAGTACAACAATTGACAATTTCTCATCATTACTTAAAGAAATAGAAAAAATGAAATAGTAGATATAAAAATTACACCGGTGCTACAATTTTTATAATTTGTAGCACCGGTGTAATTAAACTATTTATCTAAACATCCCATAACTATCTGAACTCCATCACAAAAACCATTTCTATAATACTTCTCATTCCAATAACCAAGATAATCCAAAAAATTATCATCAAGAACATTAAGTTGCTTTTTTACAAAATCCCTATTCTGTTTAGGAATAGAATTCAAAATCTTATCAGAAATCTCATCAAAATAAACCCAATGTTTTCTATCTTCCTCACAAGTAAGAGAAGAAAGCTCATCCTCTCTATATAATAACCACTCTTTCAAAATATCATCATTAACTTCTCTAAAACTCATATCTCAAATCCTCCTACACATAAATTATTTCATTATAAACAATTTCTTCAGCTCTATTTTTAATATTGTTCGTAGCTTGAACCCATGCAAGTTGATTAAGACTCTTTAAATCTTCATTAATATTTTTAGCTTCAGCTAATTGCTTAATTATTAAATTAACTCGTTCATTAGCAGATTGCTCAATATCTGCTAAATGTTTAGATAGTGTTCCATTTATCATTAATTCAGTATATAAGCCTCTTTTATAATTTTTAATATAATTTAACCTTAACCTTACATATTTTCCAATACGATAATCCTCGTTAAAATTCTCCATAATTAAATCAGGAATAAAATAATCTCCTTCTCTACGATAAGTAATTTTATTATTCATTTCTAAAACCTCCAAAATAAATTTTTAGGTTTCCCATTTATCTAATTTTTATTGCGAACATGTGTATCAAACCACTTGGGGAAAAGTTTGGGAAAACACCTCAAAAAAGTTCAAAAAAATGCACAAATGTTCTAAAAACCATTTCCCCAATTTTTATTGAAATATCAGCTAAAACCCTTGATTTCACTAAATTACATAAACGTTTCAAGCACATCTCATAACCCGAAGGTCTATAGAAATGTAAAAATAACCAATTTTAGAATTTTATGATGCATTTTACATTAGAAGAATATATAAAATATGGTTAAATCATTAAATTAGTGATAAAATACAAATGAGTTCATATAAAAATTGAAAAGGAAGAAAGTGTGTTGAAAAATAAAAATTGGTTATCTAAATTTAGTAAGTTTTATATTGTATATGAATTAAGAGGAATAATTATTGTATGTTTAATTGCAATAGGAATTTTTGCATTTTCAGAGTCAAAAAGACTTGATAAAAAATATCAGCAGTACGGATATTCCGGACATATGGACAATATTCAATATGATAATTGGACTGGCGAGATTATTCCTAAGCATAAAATTGAAACATATAGTAATGATGATAAGTATATAGTCAATTTGAAAGGTGAGAAGGTTAGTTTTAAGCAAATTAAAGATTTGCTTGAGCAGTATAGAGTGGTTCAGGAAAATAATGCTTTTGTAAAAGAAGAGAATCTTAATGAATTAACTAGTATTTGTGATGTGTTATTGAAGGAATATTTAGATTTGGATTATAAAGTGATTAAATCTGATAATCCAAATATGAATGAGTATCGATTTAAGGTGAGTGGAAAGTATGAGGATTCATATTATAATGAATTTACTTCGACATCATATTTAGATGGACTTGTTAGGACTGTGGTCAAGGAGCTGTATAGAAGTCAAAATAATTTAAATAGTTAATCTTTGCGAGAAGTTTTAGATTTAAGAATTATAATAATAAAATATAGGAGACAATTTATGCAAATTAAATATATCAATAAAACTCCAACTGTAAATGAGTTTAATCAACTTACAGAAGCGGTTGGCTGGGGAAGACGTGAAAATGCTATTGTAGAAGAAGCTTTAAAATACACATTATATTCTACTTGTGCGTATGATGAGGATAAATTGATTGGTTATGGAAGAATTATTGGTGATAAAACAATATTTTTGCATATACATGATGTAATGGTTCGACCAGAGTATCAGGGTATTGGAATTGGAACAGGTATAATGAATAAGCTTTTAGATAAAGTTAATGAGTATAGAAGAGTGAATCCAAGTATAAGAGTTTATTTGGGAGCTTCTAAGGGAAAAGAAGGCTTTTATGAGAAGTTCGGTTTTGTTGGTAGGCCTAATGAAAGTCTTGGTGCAGGTATGGTTTGGAATAGTGATAATACGAAATAAATATAATGTTGAGAAATTAATTACGAGAGGAAATATTTAAAATGAAAGTTTTGACGATTAAACAGCCATGGGCTACATTAATAATGCAAGGCGATAAGAGATTTGAGTTTAGAAGTTGGCAAACGAAGTATAGGGGAGATTTATTAATTCATGCTGGAAAGGGAATTGATAAGGAGGCTATGAAGAGGTTGGTTAAGTATTTGCCGGATGAAATTCCTTTAGGTAAGATTTTAGGTAAAGTTACTTTGGTGGATTGCATAAAAATGTGTCCGGAATTTAAAGAGATGCTTTTGAAAGAGAATAGTGATATATATACTAAAAGTTCGTTTAGTGAAAATTTTGGTTGGCAAGTTGAGGATGTTCAAGTGTTTGATGAGCCGATAGAGGCGAAGGGACATTTGAGTTTGTGGGAATATGATATTGATGGCGAAAGAGAGTGATATTTTAATAGTTTGGAAGTATAAAGATCAATTGCTGGTTTTAATCTGCAGTTGATTTTTTTTTGTGAAAAAATTAGTGAAATAAAAAACACTTGACATCGTTACGTAACGATGATAAAATAATGTCAAAGAGGTGAGAAGAATGAAGTATAAGGTATCGGAACTCGCAGAAAAGGCTGGGGTTACAAAAAGGACAATTCATTATTATATAAGTAAAGGATTACTTTTACCGCCTGAGGGGACGGGGATAAATAGTTTATATAATGATGAACACCTTGAGAGAATACTTCTAATTAAAAAGCTTCAAGCAGAGTATATGCCTTTGAATAAAATACGTGAGTATATTTTGGAAAATCCTAAAGAGAAGGTTCGTAAAAGTGCTAAAGAGGTGAAGGCTAAGGTTATTAATAAGGAAGAGCGAGAGGTATACATTAGAGAAAACATATGTGACATATTTGAAATTCATTATTCGAAAGAAAATGAAGAGAAGTATGGATATATTATTGAAAATGTAAAAAAATATGTTGAAAAAATGATGGGGGATTAGTATGAGGTTAGTTGATTTGAAAGAGTTAACTTTAAAGAAAATTAAAGTAGCAGGAAATGTTATTGGAAAGTTTGGAACGTTTGAGATAGAGCAGGTGTATAAGAATGAATTGAATGAAGTTTTGGAAGTTGGTTATACTTTTCCAATAGCTGATTCTGCTACTGTTGTTTGTTTTGAAATTGATGTTGGTGATAAAATTTTAAAGGGCGTATGTAAAGAGAATGAGACTGCTAAAAGAGAATACCAAAATGCTTTGGCTGATGGCGATAGTGCTTATATGATGGAGCAAAAGACTGATAATGTTTTTAAGATTTCAGTTGGAAAGATTGATGTTGATGAAGAGGTTAGGGTAAAAATTTGTTATATTGATAAGTTTGAGATTGTTGATAATACGATACAAATTTTTATGCCTACATTGGTTACTCCTAAATATAATTCAAATCTTGTTAGTGATATAAAATATAACAAGGTTAGTTATACTATTGATTTTGATATTGATGTAAGCAAGGCTTTGAATATAAAGAAAATCTATTCACCAAGTCATGATATAAATATTATTGATAAGGAAGATTGCGAATGGGTTGAAGTTTTAAATCATGATGTGTCTAAGGATTTTAAATTAAATATTGAGTTAAAAAATGAATTGACTTCTAGAGCAGTAGTTTCTAAAACTAGAGATGGTAAGGAAATGATATATTTATCTTTTATGCCAGAGATTATGGATGCTTATGAGGATAGTGAGAAAGAATATGAGTTTATAGTTGATGTATCTGGATCTATGAGAGGGAGAAAATTAGATGAGATGAAAAATGCTGTAATTGAGTGTTTGAAGCAGTTGGATGTTGGAGATAAGTTTAATATAATTCCTTTTGCAACAGAGTTTGAGGCTATGAGTATTAATTCAATTGAATTTAATGAAGAAAATTTTAAGAATGCTAGAACATATATTAATGGTTTGAATGCAAAGGATGGAACGGAAATTTTAAATCCTTTGAAGTTTGCTTTATATGAAAAAAATGTTGATAAAACAATACTTTTATTTACAGATGGACAGGTTGCGAATGAGGATGAAATTGTAAATTATGTAGGTTCTAATATAAATAATGGTAGGTTGTTTGTATTTGGCATAGATTCAAATGTTAATTCATCTTTTATAAAAAAATTAGCTAAGATGGGGAATGGGAAGGCAGAATTTATACAGCCTAAAGAGAAAATTGATGATAAGGTTATAAGAACTTTTGCAAGAATTCAGACGCCTTTATTAGAAGATTTTGAAATTGATTATGGAAAAAATAAAGTGTTAGATGAGATAAAAGAGGAGAATACTTTATTTAATTATGAGTTTTATAATGTGTTTGCAAAAATTGAAGAATTGAGTGATGATATACAACTTAAAGGAAAAATTTTAGGTAAAGAGTATGTTTGGAAAATTAGAAAAGATGAGATATCTCGAACAGATGTTGATTTAGAAATTTTATTTGCAAAACAGGAAATTGATAGATTATATGAATGTATAAAAAATGCACAGGATGAGGAAAAAGATGAATATAAAAATAGGATAATTGAATTATCAGAAGAGTATAATATTAATTCTAGATATACTTCATTTATAACAGTGTATGTTAGAAAAGATAAATTGGTTGCTGATGCAAAATATCAAGAAACTGATTTGAGCTGGGAATTCTTAAAAGATTTCCCTGGAAGAATATCAGGAATGGAGCAATATTATAGTTCGGCAGATTCTTATGGAGATATACCTCATATACGAACAAGAAGAATGCCTGTGTTTACTAATGTTCCGGATTATATACGAAATGAAGGGATAGAGGCAATATTAGATAGAAAAGTGGATGAGTATTATAAAGTTTTTGCTAATAAAGACAAAAAAGGTGTTTTAACATATATATTGTATGTATTGTATTATGCTAAAAAGGAGAAAAAATGTATTGATTTAGAATTTCTAAAGAGTGCAAAAGATTTAATTTTAGCAAATGAAGATTTTATGAAACTGTTATGTTTAGCTTATCGTAATTTGAATAGTTCAGATCGAAATAGGATTTTGAAATTTTTAAATGAAGATTATAAAAAGGCTGCAATTACTGGTTTAAAGGTTAATGTTGATATTCCAATATTAAAGCTTGATGAAGTTATATATATTATTGATAAAAATTTAATAGAGGATAGAGTTGATGTGATTTTATGGTATTTGTACAAAGTAAAAAATCATGAAATTTATGTATATGGAAATTATTAAAATGATGTAATTGAACCCTCTTGGTTAAACTGTTTAGTTTAATGAAGAGGGTTCTTTTTTGTTTTAAGGTTTTATACAATTTTCGTTCATTTTTTGTCTCATTGTTTCTTGAAGTTCTCTTGTTTTTTGAAAGTCAAATTCATAATTAAATCCGATTTTTTTCAATATGTCTCCATCGTTTAGAAATGGAGGTAGTTTAGATGTTTTTATTTCATACATTTTTTTTGTTACGGTATTTTGCAAAATTGTATATTGCCCTTCTTTTCTGTCTACTGAAAAATACTTCATGTTTTCTAGTGTACCTCCTAATTTTTTTAGAAAATCTGAATTTGAGATTTTTTTGTTTAAGTTGTTGTTAATATCTATATTCATTTTCTTTTTTGATATGCATATTAGATTAAAAGCTTTTGTATTGTATCACATTTTTATGAATAAATCAAGAAAAATTGCTTGACTAACAAGAACATATGTTTTATAATGGTTGCAGGTAAAATATGAGTGCGGTTAAATTTAGTGCTGGAAAGAATTGGATTTTTATGGAGAGAAAGTTTTTACATATTGATGTTAATAATGCTTTTTTGTCTTGGTCTGCAGTTGATAGATTGAGAAAGGGTGATAAGGTAGATTTGAGAACGATTCCAGCGGTTATTGGTGGGGATGAAGCTAAGCGTCATGGGATTGTTGTTGCTAAGAGTAATATTGCTAAAAAATTTGGGATTCAAACGGCTGAGCCTTTGTATATGGCTAGGAGAAAGTGCCCAAGTATAATTGTTGTGCCTGGTGATTTTAATCTTTATAGGAGTTGTTCAAATAAACTATATAAGCTTTTTTTAGAGTATACTGAGAAGGTGGAAAGGTTTTCAATTGATGAGTGTTTTTTAGATTTGACTGAGTATTTGAAACCTGGTGTGGATTTGATTAAGCTTGGTATTGAGATTAAAGAGCGTGTTAAAAAAGAGTTTGGATTTACTGTCAATGTTGGTGTTTCTGATGATAAGATTTTGGCGAAGATTGCTTCTGATTTTGAGAAGCCTGATAAGATTCATACGTTATTTAAGTCTGAGATTAAGGATAAATTGTGGAGATTGCCTGTTTCTGAGATGTTTTTAGTTGGTAAGAAATCAATTCCTAAGTTGAATAGAATGGGGATAAGGAATGTTGGAGATTTGGCTAATACTGATAAAGCTGTTTTAATAAAAGAGTTTGGAAAGTATGGATATACTATTTGGAAATATGCAAACGGTGAGAGTGGCGAAGAGGTAAATTATTTACCTGAAAAGCCTAAAGGTATTGGAAATAGTATAACTTTGCCATATGATGTTGCTTCTTTAGATGAGCTTGAGGTTACGTTGGTTGAATTGGTTGAGAAGGTTTCTTATAGATTAAGAAAAGAAAATATGTATGCGACTGTTGTGAATGTTCAGCTTAAAAATAATAATTTTAAAAATTATTCTCACCAAAAGAAGTTAATGGGAAGAACTGATTCGACGAGTGAGATTTTGAGTGTTGCGAAAGAGCTTTTGAAGGAGTTATTTGTTGGTGAGCCGATTAGATTGATTGGTGTTAGGGCTGATGGTTTGGTTGAAAAAGAGGAGATGCAACTTTCAATTTTTGATATGAAGGAAGATTCTAAGAATAAAAAATTGGATGATACTATGGATAAGTTGAAGGATAAGTTCGGTTATAATATTCTTACTAGAGCTACGGAATTGAAGGGGAATATGAAGTCGGAATGATATAGAATCATAGAATTAAAGAGCGATATGAAATCTGAATAATTTAGAATTATAGAATTAAAGAAAATATGAATGTGAATATTCTAAATCTGCAGAGTTAAAAGGTAATATAAAATATAATGATTTATAGTTACAGAACTAGAAGGGTAACATAAAACCTGAATAATCATATAATATATTAATCTGATAATTCTAGGAGGTGCAGATATGGAACCACAAGTTACAATTTGTTGTAATAGAAGAGACAAAAAATGTTGTTGTTTATATAGAGTTTTATACACGATAATTGGTTTATTTGCCTTTGTTATTGGAATAATTATAGGAGCTCAAACAACAATTGTTGCAACTATTGGTGCTGTTTACTTTTATGCAATAGCAACTACTCTAGTAATCTTAGCGCTCATTGCGTTAATCTATATATGGTGTAGTTGTAGAAATTAATAAATGAATATGGGGCTATGCATGGGTTGCGTTATGCAGATTCGTGCATGGCTTTTTTATATAATATGAAAGTTTTTTGAATTTCATATTATATAAAATTAACAATGTACAAAAATTTGCTTTGCAAATTTCGCTCGCGAACAAATACGCGGACTTAAAAAAGTAAAACAAGTGTAAATTTTATTAATGTCCCCTTTGGCTCTAATATGAAACTTATTTGAGATATAATAATTATAAAAAATTTAGATTTGAAGAAGAAAGTAAAATAATTGAAAAAAGATATGCATTGTGATAGAATACATTTATCTTTTTAAGGAGGATGATAAGTTATGAAAAAAGATAAAATTGCAATAGTTATGGCTGCTGGTAAAAGCGAGGCTATGAATTCTAAAAAGTCAAAGTTGGTACATAAATTATATGGAAAAGAGCTAGTTTCTAGAGTTGTAGAAGTAGCTGAGAAGAATGATTGTGATGAGATTATTACAGTTGTTGGTGAACAAAAAGAACAAATAATTGATGTATTAAAAGATAGAACAAAATATGTTGTTCAAGAAGAACTTTTGGGAACTGGTCATGCAATGATGCAAGTTGTTCCAGAGCTTGAGTCTAAGTCTGGTCAAGTTATTGTTTTATATGGTGATGTTCCTATTATTAGAAAAGAGACTGTTGAAAAATTAATAGATAGAAATAGAAATGAAAGAGAGGCTGTAACTTTACTTACTGCTATTTCTGATAATCCAACTGGTTATGGAAGAATTGTTAGAAATGAAGTTGGAGAAGTTTTAGAGATTGTTGAAGAGTCTATGGCTGATGCTGAGACTAAAAAAATTAAAGAGATAAATTCAGGAATTTATTGTTTTGATATTGAGTCTTTGCTTGATGCTGTTAAAGAATTAAAAGCTCATGAAAATGGTCAAATATTCTTAACTGATGTTATAAAAATTATGAAGTCAAAAGATTTAAAAATTGGTGCTATGATAGTTGAGGATAATACTGAAATTCTTGGGGTTCATGATAGAGTTCAATTAGAGCTTTTAGGTAGAGTTTTAAGAATGAGAATTAACACAATGCATATGTTAAATGGTGTTACAATTGAAGATTCGGATACTACATATATTTATGAAGATGTTAAGATTGGTAGAGATACTGTAATTCATCCAAATACTACAATAAAATCTGATTGCGTAATTGGTGAAGATTGTGAGATTGGCCCTAATGCTTATATTAGAGAGAAATGCGTTCTTGCTGATAAAGTTAAAATTGGTAACTGTGTTGAGATTAAGAAAACAAAAGTTGCATATGGTAGCAAGGTACCTCATTTATCATATATGGGTGACTGTGAGATTGGTACTGGTGTAAATATTGGATGTGGTTCAATCACATGTAATTATGATGGTGTAAATAAACATAAAACAATAATTGGAGATAAATGTTTTGTTGGATCTAATACAAACTTAGTTGCTCCCGTTAAATTAGGTGATAATGTTTTAGTTGCAGCAGGTTCAACAATTACAGAGGATGTACCAGCTGATAGTTTAGCAATTGCAAGAGAAAGACAAGTTGTAAAAGAGGGCTGGAATAAAAATAAATAAAGGAATATATTAATATGAAAAAGAAAATATTTGGTATTGTATGTGTTATTATTATTTGTTTTGCTTGCTTTTGTTTAGGTTTTTGGTTTAATAATAAATTTCAAAATAAACAACTAGAAAATAAAGTTGGAACTTCAACTGGTGATGAAGAATTAATAAAAACACCTGATAGAATTATTTTTAAATATGATTCAAAATATTATGAGATAACACCTGATTATGAAAAATATTCAGAGCTTGTTGATTTATGTAGAAATAATATTAATAAAAAGAATGAAGAAAAAATTTCTGAGAATGATATAGATTCTTTAAAGTCAACTGCTAAGTTTATTGAGTTTGATTATAATACAATTAGTAAAAATTTTATTTTTACATTAACATCTGATATGGGTGCAATTCAAATGAAAGATGCTGATGGTGTTGTTATATCATCTAAGTTGAGTAATATTGATAAAATTGTTGAGGCATATACTGAGGCTGTAAAAGATAAAACTGGTTATGATATGAGTAGTGAGAAGCTTGATTCAATGAACCAATATCAAGCATTACCTTCTACATACGATTTTAAAAATGTAAAAGATGAAAAAGTATATGTAAAAGTTTTTGATTCATATGATGACTTTAACAAAATTTCAAATCAGTATAGATTGAAATTTGATAATGCTGATGCTATTGAAGGAAAGTTTGCGAATAGAAAGGGTGTTTTAATATTATCTCAATATGATGTTAAGGATTATAAAGTTAATGTTGGAAATGTTAAAATTAATTTTGCTGGAAATGATTATGCAGTAGCTTCTACAGCTCCTTCTGGTTATAATGCAAATTTGATTTTAGTTAGTAAAATTGTTAACACAGATTGTATTTATTATAATTATGATGATGTAAAATATGTAGATAATTTAACTGGTACAACTGAGAGTATTTCTGGCGTTGTAAAGAGTAAAGATGCAGATGAAATTACAATTGCGTATGAAGCGAATCAATATTCAAAAGAGCTTGGAAAGGTAATGCTATCATCAAGAAAACTTATTAATAAAACAGCTGATGAAGTTCAAGTTGGTGATTTTGTTACAGGAACTGCAACAGTTACTGGTATTGAAAATGGAGTGAAATCATACGATGCTGAATCTCTTTCTGTTCAAGATAAAGATGAATATAATAGATTACTTGAAAGTTATTTGAATGGAAAGACTAAGATTAATACTAGTATAGTTTATTATCAACCTGAAGAGAATGGTTATTCTGGTAGTGTGATTTGTGCATTGTATTATGGCGAAAATTCAAATCAACCTGATGCTTATTTTAGTGCAGGTTATGACTTTTATGATAAGACTGAGAGTTACTTAGGTATGGGAACACATATAAGTAGTGATTATGGTATTCACCCTTATGAAATGGTTGATATTACTTTTACAGAACCAATTACTGATGTTAATAAGATTTTTGTCAAAATGTTTGAATACATTGCAGATTAATGTTTGTGAAAAATTTTAGTAATATGAATAATATTATTAGAAAAGTATAAATAAAGGGAAAGTACATATAAAATTTTTGAATCATCGCGCAGGGACCAGACGAGCGAAGCGAGTTCGATTGAAGCATTCTACCCGATTTGAAAATAAGGTTGTCTTAAGGATTTCTCTTCAAAGAGAACCTTATTTTCAAGATTCGAAGAATGCGCCAGCAAGATGTGAGAAAATTTTCATATGTACTTTTCTTATGTAACTTAATAAAAAAGAAAGTATTGCTGAAATACACTTAAAAAAGTTTATTTTAGTAATACTTTCTTTTTTTGAACAAACAAAAATTATTTGCTCAAACTATGGCAATGTTTTGCGTTACATTCCTTGCTCGCCAGGTAAAATATAATCAATAACTCCATAAATAAGAGCACCAATTATAGCTGACATCCATGAAATTGTATATCCAGCGACAAAAAATTGCGTTGCATATAAAATCACTACTGCCAAAACAAAGCCTACAAATCCTTTACCAAATGCCATTGCTTGTAACCCTGTAAATTTTACTATTAAATAATCCATAACTGTTAATACGATTGCTGCTAAGGCAAGAGACCAAAAATTATTTATTGTAAAACCAGGTGTGAAAAAGGCAGTTACTCCAAGTATTACAGCTGCAGCAATTAATCTACCTATAATCTGACCAACAACACCCATTGTAGAGGAAGTTTGCACATTTGAATTATTATTGTCCATTTTGAACCTCCTACAGTATTAAGCCTTTGGCTAGTAGTTCATCCAAATTTAAAATTAATTTGGCGAACGAACAAAAAGTATTACATCTAATATATGTAGTGAAAACTACACAAACTTAAATGTCCATTTTTGTTCTACATTTATTTTTGACAAAAAGATTTTTTTTATGCATAATAAAAAAATTTTGTGAAAAAATAAGAATATATTGGAAAAAAGTTGAGGTTTTGAATATGCTAGTTATTTTAATTAGAACGATTGTATTGTATACATTAGTTTTGCTGGTTATGAGGGGAATGGGAAAGAGAGAGATTGGTCAGCTTCAACCGTTTGAATTGGTTATTTCAATAATGATAGCTGATTTGGCTTCAATACCGATGTCTGATATTGGTGTTCCTATTTTTAATGGAATTATTCCGATTCTTGGACTGCTTATTATGCATTTGATGATTTCTTTAGGTAATTTAAAAAGTATTAAGTTTAGACAAGCAATTTGCGGAAAGCCTTCTATTTTAATATTTAGAGGAAAAATTGATGAAGAGGTTTTAATAAAGGAAAGATATACTATTAATGAATTGCAGGAAAGGCTTAGAGGTAAAGATGTTTTTAATATTGGTGATGTTGAATATGCGATATTAGAAACGAGTGGTGAAATAAATGTTATTTTGAAACCAGAGAAGAGAAATCCTACTTTAGAAGATATGGAGCTTAGTTCTAAGTATGAAGGTATTGCTTATGATTTAGTTATTGATGGTGTTATTCAATATGATAATTTAAATAAGCTTAATAAGGATTATACTTGGCTTGAAGAGGAAGTTAGTAAATTTGGATTTGAGCCTGAAGATGCTTTAATTGTTACGATTGATGGAAATAATAATATTTTTTGTCAACAAAAAGGAGGTAGGAGATGTCAAAAGAAATAGTTATTACTGTAATTATTTTAATTGGGATTATTGGACTTAATATTTGGGTTGGAAAATATGTGGATAGTAAATTGAATCATGTTTTAGATGAATTGAGTGAGTTACGACCTTTGCTTGAAGATGAAAAATATGGAGAGGCTAATGAGAAAATTGAGAAAATAGATGAGTATTGGCAGAAGTATGAAAATTTGTTGTCTTTTTTTATTGAGCATGATGAGCTTGAAAAAGTGATGACTGAGTATACTTCTTTGAAAACTTATTGTGAGCTAGAGCAGGAAGAAGCGTTTGAATCGTTAGATAAGATGGCATTTATTATAAAGCATATTGAAGAAAAAGATGATATGAAGTTGAAAAATATTTTCTAATAGTTAACTTAAAGTAGGATAAAAAGAGAATTTAAGAAATTTTTTCAATGAAATTTTATAAATGAAAACTATATGAGTTTTATTTTATACGAAGCTTTAATTTATAAAAAATATAAAATCTTTATTTAGCAATGAGTTTTACAGAATGAAGAGTATATGAAAATTTTTTATAAAATATTAGTTGTAACAAAGAAATGGTTATTTTGCATATTATATAGTAAATAATAAAAAGGAATGATTATATGGAGAATATTATTTACTTAGATCATGCTGCTACTACAAAAATTGATGATGTTGTTTTGAAAGAGATGTTACCATATTTAAGTTATAATTATGGTAACGCTTCTTCGTTATACGGTATAGGAAAAGTTAGCAAGTCTGCAGTTGAGAGGGCTCGTATGCAGGTTGCAAATGCAATTGGTTGCAATAGTGAAGAAATATATTTTACTAGTTGTGGGAGTGAAAGTGATAATTTAGCAATTAAGGGAATAGCAAAAGCAAATAAGAGATATGGGAAGCATATTATAACTAGTAGTATTGAGCATCCAGCTGTTTTGGAGACTTGTAAAACTTTAGAGCAGGAAGGTTTTGAGGTATCATATGTTCCTGTTTTGGAAAGTGGAATAATTGATATTAATGCTTTGAAAAAATTAATTAGAAAAGATACAATTTTAATTTCTATAATGACCGCTAATAATGAAGTCGGTACAATTCAGCCAATTGAAGAGATTGGTAAGATTGCTAGAATGAATAATATTATTTTTCATACTGATAGTGTGCAGGCGATTGGAAATATTAAGATAGATGTTAGAAGAATGAATATAGATGCTCTTTCAATGTCAGGTCATAAGTTTTATGCGCCTAAGGGTGTTGGTGCATTGTATGTTAGAAATGGTATAAAATTTTTAAGACAGCAAGATGGTGGACATCAGGAAAAAGAGAAGAGGGCTGGAACTGAGAATGTTGCTGGAATTGTTGGCTTGGGTAAGGCTATTGAAATTGCGGATTCTAATTTGGTTACGTATAATAAGCATCTTATTAAATTAAGAGATTTATATGCGAAATCTGTGTTGCAGTTATTTAGAAATGTTCATGTGAATGGAGATGTTAATAATAGATTATCTGGTAATATGAATATTTCGTTTTTAGGATATAAGGGTGCAGATATTGTTGAGAAACTTGATAAGAGAGGAATTTGTACTTCAAGCGGTTCTGCTTGTAGTGCTGGACTTCCAATGCCTTCGTCTGTTTTGATGAATATGACTCATAATGTTAGGATTGCAGAGAGTTCTCTTAGAGTTACTTTTGGAAAAGAAAATACTGCAGAGGATGTTGAACAGTTGGTGTATGCACTTACAGATATTTTAGGAAAAAAGTAATGATAATTTGTTGAAAGTATTTGCAGTATGTTTTGAGAATTACGGTATGGTTGAAGTGTATTTAAGTAAAAAATAATGTTGTTATTTAGTTGAAAATATTAAAAATAGATTGGTATGATATTTAATCCAAATAAGATTATTGTTAGAATAAATTAATATAAATACAGGAGTAGGAGTTTTATAGGTGTTAATAAAAAAATAATAGCGGACTTTTTAAAGTCCGCTATATGATATATTTTAATTAATTTTCATCATTGTGCATTTGTTCTACAATTCTTTCAGCTTCGTCACGAGCTGTATTTTTTCTTTTTTTAGATTTCTTGTCATCTGACATTACATCTTTTATAGAACCTAAACTGCTAAGAGCAGATGTTGCTTCGAATGGAATGAATATTTTATTTGCATCACCTTTTGCAACTTCTTCAAGAGCTTCTAATGATTTTAATTGAACAAGTTTATCATCTGGGTTTGCTTCTTTAATTGCATCATAAACCATTTGAATTTCTTTTGCTTTTGCTGCAGCTACTTGTTTGATTGCATCAGCTTCACCAGTAGCTCTTCTGATTTTAGCTTCTCTGTCTGCTTCTGCATCTAAGATGGCAGCTTCTTTTCTACCTTCAGCAAGTGTGATTGCAGATTGTCTTTCACCTTCAGCTTGAAGGATTAAAGCTCTTTTATTTCTTTCTGCGTTCATTTGTTTTTCCATTGCATCTTTAATATCTGGTGGAGGAGTAATATCTTTAATTTCAACTCTGTCTATTCTACATCCCCATTGGAAAGTTGCTTCATCAAGGATTTCTTTTAATTTTTCGTTTATTGCATCTCTTGAACTAAATGTTTCATCTAATTCCATTTTACCAACGATATCACGAATTGTTGTGATTGATAGGTATTCAATACCTTTTTTCAAAGATTGGATTTCGTATACTGCTTTTGCAGGATCTATAACTTTATAGAATACAACTGTGTCGATTGTTATTGTAACGTTATCAGATGTTATAACTTCTTGTGGTTGAACATCCATAGTTTGTTGTTTCAAACTTACAACTGATCTTACTTGATCTATAAAAGGTATAATAATTGTTAAACCTGCATCTGCTGCTTTGTGAAATTTACCTAATCTTTCAATTATATACACTTCAGATTGTCTAACTACTTTGATTGATTTTACTAGTATTACGATTAATAATACAACTAATATTAATAGAAAAATTTTCATATTTTCCTCCCTAAATTTATATAATATTTATTTTAAATGTAATTTTTTCCATAGTTACATTACAATTATAGCACAGAAATGCCTAGAAATAAAGCTTTTTTTCAAAAAAAACAATATTTTTATTAATTAGTATTTAATAAAAGATATTTTTATGATATAAATATAAAAGACAAATTGTGACAGGTTTTTTAAGAAATCTGAGAAAGAGATAAATAAATGAGTAGAAAAAGCAAAAAGAAAATGAAGTTAAGAATTAGAAAAAATAGTTTATTGAGCAAATTAGTTATAGTAGCTATTTTATTGGTTATTGTTTTAAACATCTTGAGATATGCGGCATACTTTAAAAAAGATGATAATTCTAAGTTAATTGTTATGATTCAAAATGATACAAATGCTGAACTAGTTCATGATGTTTATGTTGATGAGAATAATGTAGTTTATTTTTCAGAAGATGATATGAAAAAATATTTTGATAAAGAATTATATTATGAAAAAGATGAAAGTAATTTGAGAAGATATATATCAATTTCACAAAATAAAATATTGGAGATTACAGAAGGAAAAAATAATATGTATGTAAATAGTACATTTACAAAAATTAAAGGTAGTGTTATTTCAAGAGATGGTGTATTTTATTTCCCAATTTCAGAGTTAACAGATGTTTATAATATTGATGTTGAGTATATAAAAGATAAAAATAGATTGAATATTGATAAGTTAGATGAAGAAAAAAATGTGGCTGTTGTAAACAGGGAAACGAAGTTAAAGTATAAAATGACTGGTATATCTAAAACTGTTGAGAAATTGGCACAGGGAGATAAAGTTACTATACTTGGTGATGTAAATCAAAAATGGGTAAAGGTTAAAACAAAGGATTATCAAGTTGGCTATATAAAGAAATCAAAGTTAATTGATTTTGCTCAAGAAAGGGATAATTTAGAGCTTTCTGTTCAAGATTTTACAAATTTTGATTTAAAAAATGATATTGTAATTGAGATAAATGATTCTACATATGAGAATTTTAATGATAAAATAGTTGATTATGAGACAAGAACAGAATTGATAAAAGAAATTAATTCAAAAGTTGCTAAAGAAATTACAACTAATAAAGAACTTGCTTCAAAAAATATTGGTATAAAAATGAATATTACATCTATTTCTAATAATGATAATTATTATAGATTTTTAAAAGAATTAAAGGCATATGTTAATTCTAATGGATGTTTTTTAGTAGTGGTTAATCAACCAGGTTTTGATGCTGACATTGTAAAAGATATTGCAAATGTAGTTGTATAGGAGGAGTTATGGAAAAAAGAGAGAGTGGAAAAATAGGAATTGGAATGGTAATATTTCTATTGCTAATAATTGTTATTGTTGCTGGATTGGGAATTAACTTTTGGTATGAGTCTGAAATTAAACCAGTTCAATCAAACAGCGAAAAAGTTGTAGTTGAAATTGTAGGTGGAAGTGGTATTTCAAAAATTGCATCTCAACTTGAAGAGAGTGGTTTAATAAAAAATGCTGATGCATTTAAGATTTATTGTAAGTTAAATAAGAGAACTGCAATGCAAGCTGGAAAGTATGAATTGGACAAGAATATGTCTGTTGCTGATATAATTGCTCAATTGGAGAAGGGAAATATTGTTGATGAGACAGTTACAATTACTTTTCCAGAGGGGAAAAACATGAGATGGATTGTTTCAACAATAGCTGAAAAAACAAATAATTTTGAAAATCAGGTTTATGAATTATTATCTGATGAAGAGTACTTAGATACGTTAATAGAAAAATATTGGTTTATTGATGATGATATTAAGAATAAAGATATTTATTATTCATTAGAAGGTTATTTATATCCTGATACATATATTTTTGAAAATAAAGATGTTGATGTTAAAACTATATTTGAAAAAATGTTAGATAAAATGGATACTGTTTTAACACCTTATAAGGATGAAATTAAAAAGAGTGATTATTCAGTTCATGAGATTTTATCTCTAGCATCTGTAGTTGAGCTTGAGGCTAAGAACGAAGAGGATAGAGCAGGTGTTGCTGCTGTATTTATTAATAGATTAAATAAAAATATGGCATTGCAAAGCGATGTTACAACATATTATGCTTTAAAAATAGATATGAGTGAGAGGGATTTAACAGCGAATGAGCTTGCAACGAAAAATCCATATAATACTCGTTCTACAACAATGAATGGTAAGATTCCTGTTGGCCCTATTTGTATGGTTAGCGAGTCTTCAATTAAGGCTATTTTAGAGCATGATGATACTGATAATTTATTCTTTGTTGCTGATAAAAATGGTAAGGTTTATTTTTCAAAAACTAATGCTGAGCATGAAAAGAAGATAAATGAATTGAAAGATAGTGGACTTTGGTTTACATATTAATTTTAGAATAACTATTGACAAAGTTGGGAAAACTGAGTAAAATAGATTTTAATTTGAATATTTTGTGCGTTGATGACACAAAGCAATTGTGATAGAAGACTAGAAAGAGAGAATTACCGTGGCTGAGAGTAATTTTGGTTGAAGTGATTGTGAAACATGTTGGAGCATTTTTTATGGAGTGGGAAATTTTATTTTCAATTAGGGTGGTACCACGGAAGGTTAAGCTTTCGTCCCTTGGTGTATAGTCCAAGGGCGAAGGCTTTTTTTGATGAATTGAAGATATTGCCCAATTACGTCGTTAAAAGTTAATTTAAATGCGGTCACGTATCCGCATACGCTCCCTTGCTTTTAAATTTACTTTTGCCTAGTATTTGGAGCAATCTTGAATAGAGAATATTATTTCAATTCATCGTGTTGAAGATATTTCCTAAAAAAATCGTTAAATATAAAATATATATAAATTTGAAAGGGTGGAGAATATGAACGAGTACAGAACTTATACTTGCAATACTATTAGAGAGAAAAATGTTGGTGAGCATATTAAGCTTGCTGGTTGGATTCAAACTATTAGAGATTTGGGTGGTGTAATTTTTATTGATTTGCGTGATCAATATGGTATTACTCAGATCGTTGCTTCTGGTAATGAAGAGTTAGTTGATTTCGCAACTAGAATTCCTATTGAGTCTACTATTTCTGTTGAGGGAATTGTTAGACTTAGATCAGAGGATACTATTAATGAAAAATTGGATACTGGTTTGGTTGAACTATTTGCTGAAAAAATTGAAATTTTGGGTAAGAGAACTAAACAGTTACCTTTTGAAATTGAGTCTAGTAGGGATGTTCGTGAGGATTTAAGATTACAATATAGATTCTTAGATTTAAGAAATGAGAAGTTAAAAAATAATTTAATATTGAGAGCTAAGGTTATTCAATTTATGAGAGAGCAAATGGTTAAGAAAGATTTCTTGGAGGTTCAAACTCCAATTCTTACAAGTTCATCTCCTGAAGGTGCTAGAGATTATTTAGTTCCAAGTAGAATTTATCCAGGTAAGTTCTATGCGCTTCCTCAAGCTCCACAACAATTTAAACAATTATTGATGGTTGCTGGAATTGATAAATATTTCCAAATTGCTCCATGTTTTAGAGATGAAGATGCTAGAGCTGATAGAACTCCAGGTGAATTTTATCAATTAGATATGGAAATGGCTTTTGCAACTCAAGAAGATGTTTTTGCTGTTATGGAAGAAGTTGTTTATAACGTGTTTAAGGAATTTTCAGATAAAAAAATTGCTGAGTATCCATTTCCAAGAATTCCATATAGAGAGGCTATGCTTAAATATGGTTCTGATAAACCAGATTTAAGAAATCCACTTGTAATTCAAGATGTATCTGATATTTTTGAAAAAATAGATTTGAAAGTATTTAATGGAAAGATTGTTAGAATTATTTCTGTACCAAATGGTGCAAGTCAACCTCGTACTTGGTTCGAGAATATGACAGATTTTGCTATAAAAGAATGTAAAGCAAAGGGATTGGCTTGGCTTAAGGTTGGAGATGATAGATCTTTACAAGGTCCTATTGCTAAGTTTATTGATGATGAATCTAGAGAAGCATTGCTTACAAAAACAAATACCAATGCTGGTGATGCAATATTCTTTATTGCCGAGCATGAGCCTGTTGTTTCGAAACTTGGTGGACAAATTCGTGATGAATTGGGAAAAACATTAGGTTTAATTGATGATTCTGTTTATAAATTCTGCTGGATTGTTGATTTCCCAATGTATGAGAGAGTTGATAATGGTAAAATTGAATTTTGTCATAACCCATTTTCAATGCCTCAAGGTGGAATGGAAGCACTAGAAACTAAAGAGCCTTTAGATATTTTAGCATATCAATATGATATTGTTGGAAATGGTATAGAGCTTGCTTCAGGTGCTGTTAGAAATCATTCACCTGAGATAATGATTAAAGCTTTTGAAATTGCTGGTTATAAAGAAGAGACTATATTAGAAAAATTCTCAGCTTTATATAATGCATTTCATTATGGAGCTCCACCACATGCTGGAATTGCACCTGGAATTGATAGAATTATAATGCTACTTGCTGGTGAAGAAACAATTAGAGAGATACAAGCATTCCCAATGAATGCAAAGGCTCAAGATTTATTAATGGGAGCACCCGCAAGAGTTACTCAAAAACAATTAGATGAAATTCATATAAAAATTAATGAGAGAAAATAGAATAAGTTTAAATCACCTTCATACAAATTATGAAGGTGATTTTTTGTGGAAAATAAAAGTATTGTTTATATTGATTATTTAGATAGTTATGTTGAAGTAACAACGAGAAAACTCCCCAAATGGCTTAGTTGGTGTATTTATAGAATATGTAATTATTTCGGCTTTATAAAAAGAAATGATAATTTTTTTACTTTAATTGCTGAAGAAAATGATGTTATAAATGAAAAGATGTTAAATAATTTATATGAGAAATTGTTTGAACTTGATATAAAGACTGTTGTTTGTGCTGATTTGTTGTTAAAAAACGAAAGGTTTATAAAGTGGCTTAGGGAAAAGGAAATTGAAATATTAGATGGAAGTTGGTTGTTTAAGTTTTTACCTTATGATATTTTCAATAAAATTGCATATGTAAAAAATGTTAAGAAAAGTGATTTGGAAGTTTCAATTTTAGTTAATAATCCAACTGAATTGTGTAATCAAAATGCTGTTGAATTTGCGAGGGAGTGTAAAATTTTAAATATAATTACTGATGATGTGCTTGCTTTTAGAGTACTTGAGAAAAAGATGATAGATGAATATGGGATTATAATTAATGTTTCTACTAATAAGGAAAAAAGCTGTGTTAGGTCTGATTTGATTTTCAATTTTGATTTTAATCAGAAGAAATTGCAAAAATGTAAGATGAATAATAAGGCTGTTTTAATTCAATTAAATAAGGAAAAATTTATTAGAAATGACGGTGTGACAATTAGATTTGTTAAATTAAAAGTTCCATATAAATATGAAGAGATTGCGAAAGTGTATAAGCATTTTAATGAAGAGATTTTATATGAGAGTTTTTTATATTATAAAACGTCATATGAGAATGTTAAAAGAATTTTTAAGCGAGATGGAATATATATTAAATATTTCATTGGAAACAATGGAAAAATTGAATTTAATGAATTTAGAATGTAAATAAAACGTAACATAAATTTTATAGACTATTGTGTTGCTTTTTTGTTATTATAGATATGTGAAATAAGGATAAAATTTTACTAAGAAAGGAAGATAAAGATGAAAGAAAACAAAGGAATAAAATTGTGTGTTATTGCTCTTGCATTTTTAATAGTTTTAAGTATGTTAGCATCATCTGCAATGGCTGTAACAAGACAGGATTTATGTACTAAATTTTTAGCACAAAAAGAGATTGAAGATTTAAAAAATAATATGAGCTATGAAATTACTGCTGTACCAAATGAAAAGTCTGGAATAGATGTAAAAGTAGGAATGGGAACAGAAAGCTATGAGAATACATTTGTTTTTGATGGTTCTACTTGTAAAATTACATTAAAAGGTGCTTCAGATGAATTAGGTAAAAAGTTATTAAAGAATATGTGGGCAGCATGTGCTGAAATTGGAAATGAAAATGGAGTAAGAATAGATGCTATTACTGGAGAGACTGGAGATAATGCTGTAGAAACATTTTGGAAAAAATTCACAGAAAAAGTTGATAAAGGTGAAGACACTTATGTTGCATATGGCGTAAAAATAGAGAAAGATGCAAATGATTCTTATATTGGAACTATTAATACACAAATGTATAAAGTTGATTTATCAGATTTAAATTCTATAAGTTATGATAGTACTAATAAAGCATCAAATAACGTAACAAATAATACAACAAATAAAGTAGCAAATACTGCTGTAAAAGAGTTTACTTCAAATGTAACAAGAATTCCTAACGCAGGAAATAATCAAGGAGTTATAAATTTCTTTAGAATTATAGCTTTTGTTGCTGTTGCTGTAATTGTTGCTTTTTCAATTTATAATGTAAAATCAAAGAAATAAAGAGATGAAGAAATGGGAAAGTTAGAAAAGTGTGCAATATATATTGTTTTAATATTAATTGTTTTAATTTGTTTAAAAATAATTAATGTGTTTCAAAAGTCTACAACAGATTATGATCAAGAAACATATGCAGAAGTGTATGAACAGTACAATGCTATTGAAGAAGAGAATGATGAATATGGAATTAGTAGAATTCCAGAGGAAAATTCTGATGAAAAGCAAGTTGATGATAATTTAGTGCTTGGAACAATTGAAATTCCTAAGATAGGTGTTTCTTATCCTGTAATATCAACTACAACTGCTGAGTATTTAAAAATTGCACCTACTAAGTTGGCGGGTGTTGGCTTAAATGAAAAGGGAAATTGTTCAATAATTGGACATAATTACGAAAATGATAAATTTTTTAGCAAGCTTGGAGATCTTTCTAAAGATGATGTTGTTTATATAAAGGAAAAGGATGGCATGAAAAGGGTTTATAGTGTTACAGAAAAGAAGGAGATATCAGCAAATGATGTTTCATGCTTAGAGCAAAATACTAATGATAAAAGGCAAGTCACATTGATTACTTGTACAAATGTAAAAAACAAAAGATTGGTATTAAAATGTGAAGAATTTGTTTAAAAAACCTTGACAAATTGTGAAATTAATACTATTATAAATGGCGTTAATATCTTTTAGAGAGGAGACTGATAATATGGAAGAAAATAGAGAAATATTATTAACACAAGAAGGATATGATAATTTAGAAAACGAGTTAGAATATTTAAAAACTGAGAAAAGAACTGAAATTGCAGAACGTATTAAAGTTGCATTAGGTTTTGGTGATTTATCAGAAAATTCTGAATATGATGAAGCAAAGAGTGCTCAAGCTGCTAATGAAAATAAGATTGCTGAGTTAGAAAATAAAATTAGATTTGCTAGAATAATTGATGAATCTGAAATCGATACAAAGACAGTTCAAATAGGAAATATTGTAACTGTTCATGATGAAGAATTTGATGAGGATGTTCAATATACAATTGTTGGTTCAACTGAGGTTGATCTTGCTCAAAATAAGATTTCTAATGAATCACCAATGGGTGCTGCATTACTTGGTGCTAAAAAGGGTCAAGTGGTTTCTGTAGATGCTCCTGCTGGTGTTATGAAATATAAGATTTTAGCTATAAAGAAATAATTGTTTTTTAAGCTGTGCTTTTATGGCACAGCTTTTTTTGTGGTGTAAAGAAACTATACATATTAAATTTTTATTTTCGACTAGTATTAATTATAGAAAAAGAAAATATTATATTGATTTTTAGTTCCTTGCTAAAATATTTTCCCACCTACTAAACTTCGTTTAGTAGGTTAGGGAAAAACTTTCAAACTGCGCGTCACTCAAAAATCAATATAATATTTTCTTAACGATTTAAATTTTTATTTTCGACGTAAAATGCTTCAATTGAACTCACTTCGTCCGTTTGGTCCCTGCGCGGTGATTTAAAAATTTAATATGTATAGTTTCTTTTTTATTATAAAAAAGTTGACATAATTGACGACAATGAAAAAACAGAGTATAATTATGTTATAAAAAGTTTATAGGAGGCAAGCAGCATGGAGAGAACAAAATTTGCAACATATATGAGTGAGTTATCAGCTAATGAGAAGGTTGAGTTTCCAAACCGGGATGAACTGATTGATTTTTTTTCAACAATGATTGGGAGAACGTATCAGATTTACTTAAACAGTTCAGTGATGATTCCTTCAGCGGAAAAGACAGTTCGACTTTCAGGAGAACCACAGTTGATTTCTTTTCTTGCTAAGGAGGCGCTGGAGCAGTTGGTACCTGATTCTGGTAGTGCATTTTTATTTCTTAAAAAGTGGATGCGACTGAAGCCCAAGAGCATGAAAATTTCAACCACAGCACCTGATGATGCATTTTATAGCTATTTGTTAAAGTCTCTGAATCAGGAGGACGATGTCGAGGAGGTGTTTCCAACGAACATGGAGTTCGAACTGGAAGGCGATACCGTTTTATACGGCAGATATTGTTAATAAATAATTTTTTCTGATTCAAAATTAAAAACTCTCAAGGCGTGAGCCCTGAGAGTTTTTTCCGTCTAATATGAAAACATACTAAACGACTATGTAATAAAGCTAAATGTAATATTGATTGGGTAAATAACCTATTTAGTGAATATACAGTAAATAGAAAATTACATAAAGCTTTATTATAGAAGTTTTAAGCGATTTATTATCATTAGATATGTGATATAGTCATCATTTCCAAAGTTATGCTTCCTTAAATTTGAAGGTGCTGACTTATGCATATCCTCGATAGCTGTTCGAATGTTATAAGAAATGGCAGCTTCATTTGACGAGTATTTTATCGCTAGTTGTTTAAAATATTTTTTTAAGGTAGTTGTATTCAGACATGAGTATGGATTTTCGTGTGAAAACACGATACAATCTAATATGTATCTAGTTCCACACAGATTGGGATTAAAATTTAAATTGATTAAGCAATTCATAATTCTTTTTTTATAATTTGCTAAATCTAACTTATGTGAATACAAGCAGTTTTGCGAAAGAGATTTTAATTGATTACTTATTTTTTTTATGATTTCAATGTTTTCAGTGAGAATTGGAATTGATATATGTTCGTAATTTAAATTTGTATTGATAGTTTCTATGGAAGCAACACTACCAATTATTACGTTAGGTTGTTCATTTTTACAGAAAATAATGCTGTTTTTGTTAACCTTATTTGTGATTCCAATGCACACGGCATTTGGACATTCAGCATTGATTTTTGTTACAACTTTATTTACATATTCAAAATTCTCATATAATATAAAAAACGTAATCATAAAAAATCCTTACATATATATTAACGATATGATTTTGCAAAAAGTTGCGCAAAAAATAAAAAAAATTTTTAGGAGTAGAAAAAAGTGGAGGAACATAGTTTAATTAAAGAGCTAAAAGATGGAGATAATGATGGATTTAGATATGTTTATGAAAAATATAAAGAAAAATTATTTAGCTATGTATTTTATAAAATTAAAAATAAATCTGAAGCAGAAGATTTAGTTCAAGAAATATTTACGAAACTTTATAAGAATATTGGGTTATATGATGAAAATCAAAGTACGTTTTATAATTTTTTATTGAGTAATGCAAATCAGGTTATTGCAGAGTATTCTAGAAAGAATATTTCAAGAGAGCAAAGGGCAGAAAAGGTTCATTTAGATTATGATATTGCATCTGATGATAAAGTTTTTGCTGTTTATGATAAATTTGAGGGCGAGTATAATATAGAGGAGTTGCTAAATGAATTACCACCAGATCAAAGAGAAGTGTTTATTCTTGTGTGTATTAAGCATATGTTATACAAAGATGTTGAACGACTTCTTAATAAATCTGATTTGAGTGTTAAATCATTGTTGTTTAGAGCAAGGAGTAATTTGAGAAAGAAAATTGCGAAGAGATATCCAGAGGTCGCAAGAGAATATGGATTCAAGAAAGCTTTAAAGATGATTGTTATTTCTTGTGTTTGTGTTGGTGCGATTGGTGGGTTTACATATGCAACATGGAGAGCTTATCAAAGTAGTCATTATAAGAATACTTTCACGATTGCTGATACTAAACAAGATATTCAAGAGCAAGCAGAGGATGTTATTTCTAAGGAAAGAGCATGTATGAAGATTAATGAGGATTTGCAGGTGTTGGGTATTAATGTAATTGTAAATCAAGATGATTTGCATTTGTTTAGAGATTATAAGTCTGATGAAGTTTGTTGGGAATATAAAAATGATAATATATTAATTGATGTGGATGCTCAAAGGGGAAGACTTATTAATTATTCTGATTTGAATGGTTCAGTTTCAACAATTGAATTTAGTGAAAATTTATTGAATAAATTAAATGTAAAAAATGGCTATGAAATAATGTCAGATGAAATTGTTGATGGAAATAGAATTGTAGAATACGCTAAAAAGTATGGCAATATATTTAATAAATATCAAAGTACTACAGTTATTATAAGGAATAACAGAGTTTTAAATATTAGTTCTGTATATTATGAGTATGAAGATAAAGAAATTCTTGTTTCAAAAGAAGAGGCTATAAAGATTTTGAAGGATAATGGTATAGAGGTTTCAGCTGATGATGTTGAATTAGCAATAGAGAATGTTGGAGTAATAAATAGTAGAAATACAGATGAGTTAAATGAGAGCATATTGTATGAAAATTCAAGAGAAAATATGTTAAATAGAGAAAAAATGAATATTAAAAAAGTTTGGAAAATATACAACAAGAACGTAAGTTATTATATAGATGCTAATACTGGAGAATTTTTATTTAGTGAGAATATGTTTAATTTTGAAAAGGAGTAGCTATTATCTAGCTGCTCCTGTATATGTTGTACTACCATATAATCTGATAGGTGTTGTTCCAGAGCCAGGTACACGTGCTGCTGCATTTATAGCCGCATTTCTGACTGCACCTGTTCCAATATATGTTAGCCAAAAGTAATAATTAAATGTTTCTGAATTACTAGTAGATACATTACCAGACCATCCTAAAAAACATCTATTAGAATAACCTGTTGTATGAAATGCATTTGCAAGTGTTGCAGATGCTGCGCTATAAGCTGAATCTATATATACAAAATCCCAGTTTCCAGAAATCATAGAACTATTTATAGAGTTTCCATAATAATCATTAAAATATCCATCTCCACCAAATGTATGAACATACATTGCATAACCATTACCTGTGTTTCCAATCCATTGAAGCATTGAATCTTTTGTTATTGCTCCCATACTAGAAGTACAAGAGTATCCTAATTTTCCTAGACCATTTACTGCATAAGTACCACAATTATTATAATATCCACTTTGACTATTTGTAAAAACTTTGGCACTTGCTGAGGCATGACATGTTGAAGTTAAAACTATAAGAATAAGTAAAACAATTGAAACTATTGAAATTAATTTTTTATTCATTTATGTGGTCACCTCCAATTACATTATTGTTTTCTGCATCTACATAAACAATAGTATCATCAGATGATTGGATTACCCAAGTAGAATGAACTGTTGTATCTGAATTTGAATTATCATAAAATTTGTTGGCTTTTTCCATAGATAAAGTTGCAGATTTTATGTTAGATGAATCGATTCCTAAATTTTTAGCTGCTGTTGTTTCAGCATCTTCTTTGCTAACAGTTACAGCACTTGATGCTGCGCTTTCATTGAATACTGTTAAAGCAACGATTTCATCAGAATCTGGAATGAAAAACATTTTTACAGATTCATATTTGTTATATATTCCATTATAATTTTTTTCAAAGTTTGCTTGCCAAATAAGATCATCAAATTTTTCTAAATATGTTAATTCATATTCAGCAGGTAAGTTTAATTCAGTATATTTATTTAAAACGTATTCTTTTGCACTTGAAGTATTTACATTTGATGTTGTTTGAGTAGTAGTAACAGTTTTGCTATAGATACCTACTAATTCGTTTTTAGTATTCATGTTTACAAAATATTTTGCATTTTCAAACTCATATAAATTTTCTTTTTTCAATTCGTCGTAAACTACTTTTGAATTTACGTTGTCTGAGTTTGTGTCTAATTTTTCAAAAATTTCAGAGCTTTTAGATATGCTAGCTGTACTAACTGTTTTTATAGTTTCAACTTCGGATGAAGAAGAAACAGAAGCATATACGAGTGTGGCTGTGATGCTGGCAAGTAGTACGGTTGCTATTATAAGAATTTCAATTTTTTTCTTCATATGAAAACCTCCCCAATTGAAAATTTTAATATAGCTATATCATGTAAACAAAATAATATAGCGAAAAATAAAATAAAATTAAAAAACAGTAATATAGAAAATAAAGTTATTGCTTTGTCAATTTTGAAAAAACAGTAATAAACAGGAAAAAATGCTTGTAATTTAATTTGGATAAAACAAAGAGAAAATAGCTACGAACAAACATACTGTACACATAAAAAATAAAAATAAAATATATTTAAAAAATAAAAAAATATACCCACAGGGCGATGTGAATAAGTATGTCGAAAAAAATCGATGATATTAGTTATTCACAAAGTTATCCACATTATCCACAGTTACTAAATTATGGATTTGAATATGTAAAACAGTAAACATAAAATTACAAAAGACATAAAATGGAAACGGCAAGACCTTTAGACTAGTTGATTAAAGAAATTTTAAAGAAAAATATTATTTAGCATTTTTTATAAAACTAAAATAAATATAAATAAAAATTTAAAACATTAAAGAAAAAGGATTAGTAAAAAAATTAAAATCTATATTTTAAGAAAATTTGATTGTAGATAAGAGAAGCATCATCTATTGAATAAATAAAGATATATTGAAGATATGTGGAATGTGTGGTAAAATGCTAAAGATAAAGGAGTGACATGCATGAAAATATATAAACAAAATGAAATAGATGAATTGGCTGAGATATTAAAAAAGGATGGAGCGATTAGTGTTCCAACAGATACAGTATATGGTGTATGTGCGCGTATGAATTCAATTCAGGCTAAAGCTAATTTGGCAAAAATAAAAAATAGACCTTCTACGAAATTATTTCCGATTATGTGTTCAGATGAAGAGCAAATAAAAAGTATTGCTATAGTAGATGAAATAGCTGAAAAAATTATTCATAATTTTATGCCAGGACCAATTACTATAATATTGAAGAAAAGGCCAGAAGTGCCTGAATATGTTAATAATGGCGAAGCAACAATTGCTGTTAGAATGGCGACTTCAAAGGCTTTAGAAGAATTAATAAGGAAAACTGGAAGTCCTGTTTTTATGAGTAGTGCAAATAAAAGCGGGGAACCACCATGTACTAATTTAGATGAAATAGCTAAAGTATGTCCAATATTAGATGGAATGATGGAAGGAAATGTGTCATTTGGTAGAGCGAGTACAATAGTAGATTGTACTTCTGATGAAATAAAAATTTTGAGGGAAGGACCAATTTCATTAGAAGAAATTATGGAGAAAATTAATTAATAGAATGTATTGTTTTTTATATGGATTATATTTTTTAGACTGTTGACAAAGGAAAATATTTTGTTTAACAGTTTTTTCATATATAAAAAAGGGCGTCTTTTGAGAAGAAGCCCTTTGCTACCAATAAAAGTATTGGTAATAGAAGTGTTAATTAGTTTTTTCTGTTTTCTTTGAAACCTTGGAGAAGTTTATCAATGCAATCGGAAAAATTTGATTTCAACATATCACCAATTTGATCAACAAGGTCATCATCCATATCAGCAAGTAATCGATATGAAGGATACATGCTCATTCCGGTGTAATCTTCATCCATATAAAGGTCAAGAAAGATTGTCCCAAGTGGAATCATTGATGATCGTTCAAAAATTTCTTTAGCTTGCTGATTGATATCTGACATGTTACTTGGATTGGTACTTTTCTTATTGTTCCGTTTACTATCAAAACTTATAACATTGTCTTTACCCATAATGTAACACTCCTTTCAATAGTAAGATATAAATAATATATCATATTTACATAATATTTTCAATGAAAATCTGATAGAATAGAGAAAAGTTAGAATGTGTAATAAAAAGTGTTAAAAAAATGAAGTACTATATTAGAAGATATGCTATAAGTGATAAAATACCAAGATAAGTGTGTTTAACCAAAATATATGTAATGAATTAGAGTTCAAATGTTGCGAATATGCTAATTATGTAGTATACTAAGGATAACTGTAAACTTATTTTAAAAAGCCTAGGAGGTATAACAACTATGGATATGATGGATATTTATTTCATCATTGTAATTGCAATTTTTTGCAGTTTCTTGTTGAAAGTAGTGAGCAACATGTTTAATGATTCGAATGTGATCATACGGCTTATAGGCTACGCCGTTGCGATTGTTGTTGCGACAGGCGTTTTGGGTTTGGTATTGAATTATTTTTTTAAAATCAATATTTTTACCTATTTGCAGTGATGTCCCCCCATGGGGGGCATTTTTTATATAATAATACATAGAAAATATTGACATTGATGGAAAAAGAGTTTAAAATAGAACCATATTAATAGTGCGTTGATGAAGAGGGTACATGCATTTTCTTATCTAAAGAGAGCCAGGATGGTGAGATCTGGTGTTGGTGTGTGTGGATTGGAGCTTTGGAGCATGTTTGAAATTAAGGTGGATTTGCTTTTGGCAAATCAAATAGGGTGGAACCGCGGAGTTATCTTTCGTCCCTGATGTGGGGCTGTAGATGACTCCTTTTTGTTTCTTTCGAATGATTTTCATCATTTTGCGTTGTTACATTTTGTTTTTTATTCCTGCGACGTACCAGCGTACGCCTCGGAATATAAAAACTCATGTGTCTAGCAAAATAATAAAACTCATTCGAAAGTTAGTATAAGTTTTCATCATTTTGTGTTGTTACATTTTGTTTTTAATTCCTGCGACGTACCAGCGTACGCCTCGGAATATAAAAACTCATGTGTCTAGCAAAATAATAAAACTCATTCGAAAGTTAGTATAAGTTTTCATCATTTTGTGTTGTTACATTTTGTTTTTAATTCCTGCGACGTACCAGCGTACGCCTCGGAATATAAAAACTCATGTGCCTAGCAAAATAATAAAACTCATTCGAAAGTTAGTATAAGTTTTCATCATTTTGTGTCGTTATATGTGACTTGCGAAATAATGGAATTTATTAAAAAGAAAGAAGGAGTATCTATAGTTCAAAATAAAAAGAAGGAGGAATTGATAAAATGGTAGAATCAATGGACAAATTAGTAAGTTTATGTAAGAGTAGAGGATATATCTATCCTGGCTCAGAAATCTATGGAGGTTTGGCTAATACTTGGGATTACGGACCTTTAGGAAATGAATTAAAAAATAATATTAAGGCTGCTTGGAGAAAGAAATTTATTCAAGAACAACCTAATATAGTTGGATTAGATGCTGCAATTTTAATGAATCCAGAAACTTGGGTAGCATCAGGACATGTTGGTGGATTTTCAGATCCATTAATAGATTGTAAAGAGTGTAAAACAAGACATAGAGCTGATAAATTAATTGAAGAATGGGCTCATGATCAAGGTAAGGATATGATTGCTGATGGAATGACTGATAAACAATTAATAGATTTTATTAATGAGAATCAAATTCCATGTCCAAAATGCGGAAAAACTAATTTCACTGATATTCGTAAATTCAATTTAATGTTTAAAACATTTCAGGGTGTTACAGAGGATTCAACATCAACTGTATATTTAAGACCAGAAACTGCACAAGGTATATTTGTTGATTTTAAGAGTGTATTACGTACATCTCGTAAAAAGATTCCAATGGGTATTGCTCAAATTGGTAAAGCTTTTAGAAATGAAATTACACCAGGAAATTATATATTTAGAACTCGTGAATTTGAGCAAATGGAACTTGAATTTTTCTGTAAACCAGGAACGGATTTAGAATGGCATAAATATTGGAAAGATTATTGTGAGAACTGGTTATTAAATTTAGGTATGAAAAAAGAAAATATCAGATTAAGAGATCATTCTCCAGAGGAATTAGTATTCTATAGTAAAGCAACAACAGATATTGAATTTGCTTTCCCATTTGGATGGGGTGAATTATGGGGAATTGCTGATAGAACTGATTATGATTTGACTCAACATATGAATCATTCAAAACAAGATTTATCATATCAAGATCCAGAAACAAATGAAAAATATGTACCATATGTTATTGAACCATCTTTGGGGGCTGATAGAGTTTTACTTGCTTTCTTATGTAATAGCTATGAGGAAGAGGAGGTTGCTGAAGGTGATGTTAGAACTGTATTAAAATTACATCCAGCATTGGCTCCTTACAAAGTTGCTGTATTACCTTTATCTAAGAAATTAAGTGATAAAGCTCAAGAAGTTTATTCAAGATTGGCTAAATCATTTATGTGTGATTACGATGAAGCTGGAAGTATAGGAAAGAGATATAGAAGAGAAGATGAAATAGGAACACCATATTGTATAACTGTTGATTTTGATACATTAGAAGATGAATCAGTAACTATAAGAGATAGAGATACAATGGAACAAGTTAGAGTTAAAATTGATGAACTTGAAGCTTGGATTTCTGATAAAATTAAATTTTAATTATACGGATTTAGGTTGAGGAAAAGATTAAGTTCTAATTTACTGAACTAAGTTGAGAAGTTTAAATTTTATATTGACCTGAGATGAAGGGAAAATTAAAATCTAAGTTATAAAAGGAAAACTCTCCACGGCTGATTAGGCCATGGAGAGTTTTTGTTATAGGTATGTGCCTATATGGGCTTTAAAATTCTTTCAGTAAATCAAAATCAATGAGTTCTGATTCAAAAACTGGCTTGGCAAATTCCATTGTGGATACTCCACCTGAGAATGGGCAAGCGGTTTCGTAAAGTAGCATTCCTTTTTTGAATTTTTCACCATCATTGATGTAGTATGTCTGTGACTGTGGGCATTGGTAGATGATGAATTCTGAAGGAATGAAGTCTTTTACAGTGAAAACAAATGCTTCAATGTAGTCAACTTCTATGCCGGTTGGAAGTTCTTTGCTTGAGTTTACAATTTGCAGTGTAAAGATGATGTTATTTTCTTGTGGATAAAAGCCAATAAAGGTATGTTTTCCGATTTTTACTGTATAGTAATCATCTTCATTATTCAAATTTACATCTGCACTGCCGGATATTCCGACTTTGTTAAGGAAAGCTGTTAACTTATCCCGTAACTCATCAATTTCGAGCCTTTCTATTGCTTTTGCCATATAGTTTACCTCCTTAAGTTAAAGATGATTGTATTATACTTCCTGCTTTGAAGATCTAATCCTTGGCTGGGAGTCAATGAAATCACTGATTCTTTCTTCCAGGTCAAATGGATAACTTCCAAAGTAAGGTTTGAAATCATCTTTGGTGGACGGGTTGCATTTGCATTCTGCGCATTTTTCTGCACAATTACAAGTATCATGATGTTTGCTCATAGAGCCACCTCCTAAAAAATTTTATGCAAATATATTATAGCATGCGTTTACATAAAATGCAAACCAGAGATTATTGAAGTCTTTATTTTTATATTGTAAAATATTATTGTGTGATTGGAGAAGAGAAAAATAAAATAGAAGGAGGAGTAAATGGGAGAGTTTTGGGATATTTATGATGCTAAGAAAAATAAGACTGGTATAGTTGCAGAAAGAGGTGTATACAAGTTTAAGAAAGGTGAATATCATATAGTTGTGACAGGGATTATTATAAATAGTAAGGGCGAGATTTTAATAACAAAAAGAGCTGAACATAAGAGACATGGCGGATTATGGGAATGCAATGGCGGTTCTATTCTTAAAGGTGAAACGAGTATACAAGGGATGATAAGAGAGCTTAAAGAAGAAATAGGCGTTGAGTTTTCAGAAAAAGAAGCGGTACTTTTAAAAGAGATTGTTAGAGATAAAGAAGTTGCTGATATTAAGGATATGTGGCTTTTTAGAAGAGATATAAAGGAAGAAGAAATTACTTTCCCAGATGGTGAGTCAACTGAATTTAAATGGGTAACAATAGATGAATTTATTGAGATGTTTAATAATAATGAAATTATACCTAATATTAATTTTGGAAGAGAAGATTATGAGAAAGCTTTAAAAATGTAGAGAATTTTAATGTAAATTTTTTGAATAACTTTTGTAAAATAAAATGTTATTGAATTACTCAGATTTAAAGATGTTTTCATATAGTAAAGTAGAAATAGAATTAAAAAATTATACAGAATTTGACAAAGAAGATGGGTATTGTAAAATCTTTGCAAATGAGGTATAATATAGAATATTTATGCATGAGAGGTTTATATAAATGTTATTAAGTAATGAAAAACGATGGCGCCTTTTATTTAATTTTTAAGAAAAATATAATTATTAAATAAAGGAGAGTATTAATATGAATAATAAACAAATAATGTTAACAGGTGATAGACCTACTGGTAGACTTCACATTGGTCACTATTTAGGTTCTTTAATAAATAGAGTAAAGATGCAGGATGAATATGATGAGTGCTATATTCTTGTTGCTGATGTTCAGGCTTTAACTGATAATTTTAATAATCCTGAAAAGGTTAGAAAAAATGTTAGAGAGGTTGTAATGGATTACTTGTCTGTTGGGATTGATTCTAATAAGGCAACTATTTATTTGCAATCTATGATTCCAGAAGTTGCAGAGCTTACAGTATACTATTCTAATTTGGTTACAATTGCTAGATTGGAAAGAAATCCTACTGTTAAAACAGAGATTGCTCAAAAAAGAGAAATTTTTGGAGAGAGTGTTACATATGGCTTTTTAGGATATCCAGTTAGCCAAGCTGCTGATATTACTGCTTTTGATGCTACAGTTATTCCAACTGGTGAGGATCAAGAACCATTAATTGAACAATGTAGAGAGATTGTTCGTAAATTTAATAGCATTTATGGTGAAGTTTTAAGAGAGCCTAAAGTTGTTTTATCAGAAAATAAAAGAATTAAAGGTTTAGATGGAAACGAAAAAATGGGTAAATCTTTAGGAAATGCTATTTATCTTTCAGATACTGAAGAAGAAGTTAATAAAAAAGTAATGAGTGCTGTTACTGATCCTAATAGAATAAGAAAAGATGATAAGGGAAATCCAGATGTATGTATGGTTGCTTATTATCATAATTTATTTACAGATAAAGCAGAGTGTGAGAAGATTTGTGCAGAGTGTAGAGCTGGTCAAAGAGGATGTGTTGCTTGCAAAAAACAACTTGCACATAACATTAATAACAGATTAAATCCTATTAGAGAAAAGCGTGCTTATTATGAAGCTCACCCTGAGGAAGTTGATAGAATTTTAATTGAAGGTACAAAGAAAGCTAGAGCTAAGGCACAAGAGACAATGAAAAAAGTTAAAAAGGCTATGAAATTAGATTATTTTGAGGAGTTGTAATTTATAATGTTTGTTGATTATACAAAAATAATAATTAAATCAGGTGATGGTGGAAACGGAGCTGTTTCTTTTAGGCGTGAGAAATATGTTGCTGCTGGTGGACCAGATGGTGGAGATGGTGGCAAAGGTGGAGATATCTATTTTGTTGTTGATCCTGATAGTAATACTTTAATTGATTTTAGATATAATAGAAAATTTAAAGCTCAAAATGGTGAGAATGGAAGTGGTGCTCACAAGTATGGAAAGAGCGGAGAAGATTTATATATTAAAGTGCCTAAGGGAACTGTTGTGAAGGACGCTCAAACTGGTAAGTTAATTGCTGATTTATCTGAAGATGGTGAGAAAAAATTAATTCTTCCTGGTGGAAGAGGTGGAAAAGGAAATTCTCATTTTGCTACTGCAACAAGACAAGTTCCTAGATTTGCTCAAGATGGTGAAAAGGGAATTGAAAAAGAAGTTATTTTGGAATTAAAATTATTGGCTGATGTCGGTTTGATTGGATTTCCTAACGTAGGGAAGTCAACACTTCTTTCAAGAGTTACAGCAGCTACTCCTAAGATTGCAAATTATCATTTTACAACTATTTATCCTAATTTAGGTGTTGTAAAAACTGAATATGGTGATAGTTTTGTAATTGCCGATATTCCTGGAGTTATAGAAGGTGCAAGTGAAGGTGTTGGACTTGGGATACAATTCTTGCGTCATATTGAAAGAACTAGATTATTGCTTCATGTTATAGATTGTTCAGGAAGCGAAGGAAGAGATCCTGTTGAGGATTTTGAGATTATAAATAAAGAGCTTAAAAATTATAGTGAGAAATTGAGCGAGAGAAAACAGATTATTGTTGCTAATAAAGTTGATGTAATGCAAGATGATACTGGATATAAAAAGCTTGAAAAAATGGCTAAGGAGAAGGGAATAGAGATTTTTAAAATTTCTGCTGTAACTGGACAAGGTTTGAAAGAATTGTTTGTTCGTGTTTCTGAAGTGTTAAAGGCTTTACCAAAAGAAGATTTAATTGATGTTGAAGATAAAGTTGTTTATACGTTAAAAGAGGATGAAAAACAATTTGAGGTTAAAGTTGAAAATGGTGAGTTTATAGTTACAGGACCTGCTATAGAAAAATTAATGGGTAGAATTAATATTGGTGATAATGAATCTATGGCTTACTTTGAGAGAAATTTGGCTGAGCTTGGTATTAATGATGCACTTAGAGCTAAAGGTATAAAAGAAGGAGATACTGTTAAATTCCTAGATTGGGAATTTGAATGGTTTGATTATTAATAATGTAAAAAAGATAGTAGTTATGAAATTAATCAAAATTGTTAGACAAAAAAGTTTAACAAGGAGGGTTCACTTCATAACCGCTATCTTTTTTTATACTTATATATTTTATGAAGATGAGTAAAAAACAATATAAATAATCTTTTGAAGAAGAGAAAAATATTATATTTAATTTTTGAGTGACGCGTAGTTTGAAAGTTTTTAATCAGGCCGAATAAACGAAGTTTAGTGGGCGATAAAATCTTTTAGCAAAAAACTAAGAAATTAAATATAATATTTTTTAAAGCCAATCTGTATAAAACAAATTGGCTTTTTTTTTATTCATCTTCTTCGTTTAAGTTTAGACTTGTTTTTACTAGTTTAACTAATTTTGAAAAAGCTACTTTTACATTTTTAACAACTGATTCAAATAGAGAAAGAGTTCTTTCTAATGTAGATTCTTTTTTTACTGTCATTGATTTTTCTTCAATGTTTTCTACAACATCTGGAACGCTGTTTACTGTTGTATTAACATTTAATTTGCTGCTTGTAGCTGTATTATTTTCTTCAACTGTATTAACTGCATCATTTACAGATGCACCAGTTATTTCTTCAAAAGAAACAGCTTTTTTTACTTCAGGTGTTTCTGATTTTATTACTGATTTAGAAACAACATTTTCATTTTTTTCATTTAAACTAATTTGTGTGATTATTGTATCATTTGGAATGGCTTGTTTGTTTAAATTTTCTAAATCTACAGTTTTATATAAATCAAAAGAATTTGAATTGACAACTGCAGGTTCAAATATTTCTTCTTTTTCTTCAACAGTAGTAGGTTCAGTTTGTTCAGCTGCTTCAAAGCTAACTTCTTTACTTGTATCTGCTATTGTTTTAAAAGATAAAATTTCTTGACTTTCTTCAATAGGAAGAATGTAGTTTTGTGAATTATTGTTATCCCAATTTCCATTATCATCTCTGAAAACAAATTGTAGGTTATCACCAGATCCAACATCTATAGTTGCAAGGTAACCAAAAGTAGATGGTTTCATTTTCTTTTCATCTTTATTTTCCCACATGTTACCATAACCATATGAAACATAAACATCGTTTGTTAGATTGTTTGAAAATAGAAAGCCTTTGTATAAAATAACAAAATCTTCATCTTCGCGAATCTTATCTTTATTAATATAAATATCTTTTGTAAAATCCATTTTTTTCTCCTAAATATTATAAAATACTATATATTGAAATTATAATATTTAATTTACCATTTTTCAACAAAATAAGATATCATTAAGATTATATTTTGATTACAAATTTACATTCATGTAACAAAAAGGTAACAGAGAAAAATAAATAAAAAATGAAACTTTTGTTTGACAAACAAAAAGTTATGTGATATTATCTTGAACAAGAAAAAAATAGGAGTGATGAAATTGAAGAAAAAAGATCCAAACGGACTAAATAAAAGAGAAAAAGCTATTCTTAGATTTATTGAAAAACAAATAAAATTAAAAGGATATCCACCATCTGTTAGAGAGATTGGTAAAGCTGTTGACTTAAAATCTACTGCAACAGTTCATGGATATTTAAACCAACTTGAAGAAAAAGGATATATTAAAAAAGAACAACAAAAAGGTAGAACTCTTAAATTATTGAAGGGAGGAGCTTTAGAAAATCAAGAAACATTTACTCCTGGAAATAAAGATGTTTACACAGAGAAAGAACTTGTTGAGGTTCCTGTAATAGGCAAGATTACAGCAGGTGCTCCAATTTTAGCTGTTGAGAATGTTACTGATACTTTCCCAATTCCAATTGATTTTGTTGGAAATTCAGAAAGCTTTATGCTTACTGTAAGAGGAGAGAGTATGATAGAAGCTGGAATTCTTGATGGGGACTATATCTTAGTTAAAAAGCAAGATACTGCAATGAATGGGGAAATTGTAGTTGCTTTAATTGAAGATGAAGCTACTGTTAAAACTTTCTATAAAGAAAAAGACCATATTAGATTACAACCAGAAAATTCTACAATGGATCCAATTATTGTTCCTGATTGCAAGATTTTAGGTAAGGTTGCAGGTGTATTTAGAAAAATGTAATTTTGAAAATACCTCAAAGAAGTTTTAGAAAGAAAACTTTATAAAATATGTGTATTATAATGTTTTAAAGTCGGTAAGTGAATTTTGATAAATATTTTTCGATATAATAGATTATTGAATGAGGAAGGAAGTATTGCAAATAAAAAATGTCACTAATGTAGGGGATTAGTTTTAAATTATTTCTACTATAAGTGACATTTTTGTTATATAATAGGAAAGTTCTTCGAACTTCCTATTATATAAAATAACAATGCACAGAAATTTGCAAAGCAAATTTCGCGCGCGAACAAAGACGCGGACTTGAAAATGTTATAATCGGTACAAATGTTATAAATAGTCCGCTTTTGTTCTATTTTAATTCAACTATTGTAACTCCCATTTCACCTTCTCCAAAAATTCCATATCTGTAGCTTTTTACGTGTGGATGAGATTTTAAGTATTTTTGAATTCCTTTTCCTAAGATACCGGTACCTTTTCCGTGTACAATTCTAACTGTTTCTAGTTTTGCTACTGCTGCTTCATCTAAAAATTTATCTACAAGAAAAATTGATTCTTCAATGTTCATTCCAATTACGTTTAATTCTGTTCTAACATTTTTAGGCGCAAATGTTGAATGCTTTTTAGTTATTATTTCTTTTTTGACTTCTATATTTTTTGCAATTGTTATTTGTGATGGGGTTAAGGTTGTTTTTATGTTATCAATTTGTATGTTAAATTTTTTAGATTGATTTGGATAACTTAAAATTGTTCCATTCTTGTTAAATTTTGGTACAAATACTATTGCTCCTGGTTTTATTTGTGATTCATCTATTTTTTGTGTTTCTTCTAGGGGTGATTCAGGTGTTTGATTTACTTCATGTAATTTTGATGTTAGTTTGTTTCTTAGTGTGTTAAGATTTTTAGAATTATTTTTTTCTGATTCCATTTCTTTTATGATGTCGTTTGCTTCTTGTTTAGCACTTAGTAAAATTTCACGAGCTTCTTGTTTGGCTTTTTGTAAATATTCTTTTTTGTGTTCTTCTAAGTCTGTTGTTTCATTTTCTAGTTTTTGCTTTAATCTTTCAATTTTATTTGAGTATTGTAATGTTTTTTCTTTTTCAGATTCTATTAAAGCTTTTGAATCATAGATTTCTTTTAATAAATCTTCTGTTTTAGCTGTGTCAGAATTAATACTTTTTTTAGCATTTTCTAAGATTTCTTGCTTTAAACCTAGTTTTTGACTTATTGCAAAAGCATTACTTTTACCTGGAACACCAATTAATAAGCGGTATGTAGGTGAAAGCGTTTCTAAGTTGAATTCGCAACTAGCATTTTCAACACCTTCTGTTAAGAGAGCATATTCTTTTAATTCGTGATAGTGTGTAGTTGCTAATACGGTGATGTTATGTTCTTTTAAATATTCTAGTATGCTAAGTGCTAAGCTTGCACCTTCGATTGGATCTGTTCCAGAACCTAATTCGTCTACAAGTACTAAACTGTCTGAAGTTGCTTCATTTAAAATATTTATAATATGAGTCATATGAGATGAGAAAGTACTTAAAGATTCAAGAATACTTTGTTCATCTCCAATGTCTGCGAAAATATTATCAAATAAATAAATTGAACTTTCACTAGAAGCTGGAATGTGCATACCACTTTGTGCCATAGTTGTTAATAACCCAACAGTTTTTAGTGTTACAGTTTTCCCACCTGTGTTTGGTCCTGTAATTAGTAGACTTGAAAATGTTTTACCTATTTCTAATGTTATTGGAACAGCGATGTTTTGATCTAATAAAGGATGTTTTGCGTTTTTTAAATAAATTATTTTATCATCATTTATTTTTGGACAGTTACAATCTAGTTCTTTTGAATATTTTGCTTTTGCAAAAATGAAATCTAAAATTGTTATTAGATTAAAATTATTTTCTAATTCATTTATAATATCGAAAAATAGAGAAGATAGGATTTGCAATATCTTTTCAATTTCTATATTTTCTTGATTTTTTAATTCTGATAGTTGGTTGTTTAAATCAAAAACAGATATGGGTTCTACGAATACTGTTGAACCTGTGCTTGATGTGTCATGGATAAATCCTTTTATTTCTGTTTGATATTCTGATTTAACAGGTACAACGAATCTGTTTTGTCTAATTGTTACTATTGGTTCTTGCAAATATTTTGAATTTAGAAGTGATTGCAATTTATTTTTTATTTCTTTTTTAGTGTTTCTCATTTGCTGTCTTATTTTATATAAGGCATTAGATGCTCTATCATCGAAAGTGTTTTCATCTATTATTGCTGAGAATATTTTTTCTTCAATGCTTGGGTTAGTATATAAATGATCAAAATAATTTGTTAGGCTATCAGTTTGATTTAGTTCCTTTTCAAAATAATAGTTTTTTAATGTTTTACTTGTTTTTAATAGAGTGGCAAGTTCTAATAAGGCTTTTGCTGATAAGAAATTTTGATTTTTTAGATTTAATATGTAAGTTGAAATATCGCCTATTGTTTCTAAAGGAAGATTTCCTTTCCTATATATAAGTGCGACTGCTTCGGTTGTTTCGTCTAATGCTTTTTGTACTTTTTCTTTGTTGTTTGATGGATATAAGTCTAAGCACATTTTTTTGCCGTTATTAGTTTTAGCATAAGATGATAATATATTTTTAATTTTATTAAATTCTAATTTTTCTAAGTATGTTGTTTGCATTATAAAATCCTTTCCTTTTATTTTATAATAGAAATGTTTGTAAAAGAAATTGAAAAATCAGTCTTGAAAGTAAACTAATATAACAGACTATAAAATGTTATGATGGGTATTGTAAATAGTTCATTTTCATTCTGATTATGATATTGCTATTATTTCATAATAGTTCACTTTTATTCTAGTTATGATATTGCTATTATCGCATAATAGTTCATTTTTATTCTAGTTATGATATGCTATTATTTCACAATAGTTCACTTTTATTCTAGTTACGATATTACTATTATCTCATAAAAGTGCTATATTTTCAATGAAGTTTTAATTTTTGCCTCAAATTGGAATAATTTTTTAAAAAAAGCAATAAAATAAATTTTGAATAGGGGAATTATAGAGTATGACTAATGTTTGAAGATTATTAAAAATTAGATGGGTAAAAATATGCTCAAAGTAATTGAAATTTTAAATGAAGTGTAATATAATCGTAACAGCTTTGTAAAGAATATGTAAATGAGAAAGGAAGATTCTGATGTTTGGACAAGATATAGGTATAGATTTAGGAACTGCTACAGTAATAGCGTATGTAAAAGGAAAAGGAATTGTACTTAGGGAACCATCTGTAGTTGCTGTAAATAGTACTTCTGGAGAGGTTTTAGCTGTTGGACATGAAGCAAGAAGAATGCTTGGGAGAACACCAGGAAATATAATTGCAACAAGACCATTAAGAGATGGCGTTATTTCTGATTATACTGTTACAGAAAAAATGTTAAAATATTTTATAAATAAAATAGGAGGAAAATTTTTATTTGCTCCTAGAATAATGATTTGTATACCATCTCAGGTAACTGAGGTTGAGAAAAAAGCTGTTATAGATGCTGCTTCAAATGCTGGAGCAAGAAAAGTATATTTGATTGAAGAACCAATTGCTGCTGCTATTGGAGCTGGAATAGATATTTCAAAACCATGTGGAAATATGATTGTTGATATAGGTGGTGGAACTACTGATATTGCTGTTATTTCTCTTGGTGGCTCTGTTGTTAGCACTTCAATAAAAGTAGCTGGTGATAAATTTGATGAGGCAATTGTTAGATTTATTAAAAGAAAATATAATGTAATGATAGGTGAAAGAACAGCTGAGGATTTAAAAGTTAATGTTGGTTGTGTTTACCCTAAGATTCAAGATGTTGAGATGGATATAAGAGGAAGAGATTTAATAACTGGTCTTCCTAAAACATTAACTGTTCATTCAAGTGAAATGATGGAAGCTTTAGATGAACCTGTAAATATGATTGTTGATGCAGTTCATTCAGTTTTAGAAAAAACGCCACCCGAACTTGCAGCTGATATTAGTGATAGAGGAATTTATATGACTGGTGGAGGTTGCTTGATTGATGGATTGGACAAGCTTCTTCAAGAAAGAACTGGCATTAATGTTATGATTGCTGAAGATGCAGTTTCATGTGTTGCTTTAGGAACAGGTAAAGCTTTGGATAATCTTGATAATTTAGATAGAAAATAATATGTGTTAAAATAAACTCAAGTTATTGGACTGCTGTTTGATGATTTGAGTTTATTTATGTAATAAAAAATAGAAGATTTTTTTGAAATATCATATGCAAGAAAAGATGTGGATTTGAAAATAGAATAATTGAAAATATTATTGAAGACCTCTTTTATTTTGCTATTTTATGAAGAACTTAAATATAATTGATAGTTTTTAGAATATGGAGAAGTATATGGAGAAAAATAAGAAAAAAGTTGCTTTTTTTACATTAGGTTGTAAAGTTAATCAATATGAAACAAATGGTATGGCTCAGAAATTAATGGATAAATATGAAGTAGTTGAACCGGAAGAAAAAGCTGATATTTATATTATTAATACTTGTAGTGTAACAAATATGTCAGATAGAAAATCTAGACAAATGATTAGACGTGCTAAAGAAATGAATAAAGATGCATTTGTTATTGTTGTTGGTTGCTATGCTGAAGTAGCAAAAGAAGAAATTGAAAAAATTGATGAGGTTGATTTGGTTCTTGGAAATCATCAAAAGGCAAATATTGATAAATATATAGAAGCGTATTTTGATGGGAAAAATATTGATGATACTGCAATTGAAAATTATTTTTATGATTTTGGTTCAATAACATATACTGAAAAAACAAGAGCTGTTATAAAGGTTCAAGATGGATGCAATAATTTTTGTACATATTGCATAATTCCATATGCTAGAGGAAGAATTTGCAGTAGAAAACCTGAGAGTGTAATTGATGAGATTACTAAGATTGCAGATGAAGGTATTAAAGAGGTTGTTATTACTGGAATACAGGTTTCAGCTTATGGAAAAGATTTTGATAATGAATACAGATTAATTGATTTACTTGAAGAAATTAATAAGATAGATGGAATTAAGAGAATTAGATTAGGATCTATAGAGCCTCTTATGATAACAGATGAGTTTTGTAATAGAGCTAAAAAAATAGAGAAGTTATGTCATCATTTTCATTTATCACTTCAAAGCGGATGTGATAAAACTTTGAAAGAAATGAACAGAAAATATACAACTGATCAATTTAGAGATGTTGTAAGAAGATTAAGAAATTTATATGATGACGTTATTTTAACAACTGATATAATTGTAGGATTTCCAAATGAAACTGACGAAGATTTTGAGAAGACGTATGAATTTTTAAAAGAAATAAAGTTTTATAAAATGCATGTATTTAAGTATTCACCTAGAAAAGGTACAGTTGCTGCTAAGATGAAAAATCAAATACCTGCTGAGATAAAAGATGTAAGAAGCAAAAGATTGTTACAATTATCAAATGAGAATGAATGTGATTATTTGAATGAGTATATCGGAAAAAAAGTTAGAGTATTGATGGAAGAAAAAGATGGCGATTATATTAAGGGACATACAGGAAATTATATAGTTGTGAAAACTGTCGGAGATGAAAGTGATTTAGAGAATTTTGTTGATGTTATTGCTGAGAAAAATGGTGGCGATTGTCTAATAGGAAAGAAAATGAAATAAAAATGTAACAAAAGAGTAATTGAAATGAAAAAGAAATTGTATTGAATATTTTGTTTGGATATAGTATAACTTATCATAAGTGGTGAAGTTTTACTAAGGAGGAATGAAATGGGAAATATAAATTTTAGAAATGAAGAAGAAAAGGTTCAAGAAAATGCTGGAAGCATTTTTATTGATGGAATGCCACAAGAGAAAGCTGATTCATATGTTGGTGCTATTCAACAACCAACAGGATATGTAGGAGGTTTCTTTGGAACAAACGGAAATACAGAAGAACAAAACGCAGGTTCTTATGTAGGTGGATTTGTTTCTAATCAAACAAATCAAGCACAAGGCGTTGGATATGAGAGCATTTCAACAACAGATGAATATGATTCTAAAAAATTACCTGTAAAAGCAGGATTTTGGTCAAGAATAAAATCATTCTTATTCCAAGAAATTGATTTAAAACAAGAAATAAGAATTGAATTATCTCCAAAAGAAGAAAAAGTATTAAATGAAGTTCATGATTTCTTATTCCAAGAAGTTTCTTTTAAAGGATTTAAAAGATCTTTAAAAAATAATAAATAGTAATGAATCTTAAAGAGACGTATTTTATACGTATCAGACTGTTGACAAAGTATCTAAGAATATTTTGTTCAACAGTCTTTTTTTGTGCGACAGGCATGTCGTTTGACTAATTGGTGAAAGTCCGTAGAGGAGGTTGTTATGGGGACGTTTCTCTTGATATTGGTTGCTATGGGGATGTTTCTTTTGACACCTAAATTAACACTAATAATTGAGTATGTGTCAAAAAGAACATCCAAATGACACTTATTGCGTGTGTGAATATTGATATTGTTTTTGGAATAATATATAATTTGGAAAACGTATTTTTGAAGGGAGAGAGTATGTTACAGTTAAAGGGTGTTACTAAGGATTATTTGTCTGGTGATCAGACGGTTCATGCGCTTAAGGAAATTGATATTGAGTTTAGAAAGAGTGAGTTTGTTTCTATCCTTGGTCCAAGTGGTTGTGGTAAGACGACTTTACTTAATATTATTGGTGGTTTAGATAGGTATTCTGCTGGTGATTTGATTATTAATGGTAAGTCTACTAAGATGTTTAAGGATAGAGATTGGGATGCTTATAGGAATTATTCTGTTGGTTTTGTTTTTCAAAATTATAATTTGATTCCTCATCAAAGTGTTTTGGCTAATGTCGAGTTGGCGCTTACTTTGTCTGGTGTTAATAAGAAGGTTAGAAGAGAGAAGGCAATTAAGGCTTTAAAGGATGTTGGTTTGAGTGAGCAGATTCATAAAAGACCTAATCAGTTGTCTGGTGGGCAGATGCAAAGGGTTGCGATTGCTAGGGCTTTGGTTAATGATCCTGATATTATTTTGGCTGATGAACCAACTGGTGCTTTGGATACTGATACTAGTATTCAGATTATGGAGATTTTGAAGGAGATTTCAAAAGATAAGTTAATTGTAATGGTTACTCATAATCCTGAGTTGGCTGAGAAGTATTCTTCTAGAGTTGTTAAGGCATTGGATGGAAAGATTATTAGTGATTCTAATCCATATACTGAGACTGATAGGGCTAGCGAGTGTGAGCTTAAAGCTAAGTCTGGTAAGACTTCTATGAATTTCTTTACGGCACTTTCTTTGAGTTTGAATAATTTGATGACAAAGAAGGGAAGAACTTTTCTTACGGCATTTGCTGGTAGTATTGGTATTATTGGTATTGCACTTATTTTGTCTTTATCTAATGGTGTTGATAAATATATTGCAAAGGTTCAGGAGGATACGCTTTCTAATTATCCGTTGACGATTCAAGAAGAGAGCGTTGATGCTGGTTCAATGCTTGAAATTTTTATGAATCAAGAGGATAACAAGCATGATGATGGTAAGGTTCATTCTAGGCAGTTGATTGGTAAGATTTTTGATAAGATTTCTAAGAATGTTCAGAGAAATAATTTGACTGAGTTTAAGAAATATATTGAGGGTACTGATAATGATATTAAAAAGTATTCTAATGCGGTTCAGTATTCTTATAATGTTACTCCTTTTATTTATAAAGCTGATACTGAGAATGGTGTGGTTCAGGTTAACCCTTCTACTACTTTTGAGAAACTTGGAATGGCTGAGTCTTCTGATCAGTCTACTTATTTTATGGGAAGTTCATCTGATGTTTGGACTGAGATGCTTGATAATCAAGATTTGCTTGAGTCTCAATATGATGTTGTTGCTGGTAAATGGGCTGATAGTTATGATGAGGTTGTGTTGATTATTAATGAGAATAATGAGATTAGTGATTATTCTTTGTATTCTTTAGGAATTAAGAATCAGTCTGAAATTACTGAAAAGATGCGTAAGGTAATGGCTGGCGAATCTTTGGCTGAGTTAGAGGATGATGTTTATTCTTATGATGATTTCCTTGGATTGAAGTATAAGATTTTGTTGAATACTGATTTTTATGTTAAAAAAGGAAGTTCATGGATTAGCAAGAAGAGTGATGAGAGTTATTTAAAAGAAAAATTGGCTAATGCTCAGGAACTTAAGATTGTTGGTGTTATTAGACCTAAAGCTGAGGTTATTGCAACGTCAATGGGGGATATGGGTATTATTGGTTATAAGAAGGAACTTACAGAGTATTTAATTAATTCTATTAATGATTCTGAAATTGCTAAGGCTCAAAAAGAGAACCAGAATATTAATGTGTTTACCGGAAATGAGTTTTCTAGTGAGGTTTCTTCTGGTATGAGTGGATTTGATTATTCTAAGTTGTCTGCTGATGAACAGGCTTATATGGCTGGACTTTCTCAAGAGGAGCTTGCTGGTGTGATTGCTTCTTATTCTGAAAAGGCTAGTGCAACTTATGATGAGAATATAAAAGAACTTGGAATTTGTGATTTAGATTCACCTGCTGCAATTAGTATTTATCCAATTGATTTTGATAGTAAAGATAAGATTATATCTGCAATTGATAAATATAATGAAGATAAGAAAAATGAAGGTAAAGAGGATGATGTAATTCAGTATACAGATATGGTTGCTACGATGATGTCTTCTGTTACTGTTATTGTTAATATGATTAGTTATGTGCTTATTGCGTTTGTTTCAATTTCACTTGTAGTTTCATCAATTATGATCGGTATAATTACGTACATTTCAGTGCTTGAGAGAATTAAAGAGATTGGTATTTTGCGTAGTATTGGTGCTTCTAAGAAGGATATTTCAAGAGTATTTAATGCTGAGACTTTTATAGTTGGTTTAGTTGCTGGTGTGCTTGGAATTGGTATAACGGTGTTGTTGAATATTCCTATTAATGCAATTATTAAAAATGTTGCGGATGTTTCAAATCTTTCTAAATTGCCTGTTGGGGGAGCTGTTATATTAATTTTAATAAGTATGATTCTTACTATAATTGCTGGATTAATTCCTGCTAAAATGGCTAGTAAGAAAGATCCAGTTGAGGCTCTTAGAACTGAATAAAAATGAAAAACTCAAAGTTAGAAGCTTTGAGTTTTTTGTTGTCATGGGGACGTTTTTTTTGACACAAAGTTATTTATTAGAGCTAATTGGTTGTCAAGAGAAAAGTCCCTGTGACAACTTGCGATTAATGCTGGAGTTGAGGTGTGTGTCAAAAAGAACGTCCCCATGACATTGCGTATGTTTAAATTTTACAGAAGTGGGAAAAATACAATAAACTATTGCAATTGAAGTTGATTTGTTATAGAATAGGCATGGTTAAATATAACCAAATAAAGTGATTGTAAATCAAAGGAGGATTTTATATGTCAGTTAAAGTAGCTATTAATGGATTCGGCCGTATAGGACGTCTTGCATTTAGACAAATGTTTGGAGCGGAGGGATATGAAATCGTTGCTATTAACGATTTAACAAGTCCAGTTATGTTAGCTCATTTATTAAAATATGATTCTGCTCAAAAAAGATATGATAAAGCAGATACAGTAGTAGCAGGAGAAGATTCTATTACTGTTGATGGAAAAACAATAAAAATATATGCAGAGAAAGATGCAGCAAATTTACCTTGGGGTGAAATTGGAGTTGATGTTGTTTTAGAGTGTACAGGTTTCTATACATCTAAAGAAAAAGCTTCAGCTCATATAGCTGCAGGTGCTAAAAAAGTTGTTATTTCTGCACCAGCTGGTAAAGATTTACCAACTATAGTATATGGTGTTAATGAAGGTACATTAACAGCAGATGATAAAATTATTTCGGCTGCTTCTTGTACAACAAACTGCTTAGCTCCAATGGCTAAAGCATTAAATGATTATGCACCAATTCAAACAGGTATCATGACAACAGTTCATGCTTATACTGGTGATCAAATGGTATTAGATGGACCACATAGAAAAGGTGATTTAAGAAGAGCTAGAGCAGCTGCTGTAAATATTGTTCCTAACTCAACAGGTGCAGCAAAAGCTATAGGATTAGTTATTCCAGAATTAAACGGAAAATTAATTGGTTCTGCTCAAAGAGTTCCAGTTCCAACAGGTTCTACAACTATATTAATAGCAACTGTTAGAGGAAATGATATAACTCCAGAGAGTATAAATGCAGCAATGAAAGCTGCTTCAAGTGCATCTTATGGATACACAGAAGAACCATTAGTTTCTTCAGATATTATAGGAATTACTTATGGATCATTATTTGATGCAACTCAAACAATGGTTACAAAAGTTGAAGATGGTTTATATCAAGTTCAAGTTGTTGCTTGGTATGATAATGAAAACTCTTACACAAGCCAAATGGTAAGAACAATTAAATATTTTGCTGAATTAGGTGAATAATTAGAAAATATTTATTAATAAAGTTTATGTTTATAGGGACCGCTTGAGGTCCCTATAAGAAAATATTAGACATATATATTTAGAAGGGAATGAAAACAAGAATGAATAAAAAAACTGTTAGAGACATAGATATTAAAGGTAAAAAAGTTTTAGTTAGATGTGATTTTAATGTTCCATATGATTCAAATAGAGTAATTACAGATAATAGAAGAATTGTAGCAGCATTACCTACTATAAAATATTTACTAGAAAATGATTGTAAAATTATTTTATGTTCTCACTTAGGAAGACCAAAGGGAGAAGTAAAACCTGAATTTTCACTTGATATAGTTGCTAAAGAATTATCTAGATTATTAGGTAAAGAAGTAAAATTAGCTTCTGATGTTGTTGGTGAATCAGCTCAAAAATTAACTTCAGAAATGAAAAATGGTGAGATTGTTTTACTTGAAAATGTTAGATTTGAACCAGGAGAAGAAAAAAATGATTCTGAATTATCTAAGAAATTTGCAAGTTTGGCAGAAGTATTTGTAAATGATGCTTTTGGTACAGCTCATAGAGCTCATAGTTCAACAACTGGTGTTGCTGATTATTTACCAGCTGTATCAGGATTTTTAATCGAGAAGGAATTAAAATTTTTAGGTGATGCTTTAGAGAATCCAGAAAGACCATTTATGGCAATTTTAGGCGGAAAGAAAGTTTCAGATAAAATTGGTGTAATTGAAGCATTACTTGAAAAAGTTGATGTATTAATGATTGGTGGTGCTATGGCATACACATTCTTTAAATCAATGGGATATAATGTTGGAAATTCAATTTGTGAATTAGATAAATTAGATTTAGCTAAAGAACTTATGGAAAAAGCTAAAGCTAAAGGAGTAAAATTAATGTTACCAGTTGATACTAAAGTTGGTAAAGAATTTGATCCTAACACAGAGAGCAAAATTGTAAAATATACTGAAATTCCGGATGGTTGGGAAGGTTATGATATAGGACCTGAAACAATAGCTATGTATAGTGAAGAACTAAAAAAAGCTAAAACTGTTATTTGGAATGGACCAGTTGGATTATTCGAATTTGATCAATTTGCGGTAGGAACTAATTCTATTGCTAAGGCATTAGCTGATATTGATGCTGTTAAAATCATAGGTGGTGGAGATTCAGCAGCTGCTGTTGAAAAAGCTGGATTGGCTGAAAAATTCACACATATTTCTACTGGTGGTGGAGCTTCTCTTGAATTTTTAGAAGGTAAAAAATTACCAGGAATAGAAGCATTACAAGATAAATAATAGAAAGAGAATTTTATATGAAAAAAGTAGTAATTGGATTAGTTATTGCTATATTAATTGTAGCAAGTGTGGTAGGAATTTTATTTTACAATGGAAAAAAGAGAAATGAAGCACAAGAATCTAATGAAAGTGCAAATGTAGAAGAGTATTATGGAAATAGGGGAAATATTTCACAAGTTGAAAAGGTTAAATTTTTATCAAAAAATGATGAATATTTAGTTGGAATGATTGGATTACCTGTTTCAAATGAACTTAAAAATTTTTCAGATGAGGAAATGATTAGATTTGCATTAAATATTGCAGTTGAAAGATATTCTACTGTACTTACACAGAAAAAAGATAAAACTGGAAAAGAGTCTTATTTAGTTTCTAAAGATATGGTAAATAATATAATTGAAGAATATTTTGGATTACAGGCAGGTTCTGTTGATGGATCTAACAGTTCATATTATTCTAAGGCAAATAAAGCTTTTTTATATGGAGAAAATATATCAAAAACACTTTATTATTATCCTGTAGATATGTCTAAAAATGAAGAAAGTGGCAATGTTGAAATTACAGCTGATGCTATTTTTATAACAGATAATCAAGATATATCAGTAATAGAAAGTGCAAAATATGAAGGAAAATATCAAAAAGATAATGTTGATAATACAATTAAATTTGTTTTTAATAAAGAAGGAAAATTAGTTTCTTATCAATATTTATGATTTTGTATAAAGATAAATTTTTATTTTGCAAATGAAAGGTGGCAAAGATATGAGAAGAAAAGTTATTGCTGGAAACTGGAAAATGAATATGCTTCCTAACGAAGCTATGGATTATATAACTGAATTTTCAAAGTTGATTAAAGATACAGAAAATGAAGTTATTCTATGTGTTCCTTATACTGATTTGTTTTATACTTTAATGCATGCACAAGATACTAATATAAAAATTGGTGCTCAAAATATGCATTATGCAGAAAAAGGTGCTTTTACTGGAGAAGTTTCTGGAAAAATGTTAAAAGTTATTGGTGTTGAGTATGTCATAATTGGACATTCTGAAAGAAGACAATACTTTAACGAGACTGATGAATCAGTTAATAAAAAAGTAAAAGCAGCTTTTGAAAATGATTTAAAACCAATAGTTTGTGTTGGTGAAACATTGGAACAAAGAGAAAATGGCATGACAGAAGAGATTATAACAAATCAAACAAGACTTGCATTAGATGGATTAAATAATGAACAAGTAAAAAATGTTATTATTGCTTATGAGCCAATTTGGGCTATAGGTACTGGAAAAACAGCTACTTCAGAAGATGCAAATAATTCAATTAAAGCTATAAGAGCTGAAATTAGAAAGACTTATGGAGATGAAGTTGCTGAGAACGTTATTATTCAATACGGCGGAAGTGTTAAGTCTTCTAATGCTAAAGAATTATTTGAGACTTCAGATATAGACGGAGGTCTAGTTGGAGGAGCAAGTTTAGTTCCAGAAGAATTTGCTAAAATAGTTAATTATAATAAATAATAGAGGATGGGTAAGAAAATGGATAAAAAAACTACAATGCTTATGATATTGGATGGTTTTGGAATTAATGAAAAAGAAGAAGGAAATGCTGTTAAGATGGCTAATATTCCAAACATTAAAAGAATTTTGAAACAATATCCAAATACAATTTTGCATACAAGTGGTTTAGATGTTGGACTTCCTGAAGGACAAATGGGAAACTCAGAAGTTGGACATACAAATATTGGTGCTGGTAGAATTGTATATCAAGAATTAACAAGAATTACTAAATCAATTGAAGATGGAGATTTCTTTAGTATACCAGAATTGGTAACAGCAATTGAAAATTGCAAAAAGAACCACTCAAAATTGCATATTATGGGATTGCTTTCAGATGGTGGTGTTCATAGTCATCAACGTCATTTATTTGCATTATTAGAACTTGCTAAGAGAAAAGATTTTGAAGATGTATATGTTCATTGTTTCTTAGATGGTAGAGATACTCCGCCAGCTTCAGCTGAAGGATATATTGCTGAACTAGAAAATAAAATGGCTGAAAAAGGTGTTGGAAAAATAGCCACAATAATGGGTAGATTCTATGCTATGGATAGAGATAAGAGATGGAATAGAATTGAAAAAGCTTATGATGCAATGGTAAAAGGTGAAGGTGAAAAAGCAATTTCAGCAGCTGCTGGAATTGAAAATTCATATCAAAAAGAAGTATTTGACGAATTTGTTGTTCCAACAGTTATTTGCAATAATGATAAACCAGTTGCTAAAATTGAAGAAAATGATTCTGTTATTTTCTTTAACTTTAGACCTGATAGAGCAAGAGAAATTACAAGAGCTATAGTTGATGAGAATTTTGATGGATTCGAAAGAAAATATTTCAAAACAAATTTTGTAACATTTACAAATTATGATGAAACAATTACTAATGTTTCTGTTGCATTCAAAAAAGATGAAATAAAAAATACTTTTGGAGAAATAATTAGTAAAAGAGGATTAACACAACTTCGTATTGCTGAAACTGAAAAATATGCTCATGTTACATTTTTCTTTAATGGTGGCCAAGAAAAACAATATCCTGGCGAAGATAGAATTTTAATTCCATCACCAAAAGTTGAAACATATGATATGAAGCCTGAAATGAGTGCTTTTGAAGTTACAGAAAATGTTCTTAATGCAATTCATTCAAGAAAATATGATAGCATTATTTTGAATTTTGCTAACCCTGATATGGTAGGACATACAGGAAATATTGAAGCTGTAATTAAAGCATTAGAAGCATTAGATATTTGTGTTGATAAAATTGTTAAAGCAATTGAAGAGGAACATGGAATTTTATTAATAACAGCTGATCATGGAAATTGTGAACAAATGATAGATTATAAAACTGGCGAACCACATACAGCTCATACTACAAATCCTGTTCCATTAGTTTTAGTTGGTAAAGATCTAAAATTAAAAGAAGGAAGACTTGCTGATTTAGCTCCAACAATGCTTGATTTAATGAAAATTGAAAAGCCAGAAGAAATGACAGGAGAGAGCTTGATAGAAAAATAATTATGCTTAAAGTTTTGTAATATATATATAGGAAGTTCTTTGAACTTCCTATAATGCATATTTAGGTAATATAGAAAGTTTTATAATATTTTCTAAATTTGTGCCTTAGAAAGGAACAGAGTATATGGAAATTTCTAATAAGGAACGAGTTATTTTTGATGATATACAGAAAAAATTATTTTATATGATTCCAGAGAAGTGGGATGCAATTTATTTATATGCTTCAATTGTTGAAGAACCTTTAAAAAAGCCAGTTGGCGAAATGTATTTTTACTATTTGCCAAAAGGAATTTTAAAAAGGAAACCTGTAAATGTGTATCAAATTCCTGGAATGTTTAATATTGATGAAGAGAGTTATAATGAATTAATTCAAAGATTATTTTTGAATATTAAGCAGTTAAGAATGATTCATAAAGAAAATAATCCAAGAGTATGGACAAATATAACAATATCAATTGAGAATTATCAGTTTAAAATTGAATATGCATATGAGGATTTAGGTAGAAATTCTGAGTTTACGCCTTATGAAAGACATATTATATGGAGATATAAGCATTTAAATGATGATTTCGATTTCCAAACAAAAGAAGAAAAGAATATTATAAATCAGTATTTGAATAGTAATTTAATTAGAACTGAGAAAAATAATGATATATATACAGAGGGAATGTACAAACAACATGTTCATAATATTATTGATTATGAGAGAATGATGACAATTGAAGCTGCTATTGCTTCTCAAAAGGAAGAAATATCAGAAGATGTAAAAAAATCAAAATCAGAAAAAAAACGTAATAAAAAAGATGAAGAAAATATACAGAATAATAAAACACTGGAAAATGAAAATCAAATTTTGTTTAATAGAGTTGACAAAATGAAAAAATCAATGACCAAACATGATGAACAGGTTCAAGAAAATAATATTGAGGATGATATGATTTTGAGTTCTGATTTTATGACAAAAAAAGATAAAAATGAAAAATAGTGAGTTAAAAAATTATTTTTTAACTCACTATTTTTTGGTTATTATATAATAGAAAATCCTTTTTAATTTTCTATTATATAATTATAATGTACTGAAATTTGTATAGCAAATTTCGTATCTGAACAAAGAAACGGATCTTAAAAGCTATAATGAGTGCAAATATTATAATGTCCGCTTTTGTTCTTTTAGTAGCTAAATTTAGACTACGTTTTTGGAAGTTCAATATAGTATAGATTACATTCCTTCAATATTTAATTCTTCAGTACCACTTAAAACAAACTTACCATTCTGAATTATTGTTACTTTTGTTCCATTGCTTCGTATTGCAACAATGTCGCCAAGTTCTGCATATGGAATAGTAACATCTGTATGGCAACCCAAATATGCTTTGTCCTGTTCATCAGCATTATTGGAAAGTCTCTTGATTGATACTTCATTATCTTTTGCGATGATTTTTTTACCATCTGGATTGAAAGTATCATTGTCTTCTTCTAGAGAAAAACAAGTATCTCCAAAAGCAAAGTGAGGTCCTGTTTTTTCTGCAATAAGAATGTCAAGTTTATCATTGATGTTATACTTGTTTCCCATTACATAAGCATAAGTGTTTGTTCCAATTGCAAATTCTCCCATTGGTAATGTTGAGTGATCAAAAAGCAGATGCTCATTGATGTATTCAGTGTTTTCTTTTTCAGTAGGATAATTGCTACAGCTGTACTTTTCAATAAAACCATCTTTTATCTGTAATGTAAGGTTTTCGAATTTCCATCCGTTTAAGTAAATTTCTGATACATGTAAAATGCCGTTTGTTCCAGTTAATTTTGGACTTGTAAATACTTCGCCAACTGGCACGTTTACATCTGCACAGCAATTTTCAAAAATCGTTTCTTTTTCAGGATTAGTCATTTCAGTAAGTGCAACGACTAAATCTGTTTTATTGCCATTTCTTCCTGTAATGTGTACGGTTTTTGCTGTGTCTAATACATCAATGATTTTTTGGTGAATTCTTTGGTATTTGGCATTATCAAGGGTGTTTATTTGAATAGTTTCTTTGAAAATTTCTTCAAAGTCATCACCAATTTCAGGGCATGGGTAAGAAATTATGCAAAATGATGTTTCTTTTCTGACGTATTTTAAATACAAGTTTGAGTATTTAGTGCTAAAGTCAGAACTCATTTTTGCAATTTCATCTGATTTTTGATAAATCTCATGTCCGTTTTCAGGGATGAAACGTTTTTCACCGAAAGAGTCAATGTAGACAGGTCCTGCATAAGCAGTTAATCTGTTTTCAACTTCTTTAAGTGAGTTTTCGAACGTTGATAAATAGTTATTTACGTATTCTGGGTTGATGTATAAGTTGTAGTCATATCTGTGGTTGTAATCAACCTGCTTGTTAAAGGATATTGAGTTTGGTCTGAAGATTATTTCCATTTTACCGTTAAGTAAATGATGGATTTTTCTTGCGACTTTCTCAAATCCTATCGGATATACTAAACTTAAGTAACCTTTTTTGTTTGCGTCTATTCCAGCGTTTTTTAAGCCTCTTAAGAAAGCATCAATTGTACATTGTGCCATACCGGTGATTGTTTCATCATCAGTTTTGTTAAAGAAATCAACAATTTTAAGCTGGTTTTCTGTAATGTTATCTCCGTAATAGTATAAATAGTTATAAGAGTTTAAATCTGCTCCTAAAACAATTTCTCTCTCAGAATTTTCGATTACAGTTGCATGTTTAATGATACTTGATACCGGTCTTGATACATCAGAGAAAAGGGCAAGTGTAATAGATTTTGCTTTTTCCATGTCCTCTGGCATAACAGAACTGATATCGTTTAAAAATGTCATATAGGTACGTGCATGTTCAGTTTTTCTTACAAAATGGCTGTAGCAGTCTAATATGCTCACGAGAATTGCACTACAAAGCTGATCATTTTCTGTTTCATTTTTGCAGACAATTGGGTTTGCATAAAATTCTACCATTTTGCTGTTGAGTTCTTTAAGTTCTTGAAGTGATAATGTTTTTGAGTCAGTCTCGTATACCTCCTCAAAGAATTTTTTTACTTCCTTAATAAAGTTAGTAATCATAGCTATGTCCTCCTGTATTTTTTTATAAAACTGCGTTCTTGAATTATATCACGAATTTACATAAAATACAATTATATATTGATTTTGAGTATATGAGATTTAAATTTTAAAAGTATATTTATTTTTTTTATTTAATGTTATACTGTTAAAAAGGATAATTATAAGGAGAAAATTATGCAAAAGAAATTATTAATTGCTTTTTTACTTATTATGATTTTAAGTACTATTAATATTAGTTTAGTATTTGCTTCTAATGTAGATGTGAGCCTTGTTAGATTAGATTCTACAGGAGCATTAGTTAAAGTAAAATCTGATGATAAAATAGTAAAAGTTGTAATGTATAAGCAGGATTCAAATGGTGAATTTGTTAGATTTTTTGAAAATTCAGAGGCTGGATATAATGAGAGAAACTTTTTTATTTCACCATATAGACTTTCAGAAAATAATAAAACAAATTTAAAGGTTGAAGTAACAAGTGAAAAAGGAGAGGTAAAAGCTGATATTTTGGAAATTAATTCAGTTCCTGTATCACCAAAACCATCAACATCTCCATCAATAATACCTTCAACGAGTCCATCACCATCTCCAACGACAAGTGTTACACCATCACCATCTGCAAGTGTAACACCGTTACCAACTACAACACCATCATCAACTAATGAAAATGGTAATACTAAACCAACTAGTATTTCTTTGAGTCAGAAAGATTTAACTTTAACTATTGGTCAAAAAAAATCAGCTAAACTTAATTTAGAAATAAAACCAAGTAATGCTCATACTAAATTGACTTGGTCAACAAGTAACAAAAATGTTGCTACAATTGATGGAAAGGGTGTTGTTACTGGAAAGAAAACGGGAACAGCTATAATAAAAGTTAGAACAGAAAATGGATTAGTTGCAGAGTGTAAGGTTACGGTAAAAGTTAAGAAAATAAGTGAAACTATAAGCAAAAATAATTCTTCAGTTTTTAAAACTGTTAATACTGTAAATGGTTGTACATCTATGCAATCAGTTGCGGTTACTGATAAATATTATGTATGTGTTAAAAGAAATAGTAATGATACTAAGGGAACTGTTTTGGTTTTTGATAAAAAAAATAAGAAAAGAGTTGGAGTGTTGAAAGGAAATTTTGGACATGCAAATGGTGCTACATATAATCCAGATACCAAAAGTGTGTATATAACTCATATGGGAAATAGAAATGTGTCTGAGATTTCTACAAGTAATTTAACAGCTAATACTTTGAAAAGAAGCATTAAGAAGTTTCCTATAACTCCTACTGGGATTGGTTATGATAAATATAGTCAAAAATGGGTGTTGAAAAGTGGAAAAAAAGTTTTAGTATATAATAAAGATTTAACAAAAAAATTAAATTCATTTGAGGTTGCATGGCATACTGGTCAAGATTGTGAAGTGTATAAAGGACTATTATTGTCAATTGATTATATTGGCCATTCAAATGCTTATATTTATGTATATAATATTAATTCAGGCGAATGTTATGGTAGATATAAGGTAACTATGCCGATTGAGCTTGAAAGTTTGGCTTATGACGAAGATAGTGATAGCTTTGTTATGGTATTTAATGATAATGGCGGAGATAAATTATATAAAACAAAAGCGATTAATTTGAAGAATTATTATTAAAATGAAAGATAATTGAAGAAAATTTGGCAAAAGACTTGAAAAATCTTCTAATATGTTATAAAATTTATACTTAACAACGAAAAAATAACTGCACGAAAAAAATTAAATAATATATTAGGAGGTTTTTTATGTCAGAGATATTGAACGATATTTCAAGAACTTTTAATGAGTATTTATTATTACCAAATTTAACAGATGAAAGATGTATACCATCAAATGTAAGTTTAAAAACACCACTTACAAAATTTAAAAAAGGTGAGGAACCAGAATTAAGTGCGAACATCCCGTTCGTGTCAGCAATCATGCAAGCTGTTTCAGGAGAAAAAATGGCTATTGCACTTGCGCGCGAAGGTGGATGTTCTTTTATTTATGGTTCACAATCAATTGAATCAGAAGCGCAAATGGTCAGAGATGTTAAGAAATGCAAAGCAGGATTTATTGATAGTGATTCTAATGTAAAGGTTGGAACACCTTTAAGAGATGTGATTGATTTGGTTAATAGAACAGGTCATTCAACAGTAATGGTTACAGAAGATGGAACAAGTAAAGGTAAATTTATAGGTCTTGTTACAGATAAGGATTATAGAATAACAAGAGCAGATTTAGATGAACCAATTGATAAATTCATGGTTCCAAAAGAGAAAATAGTTTTTGCAAGAAAAGGTATTTCATTAGAAGAAGCAAATGATGTAATCTGGGAGAACAAAGTTAGTTGTTTACCAATATTAGACGAAGATGATAATTTGGAATTTTTAGTATTTAGAAAAGATTATGAAGATAGAAAAAATAATCCAAATTCATTATTAGATGAAAACAAAAGATATATAGTTGGTGCAGGTGTAAATACAAGAGATTATGAAGAGAGAATTCCAGCCTTAGTTGATGCTGGTGTTGATATTTTATGTATTGATTCATCAGATGGATATTCAGTATGGCAAAAAAATACAATAGAATTTGTTAGAGAAAAATACGGAAACAATGTAAAAATTGGTGCTGGAAATGTTGTTGATAAAGAAGGATTTTTATATTTGGCTGAAGCTGGTGCAGACTTTATAAAAGTTGGTGTTGGTGGAGGATCTATCTGTATTACAAGAGAGCAAAAAGGTATAGGTAGAGGACAAGCTAGTGCATTAATAGATGTTGTTAAAGCAAGAGATGAATATTTCGAAAAAACAGGTGTATATATTCCTGTATGTTCAGATGGTGGAATTGTTCATGATTATCACATTACTTTAGCTTTAGCTTTTGGAGCTGACTTTGTAATGATGGGTAGATATTTTGCTAGATTTGATGAGAGCCCTACAAGAGTTTTAAAAGTTGGAAATAACTTTGTTAAAGAGTATTGGGGTGAAGGTTCAAATAGAGCTAGAAACTGGCAAAGATATGACTTAGGAGATAAAACAAAAAATAAATTAAGTTTTGAGGAAGGTGTTGATTCATATATTCCTTATGCTGGACCACTAAAAGATAATTTGAATATAACTGTTAATAAGATTAAATCTACAATGTGTAACTGTGGTTCAATTTCAATACCAGAATTTCATGAAAAAGCTCGTTTAACACTAGTATCTAATATTAGTATTAAAGAGGGTTCTGCACATGATGTTATTTTAAAGGAAATTGAGACTAAAGCGTAAAAATATATTGGAAGGATTGTTGTAATGGAAAATAAAGAATTGATTATAGTATTAGATTTTTATGGGCAATATAATCAGTTAATAGCTAGACGTGTTAGAGAGTGTAATGTTTTTTGCGAGATTTTGCCTTTTAATATACCAGTTGAAAAGATTATTGAAAAAAATCCAAAAGGAATTATATTTACTGGAGGGCCAGCTAGTGTTTATTTAGATGATGCTCCTAAGTGTGATAAAAGAATTTTTGAATTAGGTATTCCTATTTTGGGAATTTGTTATGGTATGCAACTTATGACTCATATGCTTGGTGGAGAAGTTAGAAGAGCATATAAAAGAGAGTTCGGTGAGATTAATGTTAACATAGATAATAAGTCTTTATTATTTGAAGGATTTGAAGATGTTAATACTTGCTTAATGAGCCATATGGATTATGTTGAAAGAATACCTGATGATTTTGAAAAAATAGGTGATACACCTGATTGTAAGTTTGCTGCTATGCAAAATGTTGAGAAGAAATTTTATGGTATTCAATTTCACCCAGAAGTAAATCATACTAAAAATGGTGTTAAGATTATTCACAATTTTTTATATAATGTTTGTGGTTGCGAAGGCAATTGGAAAATGAATTCATTTGTTGAAGAGCAAATCAAATTAATTAGAGAAAAAATTGGAGATAGAAAAGCTGTATGTGCTTTGTCTGGTGGAGTTGATTCATCTGTAGCTGCAGCACTTGTAAATAGAGCAATTGGAAAAAATTTAACTTGTATTTTTGTTGACCATGGATTGCTTAGAAAAAATGAAGCTGAAGAAGTTGAAGAAATTTTTACCAAACAATTTGATGTTAATTTTATTAAAGTTGATGCAAGAGAAAGATTTTTATCTAAACTTGCAGGAGTTGATGATCCAGAGAAGAAGAGAAAAATAATTGGTGAAGAATTTATTAGAGTATTCGAGGATGAAGGTAAAAAATTAGGTCAAGTTGATTATTTAGTACAAGGTACAATTTATCCGGATGTAATAGAAAGTGGAGTAGGGGTTGGTGCTAAGATTAAGAGTCATCATAACGTAGGTGGGTTGCCTGATTGCGTTGATTTTAAAGAGATTATAGAACCTTTAAGAGATTTATTTAAAGATGAAGTTAGAAAAGTTGGTGTTGAATTAGGACTTCCAGAGTTCTTAGTTTACAGACAACCATTCCCAGGTCCAGGACTTGCAATTAGAGTTATTGGAGATATTACAGAGGATAAGTTAAGTATTTTAAGAGAAGCAGATTATATATTTAGAGAAGAAATTGCAAATGCAAAATTAGATAGAGATATTAATCAATATTTTGCAGTTTTAACTAACTTGAAAAGTGTTGGTGTTATGGGTGATGAGAGAACTTATGATTACACTGTTGCATTGAGAGCTGTTACGACATCTGATTTTATGACAGCAACATGGAGTAAAATTCCATATGAAGTTTTGGAAAAAGTTTCTGCAAGAATTGTAAATGAAGTTAAACATGTAAATAGAGTAGTTTATGATATTACAGGAAAACCACCTGCAACTATTGAATGGGAATAAAATTCGTGAATTTTCGGAGTAACTTCTGTAAAATAAAAGGGGATTACATTATTTAGGCATAAGGTATTTTTTATATGGAAAAGCGAAAATAAAATTATATTTTATGTATTGATAATTTTTAATGATTAGTATATAATAACAAACGAACTTGAAATATAGTTCGTTTTATATTGGGGTATCGCCAAGCGGTAAGGCATCGGACTCTGACTCCGACATGCGTAAGTTCGAATCTTACTACCCCAGCCACGTCGCAACTAGTTAGTTTGACTAGTTGTTTTGTTTTACAAAACAACTTAAGTCAAAACACTGTTGCTCCTTGTTTCGCGAAAAAAATCGTTCACTGTGTTCACTAACAATTTTTCGCGAGGTATATTATTCTGCGAATGTTAATGTATTTGAAAGAACATTTGCAGATTTTTTTTTGTATTTTTTTTAGTGAGCATAAATATTAGCAATAGTAGAATAGGTAGAATGACCAAGCCAATTTTAAAATGCTTTCACAGCTAGTCTTTTAGCAAGTAAAAGACTAGTTTAAAATATTTAAAAAATTGTCATATTTATTTTGAATGTGGAAAATAAATAGTCTTTGTATTACAATATAAAATAATTATATAAATTTGTAAAAATCACATAATAATTATTTTATATATGTTATAATAATTAAGAATATAACAACAAAACTTTAATTTTGGAAAGAAGATTAAGAATATGAGAGATTATAAAGAAGAATCAAGAGATTATAAAAAAGATTTAAAAGGAGATTTGGATTATATTAGGAATAATGGTTTGAAAGTTACATTGGTGGAAGCTAATCCAGAAAAAGGATTTAGTTATTCATATTTCGTTTATATTCCAAATAATCCACAAAATACAATAATGATGGATTGTTTAAATGATTATGAAGATGAAATGCCAGAAGGACATACTGAAAATTTAGAAGGTTTAGAAGAAATATATAGTTTATTTGGGGATAGCGAAATTGTTAGAAGTAATACTTCTGTTCAAAAAGGAATAGAGGAAGATAAAAGTAAAACATTAGATAGGTTATATTGTAGAATGGAAAAAGGTGTAGATGCATTAAGGAATATGATAAGTATAAATCCCAATATACCAACTATAGTCCCTCTTATTCCTGGATATGGAAACGAACAATTTGATAGTGTAGTATCTCAATTAGATAAAGATATTATTAGTAAAACTGCACCACAAATAAAAGTGATGATAGAAGATGCAAGAAGAATTATTGAAGAAAGAGCTAACGTGAAAATGAGTGATAAAGTTATTCCACTTGGACATTCAAAATCTGCAACTTTTGCTAATAATTTTTCGAGCTATTATCCTGAAATGTGTGAAGCAAGTATATTAGGTGGAGGAGATTTTGGAACACTTCCAGTTGATAAAATTGCATTACAAATTGTTGATGATACTGAAATAACGGAAAATGAGCAATTTTCACTTATCAATGGAGTGGTTACCAAAAGAATTACTAGGACAGATTTTGATAGAATTATGCAAGAATATAATGATACCAAAAGAGATTATCAAGATAAAATTACGGCTAATGAAGATGGGACATATAATTTGCCTATGAATTTTCCAGTAGGAATTTCAGATATTGAGCATTATAGAGATTTATCAGATTTTCCAGATGGAAAAGAAGGATTTAGAAGAGCTTTAACTAGTATGAACAAAATGATTTTTATAGGGGAACAAGAAGAAACGAAACCTGGAAATTTTGCATATAAAGATGGTATTACTAAAGAAGGCATTGAAGTAAAAGCTGGAGATTATATTCCTATTTTAGAAGCAAGATTAGGACGACCTGTAACTGAAATAGAAATTGCAAGCATGCATAATAGAATTTTAGAATATATTGCTGCATCAAATTCATTATTCGGTCGTAGCTCAAATGAAAGATTAAATAGCTATATGCAATTAAATGAATTATTAGGTAGTCCAATGCAATCTAAAATATATGAAGGTGTTGGACATATAGATTATAAATATTCTAAAGCTGTAAAAGAACTTGATAGTATTTCTTCAAATTCTATATATTCATCACAATCTTTAAAAAGTGATATTGGAGCATATTATACTGGAGCAATAAAAGGAAATATTCCAATTTTAGATAATACTGGCAGAGCTAGTCGTATTAGTCCTGTACCTCAGATTATAAGAAGATATATTGCGAGTCGGAAAAAATTTAAGTTTACTTTCTGGAGTGTCAGAGAGTCAAATTAAAACTGCGTTGGATAGCTATACAAGTAGCTTAAGTGATAGAAATATTGATAGAGTGTATGATGAGCTTTCGAGCGATGAAATTGATACGATTTTTAGAACAATCGAAAAAACGAAAGAAACTTCTAATGGCAAAAGAGGATTAGAAGATTGTTTAGATGATGAAAGTTTAAGAATTTCTAAAGAACAAGAAGCAACAAGGATTGTTAGAGAAAATGTACTTGGCAAAGACAAAATGAAAGAGGAAACGGAACGATAGAAATGGAGAAATTTTATGGTAAACAGAAGATATAGTATTGCAATTTCTGAGACATTACATTATTTAAAAGGAATAAATCAAGATGATATTGATAAAATTCCAAATAAGTTTATGTTGTTTCTTAAAGAAAATGCAGATGATAATTATTCTTGCAATTTTGATTATAATAAGCCTTTGAAAGAATTGAATCTTACAAAAGAGGCAAAAGGCATAATTGCTATGATTTGTTTAAATTACTGGTGTGAAACTGAAGAACAAAAAACTAAATTTCGTAATCATTTAAATATCAATGAACAAAATTATCAAGAGAAATTAAAAAGAATATATAATGTTGATAATATTTTTAAAAATAGAAATAATACTGTAAATAATAATATTAGCCCAAATGTTGATGAAAAAATAGATAAAGAACACAATCAAAATTTACCGGTAAGAGTACCAAAAAAACAAAATATATTTCTAAGAGTATTAGGTTTTATAAAGAAGTTAATAAATCATTAAGTTAGATAAGAGCGATGTATAAAAATATGTCTATTTTTTATCGCTCTAAATCCAAATCTAATTTTTTTTTTTATTTTATTAAAGAATGCTTGGTCAATTGCCTCGTTTTTTTCTTTATCTATGCTAAGTATTGTTGTGATATTGTACAAGATAATCGTACAAGATAAAATTAAAAATAGAAATAAAATTAAGTAAAGCATTGAAAGCAATTTTATTGAAAGAAATAATCATCTATATGTGGGAGGCTAGAAATGGTAAGTATTGATATAATAAGTTTCAGAAAAAATATATATGAAATTATAGAAAATACAATTGAGCATAATGAACCAATTAATATTAAAACTAAAAAAGGAAATGCTGTGATTTTATCAGAGGAAGATTATAATAGTTTAATGGAGACTTTATATATTTCATCTGTACCTAATTTAAAAGAGAAGATAATAAAAAGAGCTAATGATGCTGATGACGAGTTTGTTGATGTTTCAGAATAAATAATTGTAATTGAAGGAGTAATGGAATGATAAGATTTAGTCAAGAAGAGGGAATGATTAAACCAGATGGAATTATAAAATTAGATGGGACACATGATATAAATTATAAATTACCACATATAGCGATAGGTGTTTTTTCTGAGTTTTTATTGGCTGATATTGTCCAAAAGTTTTCATGTGAGAAGGTTGGTGCAATTGGATGTGCTAATTGTAAAAGACCTGTGTATATTATGAAATATAAAGATGTGGAGTTTGCATTATTTATGGCTGGTATTAGTGGACCATGGATAAGTTCTGATATTGAGCAATTAAGTGTTCATGGAGTTGATACATTTATTATTTTTGGAAATTGTGGTGTATTGGATAAAAGTATTGAAGATTGTTCTATAATAATTCCAAATAAAGCTTTTAGAGATGAGGGAACAAGTTATCATTATATGCCTGAGTCTGATTGGGTTGAGCTAAATCCAAAATATACAGATGTTTTTAAACAGATACTTAAAGAAAATAATTATGAATTTTTTGAAGGTGCAACATGGACTACAGATGGCTTTTTTAGAGAAACAAGGGAGAAGGTTAAATATTTTAAAGAGCAAGGTGCTGTTTGTGTTGAGATGGAAGGTGCGTGTATTGCTGCTGTTTGTAAATATAAGAATTTAGATTATTTTACGTTTTATTATGCAGGGGACAATATGGATGCTGTTGAATGGGATGAAAGAAGTCTTAATCAATTAACTAATTTCGAAAAGAAAAAGTTGGTGCCTTATTTGGCGTTTGAATTGGCAAGAAAAATAAGTGATATAAGAGGATGTTAAGCTTGGAAGAGTTTGTTGAAATAAATGGAGAAAAAATATATTTTTTTGTTCAAAGAAAAAGAATAAAGAATTTGAATTTAAAAGTAAATGTTGATAAAACAGTGACATTGTCAATTCCAATGAGATTGTCAATGGATGCTGCTAAAGATTTTGTTAGAAAAAAGAGCGGTTGGATAAAGAAACAGCAGAATTTTTATGAGAGAGTTTTAAAAGAAAAAGAAAATCTGAAGTTTGAAAATGATGAAACTGTGTATTTGCACGGAAAAAAGTATAAGTTGGAAATTATAAAGAATACTGTAAATGGTGTTAATGTAAAGGATGACACTATTGAAATTTACGTGAAAGAAAAGTATGCGGATAATGCTGAATACATAAGTAGAGTATATGATAAATGGCTTAGAGAGTATGCATTAGAAGTTTTTGAAAAAGTTGTTATTGAGTATCAACAGATTTTAAAAGATTATGGGGTTAAGATGCCTAAAATAGAGGTTAGAAAAACAAAGGCTATATGGGGAAGTTGTATGCCTATGAGAAACAAGGTTACGTTTAATTTGAATTTGATTAAAACGCCTATGGAATGTATTGAATATGTTGTTTTGCATGAGTTATCTCATTTTAAATTTCAAAATCATAGTAAGAATTTTTATAATTTTATTGCTATGTTTATGCCTGATTGGAAAGAGAGAAAGAGAATACTGGATAAGGAGTATATTGGAATAGGAAGAAAGTAATGTTAAGGATGAGTATTTTTTACTCATTCTTTTTATATTTTAAAAGAACATTATATTTTATTTTCGCATTCCTTGCTAAAAGATTTTACCGCCCACTAAACTTTGTTTAGCAGGTTAGGTAAAAACTTTCAAACTGCGCGTCATTCGAAAATAAAATATAATGTTCTTTAATAAAAAAAAAATAACATACAGAGATTTGCTTTTGCTCTAGAGGTTGCTTAATTGTGCAAATTTTGTTATAATGTGTTTGATTTTTACGAAATTTGGGAGAAGATTAAATGAATAATTTTATTGGAATCATAATTTCAGCAATATATATTGCATTTGTTATAGTGTCATCAAAGTTTGTTAATAAATTTGGCGAAGAAGCTAGCAGAAAGTATGTACATATTTTATTGTCAAATGTTTGGATTATTTATTTGTTTTTTATAGATTCAATGTGGGCAGCTTGTGTTTTACCAATTGCGTTTGTTTTTATAAATTTGTTATCGTATAAATTTAAATTGATAAAATCTATTGAACGTGAGAAAAATGATGGTTTAGGGACGGTATATTATGCTGTGTCTATGTTGATTGCGTCAATTATTTCATATGGGGTTGGTAATCCAATCGTGGGCGCATCTGGTATTTTAATTATGGGATATGGAGATGGATTAGCTGCTATTGTTGGAAAAAAGATAAAGAGTCAGAAGTATAAAATAGGTGATACTGTAAAAAGTGTTGCGGGTTCATTAACTATGTTTATTATTAGTTTGTTGATTTCGTATATAGTATTAAAAATTATAGGTATCAAGTATTTATTTCTTGATACTATTTGTATTGCTGTTGTTTCAACGATTTTGGAAGCGGTTTCAATAAAAGGATTGGATAATATAACAGTTCCTATAATTGTAACAATATTAACGTTATTGGCTGTTTAGGAGGATTGTATGATTTTTGATAAGGTAAATATGCCTGAGGATGTAAAAAAATTAAATATATCGGAGAAAAATGAACTTGCAGGCGAAATAAGAGAAAAAATTTTGGATGCTGTATCTAAAAATGGTGGACATCTTGCTTCAAATTTAGGTGTTGTTGAGCTTACAATTGCTCTTCATTCTGTTTTTAACATGCCTAAAGATAAGATAGTATGGGATGTTGGGCATCAGACTTATGTTCATAAAATGCTAACTGGAAGAAAAGATAAATTTGATTCTTTAAGAAAAATGGATGGACTTGCTGGTTTTCCTAGAACTTCTGAATCTGAGTATGATAGTTTTGATACAGGTCATAGTAGTACATCTATTTCTGTTGCTTTAGGTATGGCGAGAGCAAGAGATATTTTGCATGAGAATAATAAGGTTATTGCGGTAATTGGTGATGGTGCAATGACTGGTGGTATGGCGCTTGAGGCTTTAAATGATGCTGGTATTAGTAAAACTAATTTGATTGTTGTTTTAAATGATAATGAAATGAGTATTTCCAAAAATACTGGTGGACTAGCTTTGATGCTTTCAAAGTTAAGAACGAAAAAACTTTATATAAACTCTAATGTTTCTGCAAAGAATTTTATTAGAAAGATTCCTGTTGTTGGAGAGTGGATTGTTAAATTAGTTGTTAAATTAAAAAATAGTATTAAACAATTAGTTATTCCAAAGATGTTTTTTGAGAATATTGGTTTTAGATATTTAGGACCTGTAGATGGCCATAATATTGAGGATTTAGAAAGTATATTTAATATAAGTAAAGAACTTGAAGGACCTGTTCTAATTCATGTTGTGACTAAAAAAGGGAAAGGTTATAAATATGCTGAGGAGAATCCTAATAAATATCATTCTACATCTGCTTTTAATATTGAAACAGGTGAGAAGAAAAAAGGTTCTGTTAAAGATTATTCTAAAGTGATGGGCGAAAAGCTAGTAGAACTTGCTGAGAAAAATGATAAGATTGTGGCTGTTACAGCTGCGATGGAAGATGGAACAGGTCTTTCAGAGTTTGCTAAAAAATTCCCAGATAGATTTTTTGATGTTGAGATTGCAGAACAACATGCACTGGGTATGGTTGCGGGAATGGCTAAGAATGGCTTGAGACCTGTAATACCAATTTATTCGTCATTTTTACAAAGAGGATATGATCAGTTAATTCATGATATTGCTCTTCAAAAGTTGCCAGTTGTAGTATGTGTTGACAGAGCGGGAATTGTTGGAAATGATGGGGATACTCATCAAGGAATATTGGATTTATCTTTCTTAAATACTGTTCCTAATTTTACTGTAATGGCGCCAAAGAACTTTAAAGAATTGGAAGATATGCTTGAGTTTGCAGTTAATTTTGATGGGCCAGTAGCAATCAGATACCCAAGAGGTTCAGAGAGTTCATATGATTTTGACGAAAAGTCTGAAAAAATTGAATTAGGAAAATCAGAACTGTTATGCTCAGGTGAGGATGTTACGATTTTGGCAATTGGTAAGATGGTTTCTTATGCAATGGAAGTTGCAGAGAAATTGAAAGAAAATGAAATTAATGCAGAAGTTATTAATGCTAGATTTATGAAGCCTTTTGATGAAGAAAATATTTTAAAATCAATTTCAAAAACTAAGAAAATTGCTACTATGGAGGATAATATTTCTGCTACTGGATTTGCAAGCAGAGTTGATGTGGTAATTGCAAACGATGATTGCAAGGTTTTAAATTTAGGATATCCAGAAGATTTTATAAAACACGGTTCAGTTTCTGAAATTGAAAATAAATATGAATTAGATGTTGAGAGCGTTACAAAGAAAATAATTGAATTTGTTGGAAAAGAAAATGAAAGATGAAAATGATTTATTGATTGCAAAGGTTTTAGATAAAAAGAAAATTTGCAATTCTAAAAACAAAATTACATATACTGATTTTTTAAATGAAAAAGAACAGCATGTTATTGAGAAAAATGTGAGACTTGAAAATGCTTTTTTCTATGGAGTGAATGAAAATGCGGATAGAAAAATATTAGTTTTTTATCCAGAGAAATTAACGGAGGAGCTTGCTAGAAAATCACTTAAAAGTGTTTTGATTGGAATTAGGATTACATTAAAAAATGATCAAATAGGAGCTTATGAACATAAAAATTATTTATCTGCTCTTATAAAGATTGGAATTGATAGAGGTAAAATAGGTGATATTTTAGTTGACGAGTATGGTGCTGATATAATTGCTTTTGATATGAACAAAGAGTTTATAAAGCAGTCATTGAGCGAACTTACTCGTTTTAGAAAAGCAGATATTGAAGTTATTCCTATGGATGATATCAAGCAAAAAATTGATAGATTTGAAGAAAGTACAATTATTGTTGCTAGTATGAGAATTGATAATATTGTTGCTGAACTTGCAGGGTGTTCTAGATCAAATGCTGATGAGTACATAGGCGATGAAAGAGTACTTGTTAATTATGAAACGGCTTTAAAGAGTTCAAAAAGTGTTGATGAGGGCGATATTGTGACTATTAGAGGAAAAGGAAAGTTTAGAATTGACGGTTTGGTCAGAAGTACAAAAAATAATCGTTTTGTTATCAAAGTCAGCAAATATGCTTAAAATCAACATATTTATAGATTTTGAAAATAAAATATTGCAAACTTATTATTAAAAATATATAATAATATATATTTTTATGATAGGTGATAAATAAATTATGAATAAAACTAAAAGAAAGATTTTCGAAACTTCTATGAAATTGTTTGCTGAAAAAGGTTATGATGCTACAAGTGTCGAGGAAATTACTGCTACAGTTGGTGTTGCTAAAGGTACTTTGTATTATCATTTTTCGAGCAAAGAAGAAATTTATAATTTTTTATTAGAAGAAGGTACAAAACTTTTAATAAATAATATAGATTTAAAAATTTCAAAATTAAATAATTCAATAGATAAATTGAGAGCAGTTGCGTTGCTTCAATTGAGAATAATAACTAAGTACCAAAATTTGATTACTATTTATTTATCTCAGGTTTGGGGTAGCGATCAACGAAATCAAAAGTGTCAAAAGTATATAACTGATTATATTGGTAAGATTGAAGAGATTGTTAAAGAAGGTATTCAGAGTGGTGAGTTGAAAGATGGTAATAGTGGTATTATTGCTTCTGAAATCTTTTCATTTACGTGTGCTGGATTTATGTATAAAATAAAGTCAGGAAATCCAATAGATATTAAAGAGTTATGTTTGGAATTTGATAAAATGATTTATGGATTGAAAAGAGATGTTAAGTAGCAAGTGGTATTTTTAGGAAGGAATGAAATAAAAATGGGTAAAGGTATACATGATTATGTTAAAATAACAGATTTAAAGGATATGTTAAACAAGTCTGCAAAGGCATATGCTGATAAGCCGGCTTTTAGATTTAAAACTAAGGAACCTGGAGTTTTTAATGATATATCTTATAAAGAATTTTCAAATCAGGTTAATGCTTTAGGAACAGAGTTAGTTAATTTAAGTTTAAAAGATAAGAGAATAGCTGTTATTTCAGAAAATAGATATGAATGGGCTGTTTCATATTTAGCTGTTGTTGCTGGTACGGGAATTGTTGTACCAATGGATAAATCTTTACCTGAAAATGAAATTAAAAGTTTAGTTGAACGTTCAGAAGTTGATGCTATTATATTTAGTGATAAATATCTTGATGTTATGAAAGATGTCAAGAATTCTGGAACTTCAAATTTAAAATATTATATTTGTATGGATTTAAAGAAAGATGAAAATGATGTTTTATCTTTTAAAGAGTTAATAAAAAAAGGAGAAAAATTACTTGCAGGTGGAAATAAAGACTTTGTTGATGCAACTATTGATGCTGAGAAAATGTCTATAATGCTATTTACTTCTGGTACAACTGCAAAATCAAAAGCTGTTGCTTTATCTCATAAAAATTTATGTACAAACCTTCAAGATATTGCTTCAATGTTTGATATAGGTACAAATGATAGAATGCTTTCTTTCTTACCTTTACATCATACTTTTGAATCAACTGTTGGATTTTTATATCCAATTTATGCTGGTGCAACAATATGTTATTGCGATGGAATAAGACATATTGCTGATAATATTAGAGAATATCAAATTACTGCAATGATTTCAGTTCCTATTTTGTATGAGAATATGTATAAAAAGGTAATGAGAGGTATTGCTAAAAAAGGTAAATTAGAAAAAGTTGAAAAAGGAATGAGAATAAGCAACTTTTTAATGAAATTGCATATAGATGCTAGAAGAAAAATATTTAAAGAAATTCATGATTTATTAGGTGGAAAGGTTAGATTGTTTATTAATGGTGCTGCTGCTTTGGACCCTGAAGTTGAAAAAGGTTTTAATGCTTTAGGAATTAATATGGCACAGGGATATGGTTTAACAGAAACATCTCCTGTTTTAGCTGCAGGAAATGGACAACCTAAATATTCTAGAATTGGTTCTGTTGGTAAAGCTTTTCCAAGTGTAGAATTAAAAATAGATGAACCAAATGAAA
>CAKPEG010000005.1 GCA_934149275.1 uncultured Clostridia bacterium | reverse complement strand
GTTATGAAAACATCCTTATTTTCAAATTCCGATGAATGCGCCAGCAAGGTGTGAAAAAATTTTCATATGTATTTTTTATATAATTAATTATGAATTATATGTCGAAAAAAGTTATACGAAATTAATTGACAATAAAAGGAAAACGTAGTATAACAAATACAGTTATTTGAATATTAGAAAAAGTGGGCCAATAATTATAAGAATTATTGCGCTCACTTTTTTTGCGCCTAGTAACATATTTTTAACGTAAATGGCCATTTACACCGAAAGGAGTACTAATTATAGAAACAAATAAAGAACAAGAAAACAAAAAATTCATGCCAACAAATGATTTCTTCTTTAAAAAAATATTTGGAAGTGCAGGAAGTGAAAAAATAACAACATCATTATTAGAAGCAATATTAAAAATAGATATAACAGCAATTGATTTGGACAAAAATCCAATAACAGAAAAGGAATTGCTTGATGATAAATTAGGAGTAATGGATATAAGACTAGAAATCAATGGAAATATAGATTGTGATGTGGAAATGGAAATGGTTAATCGAGGAAATATAGAAATAAGGTTAATGAGATATGTTTCTAAAATATTTATAAGAGGACTAAAGGCAGGTGAAGACTATTTAGAAGCAAAAGATTCAATAGCAATATTGGTTGCAAATTTTGAATTAGACCGACATAAAGAAGTTAAGAAAATACTAACAGAATATGAAATGAGAGAGAAAGATTATGGAAATATAGTCTTGACAGACAAGATTAAAGTTTATATACTGGAATTACCAAAGATAGAGAGAATGAAGAGCGAAGACAAAAACTTAAACCTTTGGATTAGATTTATAAAAGATTTAGAGGTGAATAAATTGGCTGATAACAAAGAAAAAGATGAAAATTTAGAAGAAACAATAAAAGCAATACAAGAAGCAAAGAAGAAGTATGAAGAATTATGTCAAGATGAACAGGCAAGATATATAGCAGAATTAAGAGAAAAATACATAGAAGAAACAGCTTCTGTAAGACAAATGGGATATGAAGACGGAATAAAAAAGACAGCAAAAATTATGAAAGAAAAAAAGTATCCAATTGAAGAAATTATACAGATTACGGAACTGAGTAAAGAAGAAATAGAGAAATTATAAAATTTATATTCTTATTAATTGCAAAAGAAAGAACATTATATTTTATTTTCGAGTGACGCGCAGTTTGAAAGTTTTTCCCTAACCTGCTAAACGAAGTTTAGTAGGTGGGAAAAGATTTTAGCAAGGAACGAGAAAATAAATATAATGTTCTTTTAATTTATCTAAAAAATGCGTAAAAATATAATTCACCGAGCTTGTCTTTTGAAAAAATGTTATATACTATTATGCATAGGCAATAAAAATAAGCCATTCTGCTTTTGACGGAGGAATGGCTTATTTATTCTTCGGCAACCACTTACGTGGATTTCATTTCCTATTTTTATTATATACAGAGTTAATTCTTTTGTAAATGAAAAGTGGAAAAATTTAGTTTGATAATTTTCTATACTTTTAATTTCTTTATCTCTTTAATCTCCTGATATAACTGATCAATATGTTTTTGTCTGTCAATATAAGACTCCTTATATTGATTCAAAACTCTTTCAAAATTTTCAATAGTCTCACCATTTAATTTTCTTAAGTACATTTCAACACCTTGTTTATAGTATTCTTTTTTACTCTTAAAAGGAGTTGATAAATATTTTTTATAATATTTTTCAGCATTATTCAAACGAGCAATTTCTTCTTTAACAAAGTCCAAATACTCAATTCTTGCAGATATTTCATATTCAGTATCATCAATAATAACCTTAAATAAAGCTCTTAATATTTTTTTATCAATTCTTCCAACAGAATGATCTTTAATAACACTACGTTCATTATCTTTAGACTTAACTGGAGTAGCATTTTCAATTAATATTTTTAAAGTATCAACAGTACCAATATGAGTTTTATATTGTCTCTTAGATGTTATAGCATCATACTCATCAGCAACACGAATAATTTGAGCTTCATAAGGGATATCTTTAGCAACAAGACCTTGAGGGTAACCAGATCCATTAAGAGCTTCATGATGATAATATGGACCAGCAGCATAAGGTCGCAATTTCAAGTCTTTCATACACATGTTATAACCGATTGTAGTATGTGTTTTCATTACTTCATATTCTTCATTAGTAAGTCTTCCTTGTTTTTGCAAAACAGAAGGTGGAATAAACAATTTACCTATATCATGAAGATATGCACAAATCGTACAATAAATTGTAAAACCTTCTTGCAGGTGTAAATACTCGCATAAACGGCAAGTAATAGCAGCAACGTTTTCACAATGCTTTCTCGTGAAAACATCAAGACTGTCTAAACAAGCAAGTTGATATCGCATAGATGAGTCGAGATTATATGATTTCAAAGATGTTCGGTCATAAAAATCGAATTCTTCTTTCATTCTTTTTCTCCTATCTTTAGTAAATTTAATCTGTAAGCTCATTAAAAAGCCTACTCCTAATTTATATAATATATCTAAGAAATGATTTGGTCAAGGAAAAGTGCTTGATAAAATTTAAAAATTAATATATGATAAGTATGCGTAATTTTGGGGAAAAAATGAAATTATAAAGAAGGAAGATAAAATGTATTTAAAAAAGTTAGAATTACAAGGTTTTAAATCTTTTGCAGATAAAACAGTTTTAGAATTCATGCCAGGAATTACAACAGTTATAGGACCTAACGGATCAGGAAAGAGTAATATTTCTGATGCAATTAGATGGGTACTAGGTGAACAAAGCATGAAATCACTTAGAGGATCAAAAACAGAAGATGTAATTTTTGCTGGAACTCAAAGTAGAAAATCAGTAGGATTTGCCGAAGTATCAATGGTAATGGACAATTCAGATCAGAAATTACCTATAGAATATAATGAAGTAACAATAACAAGAAAAATTTACAGAAGTGGTGAATCCGGATATTTTATAAACAAAACACCATGTAGATTAAAAGATGTCTTAGAACTATTTATGGATACAGGTATAGGAAAAGATGGATATTCAATAATAGGTCAGGGAAAAATAGATGAAATTTTAAGCAACAAATCTGATGAAAGAAGACATATATTTGAAGAAGCAGCAGGAATTGTAAAATATAGAGTAAGAAAAGCAGAATCTGAAAAGAAACTAGAACAAGCAAAATTAAATTTACTTAGAATAAATGACATTATTTCAGAAATTGAAACGAGCATAGAACCAACACGTGTTCAAGCAGAAAAGGCTAAAGAATTTTTAAGATTAAGAGATGAACTAAAAACAATTGAAATAGGATTATTTATACATAATATAAATGATTACAAAAAAAGAATTGAAGAAGTTATTAATGACCAAGATATATATAATACACAATTAGTTCGTGAAAATGAGAGATTATCTAATATACAAGAAACAAAAGAAAAACTACGTGAAAGTTTAGACAATATAACAGAACAAATTGAAAAAATGCAAAATTTAGGATTTGAAAATGATAAAAAGAAAGAACAAATAAAAGCTGATATCAATTTAAATCTTGAAAAAATAAGTAATAATAACAGTAACTTTGAAAGATTAGAAAAAGAAATTATTGAAAACGAGGAAAGACTTAAAATCCTTGAAGAAGAAAAAGACCAGAAAAATAGTAAAAAAATTAATTTAACAGCAAATAAAGAAAAGTTTGCAAAAGAGCTTGAAGAAAAGGAAGCAAGCTTAAAAGAATTAACAGATAAAATGTCTTCTAAAGAACTAGAAATGGAAACTAAGAAGAAAAAAGTAGAAGACAACACAGACGAGAAATATGAAATTTCAAACACGATATCAACATTAGTAGCAAATGTTGAAAACTCAAAAGCAAGAAAAAAAGTAATTGAAGAGGAAATAAATTCAAACATATCAGAACTAGATTCTTCACGTATGACAAAATCAGAAATTTCTCAAAAGTTCACAGAAATAGAAACAAAAAGAGAAAAAATTAAAAATAATTTAAATGAAATAGAAGCTAAGAGAAATGAAGCAGATTTAAAATTAAAAGATTATGATTTAAAAATCAATCAAGCAGAATCAGAAATGAGAATGAAAGATTCTAGATTAAGATTTCTTATTGAGACAGAAAAAGAAAAAGAAGGATATATTAGAAGTGTTAAAGCAATTTTGCAAGACTGTGAAAAAGATAGTTCACTAAAAAAAGGTGTACATGGCGTAATTGCTAATTTAGTTAGCGTTCCAAAAGAATATGAGGTTGCAATAGAAATGTGTTTAGGTCAAACTATGCAAAACATAGTTACAGACACAGAAGAAGATGCAAAAAAACTTGTAAATCATTTAAGAAAATTTAATTTAGGTAGAGCAAGTTTCTTACCAATCAGCTCAGTTAAAGGAAAAAAATTAGATAAAATAAAAACTGAAAAAGGTGTTATAGGGGTAGCTTCTGACTTGGTTAAATTTGATAAAAAATATGAACAAATTATATTAAGCTTATTAGGCAGAACTGTAATTGTTGATAACATGGATAACGCAATTGCAATTGCAAGAAAAAATTCTTATGGATTTAGAATTGTAACACTAGAAGGAGATGTTCTTAATCCATCAGGAGCAATTAGTGGTGGTAGTGTTTCAACTAAAACAGTTAACATCTTAGGAAGATCTAGAGAAATAGAAGATTTAAAAAAATATATAGCTAAATTGCAAGAAAAAATTGCAAGCTTGAAAAAAGAAAAAGAAGATTATGAAAATTCAATAGAAGATTTATTAGAAGAAGTTACAGCTTTAGATAATGAGTTAAAAGATATTGAAATTGTATATGCAACAGAAAAACAAAAAGTTATTTCAATTGAAGAAGCAGTTTCTAAGGTCGAAAAAAGACTTGAAAAATTACGTGAAGAAGATAAATCAATTGATGATCAATTAAACATAAACAAAGAAACACAAAAAGAGTTAAATGACAAAATAGCAGCACTAGATGAAGAAAACAAAAGCTTAAATAAAGAAATAGAAGAATTCGCAGCTAACAATAAGGAAACTCAGGCAATTGTAGATGATTTAAATTTTGATATTACAAACTTAAAAATTTCTGTATCATCATTTGATGAGAGTGAAGCTTCAATTGATGAAATTGTTGAAAGAATTAATAAAGATATTGAAAATATTAATATTTCAACTGCAAATAAACAAGACCAAAAAGAAAAAATCATTGAAGATAATAAGAATTTAGAATCTACTAATGAAGAATTAAATGCACAAATCGAGAATTTGATTAAAGAAGTTTCAAATAGTGGCAATAAGGTTGAAGAATTGAAAAATGACAGGATTGCTAAAAATGCTAAATTAGAAGAAACAGAAGAAAGCTTCACAGATCAAATGGAAAAGATTGATGGATTAAAAGAGCAAATTAATAAAGCTGATATTAAGAAATCAAAATATGAAGTAGAACTTGAACAAATTATTGCAAAAATGTGGGAAGAATATGAAATTACTCCAAATGATCCAGGAGAATATCAAGAACCTAAAAATGTTGCTGAAGTTCAAAAACAAGTTAACGAATTGCGTAGCAAAATGAAAGAACTTGGTAGTGTTAACATAGATGCAATAGAAGAATACAAGAAATTAAAAGAACGTTATGATTTCATGAATGAACAACGTTTAGACCTTGAAACAACAATGGCCAAATTAAGAAACGTTATTTCAGATATGACATCAGTCATGAAAAAACAATTTGAAGAAAGATTTAAAATTATTAATAAAAACTTTTCAGAAGTATTTATTGAATTATTTGGTGGAGGTAGAGCAGAGCTTAAATTAACAGATGAAGAAAACGTTTTGGAATCTGGAATAGAAATTGAAGTTCAACCACCAGGAAAGAAACTTCAAAATATGATGCTATTATCAGGTGGAGAAAGAGCTTTCACAGCAATTGCACTTTTATTTGCAATTTTAAAAATAAATCCAGCACCATTCTGCGTACTTGATGAAATAGAAGCAGCACTTGATGATGTTAACGTTTATCGTTTTGCTGAATATTTGAAAAAATTTGCACAAAATTCACAGTTCCTTGTAATCACACATAGAAAAGGAACAATGGAAGCAGCAAATACTGTTTATGGTATTACAATGCAAGAAAACGGTATTTCAAAATTATTATCACTAGACTTAAAAGAACAAAGAAAATAATTAAAGAAGGCAGGCTGTTTCTAGCCTGCCACTAAAATTGTTGTATTATATAATAGCATTTAAAAACGGGCAAAAGTATTTATAGGTCATGAATGAACATTATAAACATTTGCAATTTTAAAGACCACATATTTATTTGAGTGTTGAATTTATATAATATGGAGTTCAGAGGATTTTCATACTATATAAAATAAATAGAAGGAGGATATTATGAATTTTTTCGACTCACATGCACATTACAATGATGAGAGATTCATTCAAAATAGAAATGAACTAATTAAAGAAATGTATGATGACGAAATAACTAACATTATATGTGCAGGATATAATCTAAAATCTTCAGAAGATGCTGTAAATTTCACAAGGAAATATCACCATATGTTTGCAACTTGTGGAATTTCACCAAATGATATAAACGATAATGTGGAAACAGAACTTGAAGAACTTGAGAAAATCGCAAAAGATTCTAAATGTGTAGCAATTGGAGAGATTGGATTAGACTATCATTGGAACAAAGAAAATAAAGAATTACAAAAAAAAGTATTTGTAGAGCAAATAAAAATGGCAGATAGATTAGACCTACCAATTGTAATTCACACAAGAGAAGCAGTAATGGATACAATTGAAATTTTAAAAGAACATTGTCCCAAAAATAAGGGAGTATTTCATTGTTGCCCATTAAATCAAGAATTGATAAAAGAAGGGCTAAAACTTGGATTTTATATATCATTTAGTGGAAATGTAACATTTAAAAATGCAAAATCAGCTGGTTGCATAGAGATTGTGCCAATGGACAGAATACTAATTGAGACAGATAGCCCTTACTTAGCACCAGAGCCACATAGAGGTGAAACGAATACATCATTATTTGTAAAATATGTAGCGATGAAAATAGCTGAAGTAAAAAATATTCCGCTTGCTGACGTTGCGGAACTTACAAAAAATAATGCTAAAAGAATATTTAAAATTGAAGATTAGGTGGATTGCCAAACTTAAATTTAGTTTGTAAAACCGAAATAAAATTTAAAATTAATATCCAATATAAGTGAAACCCTTGAAAAATGCGTGAAAATCGTATATAATTGAAATGTTAAAAATTTAAAGGAGAGAGTTTTATGTTTCAAAAATTAGAAGCTGTTGAAAAACGTTATGAAGAATTAAATAAGCTTATAAGTGATCCAGAGGTTATTTCAAGACAAAATGAATGGAAAAACTTAATGAAAGAGCACAGCGATATGACAGATATAGTAGAAAAATATAGAGAATACAAAAAAGTTAAAGGTGCATATGATGAAGCACAAGAAATGCTTGCAGATAAAGACTTAAAAGAGTTAGCAGAAATGCAAATGGCAGAGTGCAGAGAAAAGTTACCTAAAATAGAAGAAGAATTAAAATTATTGTTAATTCCTAAGGATAAAGATGATGAGAAAAACATAATCTGTGAAATCCGTGGAGGAGCTGGAGGAGAAGAAGCAGCTCTATTTGCAGGTACATTATTTAGAATGTATTCAATGTATGCAGAAAGAAAACACTGGAAATTAGAAGTATTAAATGAAAACGCTACAGAATTAGGTGGATACAAAGAAATTTCTTTTATGATAACAGGAAAAGGAGTTTATAGTAGATTAAAATTCGAAAGTGGTGTTCATAGAGTTCAAAGAGTTCCAGATACAGAAAGTAGTGGTAGAATTCATACATCAACAGCAACAGTTGCAGTATTGCCAGTTGTTGAAGATGTTGAAGTTGAATTAAACCCAGCTGATATAAGAATGGAAGTTTTCAGAGCATCAGGAGCTGGTGGACAGCACGTTAACAAAACTTCATCTGCAGTTAGATTAATCCATGAACCAACAGGAATTGTTGCTGAATGTCAAACAGAACGTTCACAAGTTCAAAACAGAGAATATGCAATGAGATTATTAAAATCAAGAATTTATGAAATGGAAAAGAAAAAACAAGATGAAGAACTTGCAAGTGAGAGAAAATCACAAGTAGGCGCAGGTGATAGAAGTGAGAAAATTCGTACTTATAACTATCCACAAGGAAGAATAACAGATCACAGAATTGGAATGAGTATATATCAAATGGAAGATTTCTTAAATGGAAACTTAGATGAAATGATTGATGCAATAACAGCATATGATAGAGCTGAGAAATTAAAAGGTGATCAAGAATAATAAATAATTAAAGGGACTTCAATTTGAAGTCCCTAATTTTTCTTGCTTTTAAATATTATTCATCCTTTTTAGAAATTTTATTGTATTGAACAAGTGAAAACATACTTAAAACTAATGCAAGTAAAAGAATCATAGCAAAATTAAAAGATGTTTTATCAATACCTGTTTTAGGTAAATTCTCTGATGAATTTGATGTATTAATTGTTTTTGAAGTAGATGTACTTGATGATGATTGGCTAACAGAATTTAAACTACTTGAAGAGTTGCTTGTAGCTCTATTAGAAGAACTGCTAGATGTATTATCTGAAGAATCATCAGTAGAATTATCTGAAGTATTATCTTGTGTTGAAGAATTTTCACTAGCATTTGTAGAATTTCTTGCAGTTATAGAACTTGCCAAAGAAAAATTAGCAAATGCAAATATAAGTGAGATTGATACAACAAAGATTAAAGCTTTTTTTATATTTCTCATTATAATCCTCCTATGTAAAAATATTTTATTAACTTCATTTTACAAATAAAAATAAGTACATGTCAATAGATGTAACCAAAAAGTAATGAATATTAAAAAAATGAAAAAACCGTATAAAAAAACACTTAAAATTATCATAATTTCTTAAAGAATGTATCCTTGTACATATGCAAAAAGTACAAAATAAATTTCTAGAAAATAGTATAGTAAATAATAATTTCTATACATATAGAGCAAAAGTTTAAAGAACTTTCATATTATATAAAAACACTATTTACAAATGTTAAAAAGTTTTATATAATGCAAACATAAATTCGTAAAAGTGAGGGATAAAAATCAAATGAATGATATAATAGATGTACTTAATGATAAACAAAAGGAAGCAGTTCTTTCAACAGAGGGACCATGCCTTGTAATAGCTGGTGCTGGCTCAGGAAAGACAAAAGTTTTAACACATAAAATTGCATATTTAATGCAAGAAAAAAATGTTAAACCATGGAGTATCTTAGCAATTACGTTTACAAATAAAGCAGCAAATGAAATGAAAGAAAGAGTTGAAAATTTAGTTGGAGATGTTGCAAAAGATATGTGGATAGGAACATTCCATTCTATATGTGTAAGAATTTTAAGAAGATATATTGATAGAATAGGATTTACATCTTCTTTCATAATTTTTGACTCTTCAGATCAACGAACACTTGTAAAACAATGTTTAAAACAACTAAATATAGATGATAAAATGCTTAATGACAGAGCAGTACTTTCTGAAATTAGTAACGCAAAAAATGAAATGTTAGAGCCAGACGCGTACAAATTAAGAACAAACAATGAAATAAGGAAGGAAACAATTGCAAAAGTTTATGAATTATACCAAAAAAGATTAAGAGAAAATAATGCTATAGACTTTGATGATATTATAAACTATACAATCAGAATTCTATCTGAAAACCCAGATATTTTAGAATATTATTCAAATAAATTTGAGTATGTTTTAGTAGATGAGTATCAGGATACTAACAAAGCACAATTTACATTAGTTTCAATTTTAGCAGCACGTCATGGAAATATAACAGTTGTTGGAGATAATGACCAGGGAATATATTCTTTTAGAGGTGCAGACATAACAAATATTTTAAACTTTGAAAAAGATTTCCCAGGAACAAAAATAATCAAATTAGAGCAAAATTATAGATGTACACAAAATATTCTAGATGCAGCAAATGCAGTAATTAAGCATAATGAAACAAAATATGAGAAAAAACTTTGGACAGAAAATGGTAAAGGTGGAATGATAACAGTTTTCAGAGGAAACGACGAATATGATGAAGCGAACTTCATTGTCGAAAATATAAACAGACTTCGTAGAGAAGAATATATGACATATAATGACTTTGCTATTTTATATAGAATGAACAGCCAATCACGTAGTATAGAGGATATTTTAAGAAGAGAAAATGTTCCATATAAAATAATAGGTGGTCTAAAGTTCTATGAAAGAAAAGAAATAAAAGATACAATTGCCTATTTAAGATTAATCCAAAATCCTTCTGACAATTTAAGTTTAACAAGAATAATAAATGAGCCTAAAAGAGGAATAGGAAAAACAAGTTTAGACAATGTGCAACAAATTGCTATGCAATCTGAGACATCAATGTATGACGTAATTAAAAGAGCAGACGAATTTGGATTAAACAGAGTATTTGTAAATTCAAGAGAATTTGTATCACAAATAGAAGAATTAAGAGCTAAAAAAGACAACATAAAAATATCAGATTTAATAAAAGAAACGTTAAATAAAACAGGATATACAAAAGCACTAGAAGATGAGGATACAACAGAAGCAGAAACAAGACTTGAAAACATTGAGGAATTTTTAACAGTTGCAATGGAATTTGAAGAGCAAATGGCAGAAAATTCACTAGAAGAATTCTTGGAAGGAATTACACTTTCAAGCGACCTTGACAATGCAGATGACCAAGAAGATTCAGTTACATTAATGACATTACATAGTGCAAAAGGACTTGAATTTCCAGTAGTATTTTTAGTTGGTATGGAAGAAGGAATTTTTCCAGGGTACAAATCAATAGGAGAACCTAAAGAATTAGAAGAAGAACGTAGATTATGCTATGTTGGAATTACAAGAGCAAAACAAAATTTGTTCATAAGTTGTGCACGTCAAAGAACAATATTTGGTTCAACAAGTTGCAACCAAGTTTCAAGATTTGTTAAAGAAATTCCAAAAGAATTAATGGATGGATTTGATGAAAACTTTGAGGACAAGCCACAAAAAACATATGAAGATTATCAATATGAATGGAAATATGGAAATAGTCATGTTACATCATATAAATCTGATGAAGTAAAATCAGCCAAACCAGCAATGCAATACAACTTTAGAACAGCAGAAAGCTTTTTAAATAATTTAAATAAAAAACCAGCAAGTGCAAGTGTGGATGTTAGCATATATAGAGCAGGACAACGTGTATATCATAAAAAGTTTGGTGAAGGAAGAATCAATTATGTTGAAGCAGAAGGCGATGATGCAAAAGTAGATATCACATTTGATAAAATAGGACACAAACGCCTAATGGCAAAATATGCTGGATTAGAAGTTTTAGATTAATAAAAAAATATTAAGTATAATTATTGAAAAAGAAAGAAAATACATATAAATTTTTTGAATCACCGCGCAGGGGCCAAATGAACGAAGTGAGTTCGATTGAAGCATTCTACTCGATTTGAAAATAAAAATAATAAGTTTTTATTTTCAAATTCCGAGGAATGAGCTAGCGAGGTGTGAAAAATTTTGATATGTATTTTTGTTTATATGTAAAGTAAAAAGAACATTATATTTATTTTTTGTTCCTTGCTAAAATCTTTTACCGCCCACTAAACTTCGTTTAGAAGGCTAGGTAAAAACTTTCAAACTGCGCGTCACTAAAAATAAAATATAATGTTCTTTTTTTCTTTTGCAAAAAGTTTAAATAGCATTCATAAAAATCTAAAAAATGGTTTGAATTTGTAAATTGTTATGTTATAATTTTGACGTGTAAATGGAATTAATATTCCATTTGCCAGAAAGGAATGATTTAATTGAATCAAATATTAGACAATAGCGGACCTAAGAAAGCAAAAGCAAGGAAAAATCCCGAAGATACAATGAAAATAATTAGAGTATATGCAATATTAATAATAATTTTTGCAATATGCTTTATAGGTAAAGCAGGATACTCAATAGTTGAAAATAATAAAATTATAAAATCATCATATGCAAACCAGAATCAAGGACCACAAATTATATTAAATGCAAATGAAGATATTTTATCTATACAAGTTTCATATACAGAAGCAATAGAAAGCGTAGCATATCAATGGTATAGAGGAAACGTTACATCAGATGAAATTGATAAATATGAAGCTAATGCAGATAATTCAACAACATCAACAGACGAACAAGATGATGAACTACAAAATGATAACGAAATAAAAGCACTTGGACATGTTGATCCAGTAAAAGGTAATGGCGGAAACCAAATGAAATTAGATAATATAGGAATTCCAAAAGGAAATAATACTATATTAGTCACAGTAACAACAAGAAATAATGTTATTACAAAATATATTCAATCATACAGTACTGACATTGGAGTAGATAAAATTAAACCAGAAATAAATGTAAAAGTACAAGGAAAGAATATAATTGTAACTGCAGTAGACGAAACAGAAATTTCAAAATTAATTTATTCAATTAATGGAGAAGCCGAAAAGGAAATAACAGATAGAATTGACTCAAAAACAATAAAAGCAACAATACCGCTAAGTGATGCAGAAGAAAATGATATAATAATTTCAGCAGTTGATAAATCAAATAATACAGGATCATATAACAAAAAAATTGATTTATATACCGGAACGCCAAAAATAAGTTTTACAGCAGAAAACGATTTTAGCAAAATATATGTTAACATATCATATGCAAAAGGTATAAAGAGAATCGAATACGAATTTAATGGAGAAAAATTTGAAAAAGAATTTGATAATCCAGAGGATGTTAAAGATTATGAATTAGAATTAAAGTGTATTGAAGGAAAAAATACTGTTAATGTAAAAGCTTATGCAGAACAAGAAGAAGTGTACACTGAAGATTCAGGAGAATGTGAATACGTTAAACAATAATTTATTAAAGAACAAAGTTAAAAAAGAATTGTTAGTGGAACAAATTGAAAATAAAAAACTGAATCAAAACATACTAGAGAAAATAGGTTCACAATAAATCTTTTCTAACTAAATCACAGCCTTAAGAAAGGAACAAGATTAATTATGAATGAATTTATAACACTTAGTGCATATTTTCTAATTTATTCTTTCATCGGTTGGCTATTAGAATCAACATATAAATCAGTACTACAGAAAAAGGTGATAAATAGTGGATTTTTACATGGACCAATATGCCCAATATATGGCTATGGTGCAATGATTATGTATTTATCATTAAAAGGTGTAACAGATAACATATTTATTCTATTTTTATTTGGATTAATTGTATTATCTGTATTTGAATATGTAGTTGGATTATTTTTAGAAATAGCATTTAAAACAAAATATTGGGACTATTCAAAAAGAAAATTTAATATTCAAGGAAGAGTATGCCTATTAAATTCAGTATATTGGGGAATATTAGGAATTATATTTATGAAAGGAATACATCCAATTGTTGAAAAATGTGTAGATTTAGTTCCAACAACATATTTAAAAATAGCGGTTTGGACAGGATTAGCAGTAATGGTAATTGATACAGTAATCACAACTATAGGATTAATTAAAATTAATATTAAACTTAAAAATTGGGAACAAATTACCGATAAAATTAAAAGCAAAATGGCAGCAATTGAAATTAAATCACCACATAAATTGGATAAACTTAAAAACCTTAAAATATATCATGGATATCAACATATTAAGAAAATACCAGAACTTAAGAGTAGAGATGAATTGCTAGAAGAATTAAAAGTAAAACAACAACAAATACAAGAAAAATTAGAGAGAAGATTAGCAAGATTGAAAAGAGCTTTTCCAACAATGAGTTCAGAAGCTATATCTAAATTTTTAAATAATAAAGACGAGAAGAAATCATAAAAACAAAGGAGAAAAAGATGATTCAAGATATTTATATAATAGACAATACTCAAAGTGTATTAAATATATTGAAACAGATTTTTAAAGATGAAGTAGATTATCAATTTAAATCTGTAAAAACAGAAGAACTAAATATTGCATTAAAAAATATTCCAGACATGATTATAATAGATGAAGATACAATTAACGTAGATATTATAGATTTATGCAAAAGCATAAGAGAAAACGAGGATAATAGTATTACACCAATAGTCGTTATTTCATCAGAATGGGAAAAAGAGCATAGATTAAAAATACTTGAACAATCAATTGAATATTTTATTTTAAAGCCAATAGATAGGGAATATTTTTATTATACAGTAAGAAATATCTTGAATTTATTACAAAACAACAGACGTATAAGTCCACTTACAGGATTACCAGGAAATGTTCAAATACAAGCAGAAATGAAAAAGAGATTATTAAATAAAGAACAATTTGCAATGTTTTATTTTGATTTAGATAATTTTAAGGCATATAATGATACATATGGATTTGCAAATGGAGATGAAATAATAAAATTTACAGCAAGAACAATTGTAGAAAATGTTCACAAAATGGGAACTGAAGACAGTTTTATTGGACATATAGGAGGAGATGATTTTGTAGCAATCACAGGCAAAACAGACTATGAAAAGATTTGCAAAAATATAATTTCAGATTTTGATACATATGTATTAGGATATTATAGCGATGAAGATGTTCAAAAGGGCTACATCGAAGTTGCAAACAGAAGAGGAATTATAGAACAATTTCCATTAACATCAATTTCAATTGGAGTAGTTGAAATTACACCAGGTAGATTTAAAAATACACTAGAAATTGGTGAAGTTGGTGCACAAGTAAAACATCAGGCAAAATCAATAATGGGTAGTACTTATATTATAAATAGAAGAAAAAAATAAATTTAATATTGTAGCAAAAGGAAAATACATATAAAATTTTTGAATCACCGCGCAGGGACCAAACGAGCGAAGCGAGTTCGATTGAAGCATTCTACCTGATTTGAAAATAAGAAAATGTCAATCGGATGTAAGCAACATCCCAATTGACATTTTTTTATTTTCAAGAATCGACGAATGCGACAGCAAGGTGTGAAAAAATTTTGATATGTATTTTCATTTTATTATAAGAATAGTTATGGCAATTAGATTAATTACTCCTTGCTAAGAGATTTTACCACTCCTTAAACTTCGTTTAAGCGTTAGATAAAACCTCTCAAACTGCGCGTCGCTAAAAAATAATTTAATTGCCGTAATTGTCCCCATAAAAGTTATTCAAAAAGGACAAAACATTGTAAAAAAATGCAAAAAAAATAATTTAATGCATAATATTTAATATACAAAATCATACAAAAGTAATATTTTTAGACAAAAGTCAACCATTAAATAAGTGAGAAAAAAGAAGAAAAAGAGAGAAAAATGGAGCTGACCATCCTTTTTCTTTAAAAAGTACTTTTACGATAATGTATAAAAAGGTTAAAAGCTGGAAATGATAAAATATGAAAATTGCTAAATTATGTCGCAAATGGTATAATTAAAAATGCGCGACACCAAAAAAATAAGAAAAGGAGTGAATATTTATCGTAAGTAAGTGTATAAAATATTATGGAAAAAGACTGTTTAAAATCTCAATGATTATTACAGTAGGTCTTTTACTAATAGCATCATTCATTTACATTAAATATAAACCATTATATAAGGTTACGCTTAATGGTAAAGTAATTGGATATATTGAAGACAAAGATAAAATGCAAGAAAAAATCGAAAATTTTGCAAACAACTTGGAAGGAAACATCACTTCAATAAAAATCGAAGCAATGCCAGAGTATGAATTTGAACTAGTAAGTAATGTTAAAGAAAACGAGACTAAAGAAGAAGAAATACTTGCTTTAGTAGAAGAAAGTGCTGAAATTAAATGTAGAACGTATGCAATTAAGTTGGACGGAAACGAAAAGGGGACAGTAAATACACAAGAGGAAGCAGAAGCTGTTGTTAATGAAATAAAAGCTAATACTACTGAAGGTGTAGAATTAAACCTAGAAATTGAAGAACAAGAAAAAGATAAAAAGGATATAAATCCAGATACGACTACAGTGGAAGTTGCTAAAACAGAGATAAATAAGGATGTTGAAGTAAAAGTACAAGAATACAAAAAAGAACAAGAAGAGCTAAAACGACAAGAAGAAAGAAGAAAACAAGAAGAAGCCGCAAAAATAGCAGCAGCTAAAAAAGCTGCAAGTGTGTCAGCCAGAGGTACAGCCACAACAAGAGGAACAGCTGGAGCATCAATACCAGCAACTGGAGCTACATTTATGAGACCAGTTAATGGTGCAACAATAACATCAAAATATGGTAAGAGATCTTCAGGGTTCCATACAGGAACAGACTTTGCTATAGCTTTAGGAACACCTGCATATGCAGCAGCATCAGGAACAGTAACATTTGCAGGGTGGAAAGGAAGCTATGGATACCTAGTAATTATAGACCACGGAAATGGATATCAAACATATTATGCACATTGTAGTGCACTATATGTAACAGCAGGTCAAACAGTTACACAAGGGCAAAACATTTCTGCAGTGGGAAGTACAGGTAACTCAACTGGACCACATTTACATTTTGAGATTAGATATAATGGTAATACATTAAATCCTCAAAATTATGTTTAATAGAAGAATAGGAAAGTTATTACAAACTTTCTATGACTGTTGACAAAGTATATAAAATATTTTGTTCAACAGTCTTTTCTTTTATTTTACTTTTTTAATTGTTATGTATATTTTTTTACAAACTAATTTTTAAAATCTTGTAAATCAATTGTTTCAATGATATACTACTATATATTAAAAAATGAGAAAGGAATTAATCAATTAATAGAAATTGATTATGTGAAAAAATGATTTTTTTAGGAGCAGACCATAGAGGTTATGATTTAAAAGAAAAAATAAAACAGTATTTAGAAAAGCAAAAGATTGAATTTAAAGATTTCGGCACGAACTCAACAGAAGTAACACATTATCCATTGATAGCAGAAAAAGTATGTTCAAATATGAACACAGAAAAAGATAAAGCAATTTTAATTTGCGGATCAGGGATTGGAATGTCAATGGTAGCAAACAAATTTAAAGGAATACGTGCAGGAATTTGTCAATCAGTAGAAGCGGCCAAAGACGGAAAAGAACATTCTAATTTAAATGTATTAGTTTTAGCTGGGGACTTTATTTCAATTGGAGAGGCAACAAAAATAATTGATGTTTGGCTAAATTCAGAATTTTTAAATGGCAGATATTTAGAAAGATTAGAAATGATAAAAAAAATAGAAGAAAAAAATATGAAGTAAGGAGAAAAGAGTATGTGGGGAGATATTATTATTGCATTTTTGCTTGCTTTCATAACAGCATTTATGATTACACCCAAAACGATAAAGCTTGCAAAAAAATTAGGAGCAGTAGATAATCCAAAGGATGAAAGAAGAATTAATAAAGTGGTTATGCCAAGACTTGGAGGAGTAGCTGTAGTTTGTGGATTTTTAGTTTCAATATCTTATTTATTAATAAGTTTAACATTAGAAAATCAAATTAACTTAGTTGAAGGAAATTATCACTTAAAATTATGCGGATTCTTTATAGGAATGTTATTAATTGTAGTTACATGTTTTATAGATGATGTTAAATCATTATCAGCTGTAACAAAATTGACTGTTCAAATTATAGCAGCATGCATAGTTGTTGCGTCAGGAATAAGAATTGATATAACGAATATATCATTTTTCCAAAGATTTGGAGATTCAACAAACTTTTTACACACTGTTTCAACAATTGTTACAATAGGTTGGATTGTGGGTATAACAAATGCAATCAATTTGATAGACGGACTAGATGGCCTATCATCAGGAATTTCAATAATTTCATGCGTTTCAATGCTTATAGTATTTGCATTAAGCGGATCACCAGTAGTTTCAATAATTCTAATAACATCACTTATAGGAGCATTAGTAGGATTTTTACCATATAATTTAAATCCAGCTAAAACATTTATAGGTGATACAGGATCAAACTTCTTAGGATACTCATTAGCTGTAATTTCAATATTGGGAGTAGCAAAAACATATACTGCCTTAGTAGTTGTATTGCCAATAATAATCTTAGGATTACCAATATTTGATACACTATTTGCAATAGTTAGAAGAATTGTTAAAAATAAATCAATAAAAGGAATTATGAAACCAGATGCAGGACATTTACATCATAAATTATTAAGACATGGATTTTCACAAAAAGAAGCAGTTATGATTCTATATTGCATAAGTGCTTCATTAGGAATGTTTGCAATTATTTTATTAGAAAGTGGTGTATGGAAAGCAGTTTCATTTTTACTTATAGTAATTGCAGTATTTGCATTAGGATTTAGAGAGTTTTTTGAAGAAATAAAAACAAATAATAATGAAGAAACTAAAGAAGAAAAATAGGAATAAGGTTGAAAAATAATTACAATTTCGACATTTTCAAAATCAATTCTATTTCAACCAGAGTTGTGTCCTAGGAAAGGAAAAAATAAATATGAAAAAATTTGTAGCCAAAGAAAATGGTGTTACAATCATTACTGTTACTCTAATGGTTATAGTTATTACAATTATTATTTCAGTTTTAGCTTTTTATGGTAGAAATTCTATCCAGATGGAGCAATTCGGAAATATGAGAGCTGATATAGAAGAAATAGAAAATAAAGCTCAAATGTATTATATGGAAAATGGTGTATTGCCAATTGATCAAAAAACTACGAAAACTAGAAGCCAGATGAAAGGTGACACTGATTTATTTAATCCAAATGACGGAGACACATACTATTTAGTAAATACAGATTTTATAGGCGTGAATAAAGTATATGATACACAGTATTATATAAACGAAGTAACTCATACAGTATATGCTGAAAACACAATAGAGATTAAAAATAAAAATTATCCAAGACCCAAAGAAACATTTGACAAACTAGATGTAGACACAAATTCACCAGAATGGGAAAAAGAGTGCTTTGAAGCTCCAGCAGATATGTTTATCTGCGATGAAGAGGGATATATAACAGGAATAGATAAAGATTTTTGTAATCAACACCGCAATAGTCCAACATATTCAAAATATTTTACAGATGCAACAAACTGGAAAAACTTATTCATACCGGCATATCAGGAGAATGGGGACCAAATCACAGGAATAAGAAAAAATGCGTTTACAGATATTAATTTAAATGATGGTGCATTGAAAATTCCTAGTACAGTACGTAATATTGAATCAATAATATTTGGATCAGGTGCTGATCCAAAAGAGATTTATATAAACGCCGTAATAATTGATGCTGATGCATTTAGAGGATCTGGATTTCAACGAGTAAGTAAAATTGTAATTGGTCCATCTTGCCAAATTCCAGATGCTGCATCTTGTGGTAATGGACTATTTTCAATGGCAACCAATGTAAAAGAAATAGAAATAGCAACAACATGCTTAGGAACATATGCATTTTCAAATTGCTACAATGTATCTTCAATAACAATAGATGCACCAGTAGAAATAATTCCAGAAGGATGCTTTATGAATAGTTCAAATGCAAACAGCACACTAAAAATTGATTTTCCATCTTCACTAAGGAGAATTGAAAAAAGAGCATTCGCTAATGGAGCAATTGCAGAATTGATAATTCCAGAAAATCTAGAATATATTGGAGAAGAAGCTTTTGCATCAGTAAATTCGGGACAAACGAAATTGAACAAAATAGATTTAAATGGAAATACTAAAATAACAGAAATAAAACCTAGAACATTTTATGGATGCAGTGGTTTAAGATCTGTAACATTGGGAGCAGAAGTAAAAGTGGTTGGAGAATCAGCATTTGAAAGTTGCCAAAACAACCTAACAACATTAGTATGTAATGATAAGTTAGAGAGAATAGAACAATCTGCATTTAGATATTGTAATGGATTCCAGAACGGATCAGTAAGATTTAATTCAGGATTAAAATATATAGGACATTTTGCATTTGGAAGTACAAACTTAAGAAATAAACAAATACCAAGAGGAACACAATGCGAATCAGATGCTTTCTAAAATAAAAACAAACAGCTAGCAAACTTGCTAGCTGTTTATTTTATATAATATGAAAAATCGAAGAACTTCCTATTATATAAAAATAACAATGTACAGAAATTTAATTTGTTTTTTGTAAATTTCGTGCACGAACAAAGACGTGGACTTAAAAGCGTTATAATAATAGCAAATGTGGTAAATAGTCCGCTTTTATTCTTATACATTAAACAAGCAACATGCCTAAAATCAATATTCCAATATTTTTATTATATATATCTTGAAATTGTGAAATTGGAAGAGGATTTTCTCCCAAACCAGTTTCTATTGTATATCCAGGCAAATTATAATTTTGAATAAACCAATCCTTATATCCTGCAAAACCAGAAGCATATGGAGTAGTTTCAAGTAAATAGCCACTTACATGACTAAAATGTCGACCAATCTCATATGAACGAGGAGGTAGATAGTTTAAGAACTTCCAGTAAATTGTTTCACCTTGAGAATGATATGCAAGTATTAGCAAAAATTTTTTACTCAATGTAAAATTATATAATGCCCTTGCCTCAGAAGCATATAGAGGTGAGGGGCCGACATAATCTCTAGGACCAGGTTTAGTATATCCTTGAGAAAATTTATTATTACGAGCCATTTCCCATTCAGCAGGAAATTGGAGGTTCAAATCAATTCCTTCAATATTTGCTTTCCAACCATTCGGAAAAGGAATAGAAGGGTAATTTAGCGATAACTGTTTAGCAGAATTATAACTTTTTAAATCATATTTTTGTAGATTACCAACAACTAAATCAACTCCATCAGGATTAGCGAGAGGAACAACATACAATGTGTATTGATTAAAAAGCGAAACAGCAGGATAGCCCCAAATATTTTCACGATTCAAATACGCCATACACAAATTTTCCAAAAACTTCATTAAAAGAGTTGTGTTTATCCATTCGTTTCCATGAATAGAACCGTTATAAAAAACTTGCTTAGGACCATTACCAAATTTAAAATATTTTAATTCTTTCCCTAAAATGGAATAGCCAATATTTCCTTGTTCCAAAAAAGGAAATTTAGAGGCAAATCCCTTTGAATTTATTTCTAATATATTAGATCCATAAGAAATATCAGTTGGAACTATATAAAAAAACGAAGAAAGTTTGTTCCAAGTGTTTGACCCAACAATACCATCCTGAGAAATTCCAAATTCACGCTGAAATATAATAACAGCGTTTTTAGTTTGATTTCCAAATATTCCGTCAACCGTTCCACTATAAAATCCAAGAGTTTTTAAAGTACTTTGTAAGTATTGAACAATGGTACCATTAGAGCCCAATTTTAAAGTTTCCATATTATCACCTATTAGTATTTTATTCCGAAGTTGAATAAAAGTTCATGTCAAGTAAAAATATTAATGTTATGCCTAAAATTACCAAAGAAATTGTTCTAAAAAGGATTGATTTTATGTTGATTTATTGGTAAAGTTACTTTAGGACATACTGTCGAAATAGGAGGGAAAATGTCAAGAAATATTATAGATATAATTGCAATTATCTTAATGTTACCAATATTATTTGTATCTTGCGTAATATTGACAAATGCATATTTGCATCCAGATAAGGTACCAAGTTTTTTGGGTTGGAAGCCATTTATTGTGCTTACAACTTCAATGGAAGATGAAATATGTTCTGGAGATGTAGCAGTTGTGGATGAAATTAATCCAGACCTAATTAAAGAAAATGACATAATAGCTTTTAGAAAAGGCGATTTTATAATAATACACAGAGCAGTAAAAATTGATGAAATAGATGGACAAAAGATTTTTTATACAAAGGGAGATACAAATGAAGATATTGATCAAGAAACTGTTTCAGTTAATGAAATAGAAGGAATATATAAATTTAGAATTTCAAAATTAGGAAATGTAGCAATGTTTTTACATACTCCTAAGGGAATGGTTTCTTGCTTATCAATACCAATAATAGTTTTTGTTGGTATGCAGATAAATACATCAATAAAAAATAGAAGAAGGGAAAAGGAGGTGAATTAAATGGCAAAGAGAAACACGAAAGAAAACAGAAACCTTTCAACAATAGTAGTATTACTTTTAATATTAACTTTGTTAGCATTAATTGCATTATCAGAAACATATTCTAAGTATACTACAGCTCAAAAAGGTACAGGGACAGCAGTTATTGCAAAATGGGAGATTAATTTTAAAAATGGAGAAACAGATTTATCTGATAATTTTGATATAGATTTAGCATCAACAATGACATCTAAAGATAAAGCTAATAACTTCATCCAACCAGGATCTAAAGGATCTTTCAAAATTACAGTAGCAAACAAGAGTCAAGTACCTGCAACAGTTGTTGCAAAAGTATCTGATAGCTCAAGTACTATATTTAAAAATGGACAATTTGTGTTAACAACTACTGATGAAACAGGTGATGAAGGTGTTATAATAACACCAAACGCTTCAAAAGAAGTAACAGTAAACTGGGAATGGAAATATGAAGTAGCAGACGATACTACAACAGTTGATGCTGCAGATACAACTATAGGACAAAGCTCAAACGGTGCAGCAAATACAATATGTGGAATTACATTATCAGCAGTGCAAGTTGATCCAAACGCATAAAAAATGAGAGTATAATAACTCTCATGAAAGAAGTTTTATATATTGTATGAAACTTTTTTCATGAAAGCTATTTAGAAAAATAAGAGGTTTAAACGTGAGATATACGAATGATGAGATAATAAGAAAAAGCAAAAGAATAAATAGAAGAAGAAAAATAATAAAAATAATAGTATATATAATTGCTGTTCCAATTATATTTTACAATATTTCGCTTATATTCTTTTCAGTTGTAAATAAAAATGAAACGCCTAGTTTTTTCGGAATAAAGACTTTTGTTATTATTTCTGGAAGCATGGAACCAGAGCTAAATATTGGAGATATTGTAATTATAAAAAAATGCAGTCAAGAAGAATTAAAAGAAAATGATATTATTTCATATAAATATGGACAATCAGAAATAACACATAGAATAATTCAAATTGAAGATAACGAAAACGGAAAAGAATATATAACTAAAGGAGACAACAATAATGTTAGGGACAGCGAAAATATAAAATATGAAAATATAGAAGGAAAGTGCATTGGAAAAATAAGACATTTAGGAAAAGTGATATTAATACTAAAAAATAAAATCGTATTAATTTGCATAATATTAATACTTTATTTGATTTATGCAGGGGACACAAAGAGAAATAAAAAATGGGATTTAAGAAGAGAAAAGAGAGAAAAATTCGAAGAAGAAAGAAGATAATATATGAAACATTATATTAAAAAAAGAAAAAGAAATACAGTTAAAATTATACAAATACTTTTGTTTACTACTGTTATTGTAGTATGTGTTACTCTTTCAAAATACAAAACGGCCTTAGCAACAAAAGCTACAGCAGTTTTTGCAAATCCAAAAACAATTTTAATTGATGAAATTAATTTAGACGAATTAAGGCCAGGAGAAAGCATAACAACAAATTTTAGGATAACAAATTCAGAAAAAGAAAAAACGTCAGATGTTCAGATGATATATACAATAGCTATAGAAACAGGAAATTATTTACCATTAAAATTTGACTTAAAAAAAATAGAAAATGGAGAGTCAGTCGGAAGTAATTTATTAAACGAAGGTGGCACGGAAGAAATTGAAATGCCAAAAAATAAATATGACCAGGAATATCAGCTTACAATAACATGGGATAATAGTGAAAAAAATTATTTGTACAGTGATGAGATTGATTATGTAAAAATTATAATGAATAGTTATCAAAAATCAATCTAAATATAGAAGGAGAAGTAATGAAAAGGAAACATCGTATTGTAATATTATTATTTCTTGTGACAATAGTAATAATTGCTATATTTAAATTATGGCCAGAAACTAAAGCTGCACCAAGAAGTTCAACATCAATAACGATTAAGTTTTCAGCAGGAGAAAAAGCAGGTGCATTTAATACTAAGGAATATACACTAAAGGCCAACAATATAAGCAATTGTGTCACAATTCCAGATGATTTTTCAAAAACAATAGATATGATAGAAGATTCATATTATAAAAAGGTTGATGACGAAACTTTTTATTTTGATGAAGAAGACTATTCCTATACATTTACAGGATGGAAAGTGGAAGGATCATCAACATATACACCAATGGAAACAGTATTTCAGCCTGGAGACGTCGTTCCAATAGATACACTACTTAAATTGGATAATGACAATGATGGTGTGCTTGAACTAAATGCACTATGGGGAAAGACAATATATGTACAAAATCAATATGATTCAACATATTACACAGATTATTGGATATTGGACATGAATACAGTTAAAAATTACAATAAGACAGGTGCATGGAATTATAAATATGAAAATAACCAACTAACATTAAATGATGGAAAGAATTACGAAAGTCCAATATGTACTATAGATTATGCATATTATTTGTTTTACAAAGAAGATTATAAAAACTCATTTACAAATTCTAAATCAAAAAATGCTTATGAATTTGTAATTATGCTTACAGGAGATTTAGATTATGTAAAATCAAGCTCAAACGGAAAAAATCAAGAACACTTTTTCACAAGCTATAGTACATATGATGGAACAAATTATGATGCATCAAAAAACTATATTTTTGGTGAATATGTAGCACAGCAATCAGCTTGGGGATATGCAAATTCATATTTATCAAGTGGAAATATAGCAAACACTGCTACAAGCGGAAGCTCAGGATATGCGCCAAGCATTACTTTTAAAAGTTATAATAAAAACAAATATAATCTTTATATAAATGGATATGGATATTATGATCAAGTATATAACTCAATAAGGTTTGATGGAGTATATTATAGAGCAATAGAAAATAAATCACATAGACCATCAGTAACATCACCAGTTTCAATTGGTTCAGAAACAGCATTTATTGGAGGAAAAAATACATGTTTAGAATTTACTAAAAGAGCAGATGCAAACGGATTTAGTGTACTAAGAACAAATTGCGTTCAAACAGTTGTATTTAATGGTGGAACATTTCCATCATGGCAAACATCATGGGGATCAACTCAAAGAAAAGAAACATATAATTATGATTTACATTGGTATATGGGACAAAATGCAAAAATAAATGGAGCAGTAACATTAGGAACAACAGCTCCATATGAAAATACATATGCAATTATAAGTCAAAATTTTAGGTTTACAATCACAGGTGGAACAATTCAGTACGGAATATATGGTGGAAGCTATGGACTTAATTCAAAATCATTAGGAAAAAGAGAAATAGTTGTTATAGGAGATAAAGGAAGTAATATAACAACCAATCCCAAAATACAAAACATATATGGTGGAGCTCAAGCAGGAAAACTTACAGGTGAAATATATGTAAATATAACAGGTGCAACTAACATAACAAATGTTTATGGAGGCGGTTGTGATTTCACTGCAACAACATATGGAAATACACATGTAAATATAGAGAATTCTATTATCTCAGGAGATGTATATGGTGGTGGATATAATGGAGATGTAAAGAAAAATGAAGATGGAACAGGAGGAAATGTTAATGTTGATATAAGCGATTCTACTGTGCTTGGAAATATATTTGGAAGCGGTATGGGAGGAACACAAATAGTAAACATTCCAATTACAATGGGAAAAGATCAATCAACAATAAATTGGCAAAATGCACAATACATTCCACAAGATAGTGATTTTACGAGTGTAAAAAATCCTAATAATGGGGATTATGATACGGATTGGAGTTGGGACAAACCAGCAACAGGCTTTCCTTTTATACAAAAAAACACTGAATATATATGTGTTTCAGAATATAAAGGGATATCATGGGTAAGTAATAACCCAAGTGGATTAACATATTCAAGGACGTATTCATTTGCATATTTATCATTAGCATTAGTAGAAAACGATGTAAACATTACAATTGATGGAAGCGTAGTTGGAAGTAAATCAAATACAAGTAAAGGAAATGTTTACGGAGGTGGATCTTTAGCAAAAGTTAATGGAAATTCTATTGTTACAATTAAAAATGATTCAACAATATATGGATCAGTATATGGAGGTGGAGACGGTGTAACAAAACCATCTGCAGTCAAAGTGTATTATCCACAAGATGCTAGTACATATGTTGCTCCGAAATATACAGTAGAAAAAGATAGTTCAGGAAACATTTTGAATGTAAGGGTAGAAAATGAATCAGGAAGATATGGAAACTACGCATACAGTAAAAATTTCGAATGGAGCAATGACGAAAGTTTAAAAAATTCAAACGGTATAGATACAAATAAATATTTAATATATTCACCAAATGTTGAAAATGTAGGCGTAATAAATGGAAATTCTAAAGTAATAATTGAAGATTCAAACATATCTGGAAATGCATTGGCTGGAGGAAACGCAGCAGATGTACAAGGAAATACAGAACTAGATATAACAAACTCAAGTATTAATGATGTATATGGCGGTGGGTATTCAGGAGACGTTGGAAAGAGTACAACAGTAACAATTTATTCAGGTACAATGAGTAATGTATTTGGAGGAGGTAACTTAGGAAGAGTAAAAGAAAACACAACCGTAACTATTGGTGACGAAAACAATTCAAATTTAAAAATAAATAATTTACTATATGGCGGTGGAAGAGGATATGATGCAGATGGAGACGGTGATGCCTCAGATTTTACAACCGTATATGGAACTGCCAATGTAAAAATACAGGGAATAAATACTTCTGTTGAAAACTATGGCTCAATAATATTAGGTGAGGTTGCAAACAAAATTGATGTTACATTTAAAAATTACTGGACAGGAAATGTTACGTCAAAGTACAAAACTATGAATGGTATAGATAGAGCAACAAATGTTTATTTTGAAAATAGTTATGTGTTATTAACAAATAAAGACGAGAATGGAAATTTATTAGGAATAAAATCTATTGAAAATTTATATATACCAAGTGGAAGTGGTTTGAAAATATCAGCTAATGGAGAAATTTCAGGTAACTTTGAAGGTGGAGGCGAACTATACTTAGATAGTGAAGTATGCTTAACGATTAAAGGAAATATAACTGGAAAGACAAAACTAGCATTAAATCCTCTTATGTATGAAAATGAAGTATATAAAATAAATGGAGGAGAAGAAAATCCATACCTAAAAGTATATGGAAATAATCCAGAAAGTTCAGACACAGAAACTGCAAATGCATTAGTTAGTATAGATCAGCAATATACAATTTTTTATAAACCTAAAGAAACATTTACAATATATTATATAAAGAAAGACGTTATTATAGATAAAAACTTAATTGAACAGATTTTATTACAAGAAGGAAAACAATTGTCAGCTAATGAAGAGAGCTGGAGCTCAAATAATGCTCAAATAATGCAGGATGGAGAAATAAGCGGAGACTTTAAGATAAAGTATCAGTTTAAAAAAGATGACAATATTGGCAACAAATATCAAAATATACAAAGAAGTATAACTTTAAAATCAGGTGAAAATGAAGTTGAATTACCAAAAAACACAAAAATATATATGATAGATATGAAAGGTGATAAAAACAAAATATACAGCTATTATACAACTTCAGCAACAACAGAAATTAAATTAAATGAGTTCTCTAATTTAGAGGATGCGAATGAAAAATATTCTGAACAAACAAATGTCGCCCAAATTGCAGTTGGAGATAATGTAACATTGATGTATAGATATGATGAACAATTTAGAATCGTTTTAGATTTTGAGGATTGTGAAAATTATCTAGAAAAAAATAAAACGTATAATGTTTTAATAAAAATACAGGACATAAAAGAAAACATTAAAGAACCAGAATATGATTCGACAAATATTATGAATATTCACGAAAAAAGAAAAGCAACATATAGCGGAAAAATAAACAGGAAGCAGTTTACTCAAAATGGAATAATAAACCTAGAAGGTGATTTGAATATTACAAGTCCAGTAGATAGTACAGTATATGACCAAGATTCAAACAAAAATGTGGTAGTTAAGATAAAATTGAAAGATGTAAATGGGAAAAATGTTAGCATTCCAAGCGGGACAATAGTAAAAGTAAATAATGAAAAGCAAGATATAAATTCAGATTGTGTAACTGTAACATTATCTAAAATTCTAAATGGAGATATAGAGGAAATATTTGACATAGATTTCGACATGAGTGGAGTAATAAGTGATAATCAAAAACTTCAACTAGGTAAATACAAAATTGATATTGAAACATATATTCAAAGTGAAGATACAATAGAGAAGAAAATAATGAGTCAAATGTATGATTTTGAGATAGTAGGCAAGTCAGGTTATGGCATAGATGCAAGCATTGAAAATGCAGAAGAAAACGAAGATAAATTGCAATTGTTTAGTAAGGATAATAATTCAAAAACACTAAAAGTTATTGTAAATAAGGGAAATTTAAATAATGCACATATAAAGATAGAATTGCAAAAAAGGACTTCGTCTTTCACATATACTGATATTGAAAATACAATAGTAGCAAATGAAATAAATAGTTCAGAATTAAAAGGTGAAAATGAATTAAAGATAAAAAATACTTTAGAAGGTGGAATGTATAGAATTATTGTTAGCCTATATGATGAATATGAGGATGAATACTCTCAAAAAGTGATAAACTTTATGGTAGAATAAAAGTAGACATTTTTTAGTTCCCAATTTTTGTTTGCGTGCGAAATTTGCAAAGCGAAAATCCGCGTATTGTTATTATTATATAATAGGAAGCCTTTCAATTTTTCCTATTATATAATAAAAGAAAGGAGGATATGTTAGTAATAAACTAACAACTGATATGAGAAAAAAGAAAAAAGAGAAAAGAAAAAATCATATATTTTTAATATCATTAATAATTTTGTGTTTAATTACAGCATATTCCTTTTCAAAATATGTGATACAATTATCCCAAATGCATATTCAAAGAGCAAAAAACTTTTATTTTACAAGTAATATTTTAACAGAGGATAAAAAAACATATGAATTACGCGATTGGAATGGAAAAAAAATATATACACTCGAAATTAACTTAAACAATTATGATGATGAAATTAGATATACAAAAGATGAAATAAAGTATAACTTTTCAGCTATATCTTCAACTCCTGGCGTTAAATTAACTACAAGCGATACAGGAGAAGGCGTTTTAAAAGCAAACGTAAAAAATCAGAACAAATTAACTGTAAATATAGAGCCTACTAAAAATTTTGCTCCAGGCGAAAACATTGAAATAGAAATTAATGCAAAGTCAACAGAGCCATATGAAAAGAATTTGTGTGCTATTATAAAAATTTATGTAGAAGATGAAAAAACATATATAGCAGATTTAAAAGATAAGTCAATGCAAGACTTTGCAGAATTATATATTGATACTGGAAGATTTGAGAATGAACTAACTATTACTTACGATAATACAAAGGCAATATTAGATAATAATAATGAATTATTAAAAGATGTAAAAATCACCAAAACAGGAAGCAAAAGTAGTTTCAATCTAAAAGCAAGTAGCAATTCAAATTATTGCATTAAATTTGTTAAAAAGAATTCAGAAGACACATTAAAGCTAAATACAGATATTGCAATTTCAAATAAATAAAGGAGGTTCTCGGATGGAAGAAGCTGTAGTTGAAAAAGAATATCAAAATTTAAAAATAGAAGATATTAAAGAAATAATGCAGGAGAAGAAGAATCTATTAACTGTATGTTTAAAGAAAATTTCAACATATATTGATGAACTACAAGAAACTGAAAATACAGAAAACATATTTTTAATATTAGAAAAAGTGAAAAAAGCATTAGATGCAGTTGGAAAAAATATTGATTTATTAGATAAAAAAAATAAAACAGTGGATTTTAAAGAAATACATGAAAATGAATTGATAATTGCAGACTTTTTCAAATATTACATTGAATTTTGTTGCTTGGATATGAATAAGAAAATTATTGAAGAACCTAAAGATAAATTACCTCAAAAAGAAGAGTCCATAAAAGGAAAATCCGAAAAAGAAGAATCTGAAAAAGAAATACAAGAGGTAAAAATTAAACAGCAACAAGAAGAAATAAAAGATAATAATACATTAATAATTTCAGAAACACAAAATAAAGTTATTCTACCATATAAAGTGGAAGAACTAAAAAGTATATTAGAAAAAAATAAAAACAAATATTACACATTGCAAGACGCAATTAATTATGAGTTCACAGTACCACTATCAAAATATAAAAACGTTGCAATTGCGAGATTTAGAGAAGCTTTTAATTTGATGAGGAATAAGGAGAAAGCAAGTTTATATAAAAGTTTTGATTTAGGAATAGAATTAATGTGGAATAGCTTATTAAATCCGGCGGTAATAACAGCATGCAAAAATTTGGATGAATTAGATATATATTTAGATTATCTTGATTCTAATGAAATTGAAAAATTTAAAATATTTGATGTGAAGTATGAAATAGCACCTATGGCCAAAAAATAAACTATATGAGTTGAAATGCCACCTCTGTTTAGATTTTAACACGATTGACCTATTTATTGTGTCTACTAAACAGGGGGATTTCAATACATATAGTTTATTTTTTATATAATAGGGAGTTTTCTGAACCAACTATTACATAAAAACAATACATAGAAATTTGCTTTGCAAATTTTGAGTACAAACGAAAACTCAGGACTTAAGGAAGTTAAAATATATGAAAATGCTATTATGCCCAATTTTGTTTTCGTGAAAAGTTATGAAAATAAAAGATTCTAAGCATAATTATGCTTGAACTTCAGTTTTTACTTGATTAATTTCAGTTTGAGTTGCTTGAGCAGATGGAGTATAGTATCCTTTTAAATTAGCAACTCTGTATAAATCATATTGAAAAGTTTCTTGCGAATTTCTGATTTCTTGTAATGTTTGACGAAGATCAGTATTTTCAGCTTCTGTGATTACACCGGCATATGTTGCAAGTGAATTTTTTGTTCCTTCAAGTATGTCATTAACCATATATTTCTCATCCATAATATTTCCTCCTTCCTTATTCAGATAAAAAAGACATTAATTTTTGCTTTGTGTTTAACGTATCTTGAGCAGATTTAGTAAAAAGTTGCTTGACTTGTGGGTCAACACATGTGTTGGCATAGTTAGTTAATTTTTGAAAATTTGTATCCTGGACACCAATAAGATGTCTTAAGTTTTGTAATTCAATTTGAGTTAGATTTGCCATTTTAATCCTCCTTATATAAGTATTTCAAATTAAGTATTTACTAAAATCATAAAATTATTCAAAAACGATGGAAAACCTTATTTCCCTATATAAAATAAAGAAATGATTAGAAAAAGCGAATAAATAAAAGAAATAGAGAGCTATTATACTGTTTATTCAAAATAATAAAAGAAATTGGCTTTGAGAAAAAGGCAGTTTTAATGTATAATATTCGCGTATAATATAGAATTTATATTATACAATTTGGAAAGGAAGACAAATGAAGACTCTTTTTGTTCACTTTAGAAAATCGATAAAATTACTAATAATAATAGCAATTTCATTACTTTTAATACTGGGAATACTATACCTTATGTTTAAGCCAACATATGCGGTTAAATTAGGAGAAACAGTAATAGGATATACTGATACAAAAAGGCAATTGGAAGAAAGAATAGATAAATATATGAACTCTGGAGACGGAGATCAAGTAGCTTTTCTAGAAATTGACCAAATGCCAGAATATGAAATATGCTATTCTAAGAAAGATGTTGAAATAAATGAGGACAAAGTATTTGATACAGTAATAGCATCAGGTACACCGTATTATAAAAATTATGCAATAATGCAAGATGGAGAAGAAAAAGCATATGTAAATACTGCTGAAGATGCAGAAAAAATAATTGCTGAATTAAAAGAGAAGAACAGTACAAATGTAGAAAGCATTTCATATGTGGCAAAATATTCTTCAGAAAAACTAGAAGAATCAACTCCAGAAAATGTAGTTGCAAATCTATATGTTGCACCAAAAGTTGTTGCTCAAGCACAAACACCGACAGCTACAACAACATCTTCAAGAAAAACATCATATGGAACAGTAAATACATCTCAAAAAGTTTCATATGATAGACAAGCCGTAGGCGTTTCATTTGCAAGACCAGTTTCAGGAACAATTACATCAAGGTTTGGAAGAAGAAGTAGAGGAACTCATACAGGATTAGACATAGCAACAAGCAAAGGAACACCAATTGGAGCAGCTGCTGCAGGCACAGTTACATATGCAGGCCCAAAAGGAACATATGGAAATCTAGTTGTAATAGACCATGGGAATGGAGTACAAACATATTATGCACACTGTAGTTCAATAAGTTGTCATGCAGGACAAGCGGTATCTCAAGGACAAACAATATCAACAGTCGGAAGCACAGGAAACTCAACAGGACCACATTTACATCTAGAAATAAGAATAAATGGAATATGCCAAAATCCACAAAACTATTTATACTAAAAATTCATAAAGTAAATTATAAAAAAATGGGGGAATATCTGATAAAACAGATACTTCTCTTTTTTTATCATTAATTTCGATTTTATTTGCAAACGTTGTTTCTTTAATAAAAGATTTAAAATCGTTAAAAGTAGAAACATTTTCAAATTCAATATTAGTTTTATTTTTTACAGCTAAAATAAAGCAATTATTAGTAAAAAAAATATTTGTCATTTCAGAAAAAGGCATATTCTTGTCAAGAAAACTTTTAAAGAAAGCTTGAGATTTAGCAGAATCTTGAAAAACAGATTCTTTTGAAATATGATGCTCCTCCAATGTAGAAACAGGTATGTAAATATATTTAAAATCTGACATTTGTTCAAGTCTCCTTTTGCAATAAAATAAACTTAAATAAATTGTAGCATGGGACCTGAAAAAAATAAATGATAAAAATGTGGAAAACGTGGAAAAAACCTTGAAAAAAATGACCTTAGAATATATAATACATACATGCTTAAATGTAATTATCCGTAGCAAAAGACAAAATGTAGTAGTATAAAAAAGATAATAAACAAATTATAAAAAAATACTATTACGGAAAGGAATAATTAGAATGATAAGAGAAAAAAATTTATGGATACTATTAATCTTTTTATTATGTGGAATAGTTATAGGAGGGCTTATTGCTAATTTTGCTTCTCAAGTAAGTTGGTTATCTTGGCTAGCATATGGAGAGGAATTTGGTACTAGTGGACCAGTAGGGTTAGATTTAAGTATATTAAGAATTAGTTTAGAATTGCGTATAAAAATAAATGTGGCAAGCATAGTCGGAATGATAATTGCAGCATTTATATATAATAAATTTTAATGGAGAATATTATAATAAATATTTGGGGCTACAGGAAGGACAGTAATTGGCAAAAAGAATACAAGAATTACCAATGTCTGAAAGGCCATATGAAAAATTAGAATTATATGGAGAAAAAACATTATCGAATTCAGAATTGTTGGCAATTATAATAGAAAGTGGTACAAAAGATGAAACATCAATTCAATTAGCACAAAGAGTTATTTCACTTGGAAATAGTTTTACAGAGAATAAATTAAGAGCACTACAAAATCTTTCATTAGAAGAACTAAAAAAAATAAAAGGAATAGGAAGAGTGAAAGCAATTAGATTAAAAGCAGCATTTGAGATTGCAAAACGATTAGCCCACCCAATTGAAAGTGAAATATATGTAAAATCATCAGAGGATGTTGCTAAGCTTTTTATGGAAGAGTTACGATTTGAAAAAAGAGAAGTAGTAAAAATTCTTATTTTAAATACAAAAAATAAAGTTTTAAGAATACAAGATGTTTCTTTAGGAGGAACGAATTCCGCAATAGTTGAACCAAAAGATATTTTAGCAGAACCAATTAAAATGGGAGCAAATAAAATTATTTTATTGCACAATCATCCAAGCGGAAACGCGACACCTAGTAAAGAAGATTTTGAAGTAACCAAAAGAATAAAAATATGTGCAGAGATGTTTGGAATAAAACTTTTAGATCATATAGTAATTGGGGATGGAGAATATAGAAGTGCTTTTATACAATAAGAAAAAAATAAGAGTATACATTACTAGCATGTACGAGTATTACAATTTTTTTAAGGTTTGCCGTTTGATTTGAACACAAAATTTGAAAATAGATTTATACACATTGTTTTTATAAAAGCATTTAATAATAAATTATTTAAGATTTATTTAAAAATTTAAACATGTAAATTTAGGACATTTGGAAGGATTGTTGAAATATGAACTTTTTTAAATTTCATGGTAAGGATGTTGGAATTGACTTAGGGACGTCATCTATATTAGTAGTTTTAAAAGATAAAGGAATTATAAAAAATGAACCCGCGATAATAGCAATAGAAAAAAAGACTAATGATATAGTAGCGGTTGGAAATGAAGCAAAACAAATGATAGGTAAAACACCAGAAAAAATAGAAGCATTAAGACCACTTAAGCATGGTGGAATTGCAAATTTAAATGCAACAGAGATGATTGTAAAAGAAATAATAGAAGAACTTCAAAGAGAAGAAAATATAGGAAGTCCAAGAGTGCTTATAAACTTGCATATTGGAATGACAGAAGTAGAAAAAAGAGCGGTTTTAAAATTAGTATTAGCAACAGGTGCAAAAGAAATCTATTTTGTAGAAGAAACATTAGCAGCAGCAATAGGTGCGAAACTAGATGTATCAAGCCCTGAAGCATCAATGATAGTAGATATTGGAAGTGGAACAACAGAAATAGCAGTTATAGCACTAGGTAGAATCGTTTCATGCAACTATGTAAGAATAGCTGGCGATGACTTAGACGAAAACATAATAGAATATATAAAGAAAAATATGAATGTTGAAATTGGAAAAAATGCAGCTGAAAGGCTAAAAATAGAATTAGCATCTGTAAAACCAATAGTAAATCAAATAAAAGAAGTAAAAGGAAGAGATTTAGTTACAGGATTACCTAAAAAAATAAGAGTAAATGCATTCCAGATTCATGATGCAATTAGATCATCACTTGATAAAATAATAGAAGCAATTAGAGAAACTTTAGATAGAACACCACCAGAATTGATAAATGACATATATAGTAAAGGCTTAACAATAACAGGTGGAGGAGCATGTATAGATAAAATAGATGAGGTAATAAAAGAGCGTGTTAGAGTAAATGCAACGATTGCAGAAAAACCAATGGAATGTGTAGCTCTTGGAATAAATGAAATTTTAAATGACGACAGCAAAATGAGAGAACTAAAAACTAAAAGGAGAGTTTAGTATATGTATAAAAATAAACGTTCTGGAGCCATAGGAACAGTAATTGCAGTAATTGTATTAATATTGTTAGTAATACTAACAAACTTAAATAGAGACAATTTATCATATGCAGAAAGTTTTGTAACTTCAATAATAATGCCAGTTCAAAACGCATTCACAATGTTAGGACATAAAGTAAAAGGTGATACAGAATTTTTTACAAATTTAGATACATTAAAAAAAGAAAACGAAGAATTAAAATCAAAGAATCAAGAACTTGAAACACAAGTAAGAGAACTTGAAGTATTAAAAGCAGAAAATTCAAAGCTACAAGAATATGCAAACCTTTCAGAAAAATATCAAGAATATGAAACAATTCCAGCATATGTAATAGATAGAGATGTTAGCAATTATAGCAGTAACATTGTTATAAATGCAGGTTCAAAACAAGGAATTGAAAAAAATATGACAGTAATAGCAGACAAGGGATTAGTTGGACATGTTATATCAGTAACAGATAATACAGCTAAAGTTCAAGTAATTGTAGACAGTGCAAGTTCAGTTAGTGCAATGATTAGTACATCTTCAGAAAGCATTATCTGTAGAGGCTCAGTAGAAAATAATAAATGTTTAAATGCATCATACATTGATACATCATCAGAATTACTAGTAGGAGATAGTGTAGTAACATCAGGCATTGGAGGAATTTATCCTAAGGGGATTACAATAGGAACAATAAAACAAGTTGTAAACACGAAAAACATAACAGATAGATATGCAATTGTTGAGACAGCAGTTGACTTTTCAAAATTATATACGGTTCTTGTAATAAAATAATAGAACCAAGAAAGGAATAACATGAAAAAATTTGTTATAGGAATTATTACATATTTTATTTTTATAATATTATATTTCATACAAGCAAACTTTTTTGGATGGTTCACAATTGCAGGAATACGCCCTAATATATTTGTTATATACATACTATTTTTAGGATTATTTACAGATAATAAGTTTTCGCTAATTATGGCATTGCTTACAGGAATAACACTAGATTTAGTAGTAGGCAGAACATTAGGCGCAACAGCAATAATATTTTGCTTAATTGCAATGATAGCAAATTATTTTGACAAGAACTTTTCAAAGGATAATAAATTTACAATTTTAATCATGGTAGTAGGAATGACACTAGTTTTTGAAGTTGCAAACTATTTTCTAAATGCACTAATTCTTGAAATACCAGTTGAGATAGAAGCATTTTCAAAAATATTACTTATAGAAACAATATACAACGCAATTCTAGCATTTATTTTTTATAATAGTTTCATAAAACTAGGAGCAATATTAGAAAGACAATTCAAAGAAAAAAATATATTAACAAGATATTTTTAGAAAGAAGGTAGAATTTGTTTAATAAAACAGAAACAGAAAAAACGAATTTTAGATTTAATTTGCTAAATACATTTATTTACATAGTTCGGAATAATTTTGCTTGTTCAATTGTTTAATCTGCAAATTATACATGGAAAAGAATATCGTGAAACATCAAATACAAAACTATCAAAAGAAGCGGTAATACAAGCAGCTAGAGGAAAAATTCTTGATAGAACAGGAACAATTTTGGCAGATACACAAATGGGATTTAATGTACAACTATTTAAAACAAAAGCAACAGATGAAGAAATGAATAATGCAATGCTAAAATTAGCTGATATATTCGAAAAAAATGGGGACAAGTATATTGATGAATTTCCAATTTCAGTTGAACCATTTCAATATAATTTTAATTCTGAAGAAGAATTAAATGCATGGCGTGATAAATACAAAATATCAGCACAAGCCAGTCCAGAAGAAGCATTTTATGTTATGAAAGACAAATATGAAGTAAAAGAAGCAGACTTAGTAAAGGCAAGAAAAATAGTAGGATTAAGATATACAATTGAAAGCGAAGGATATTCGTCAACGAGTGCATTGCAAATAGCAGCAAACGTATCTAGAGCGAGTATTCTAGAAATTGATGAGCAAGGTCAAGAATTGCCAGGAGTTTCAGTAGAAACCAAAGCAAATAGAGTATACACTCAAGGAAGTTTAGCATCACATGTAATTGGTTATATTGGAAGAATTGGAGAAGATGAATACGCAGAAAAATCTGATAGATATCAAAAAGATGATTACATAGGAAAAACCGGAATCGAAAAATTATTTGAAGATTATCTAAAAGGTGAAAATGGAACCAAACAAATTGATATGACAGTTGACGGAACATCTACGGGAGAGTACGTTACAAAGGAAGCAGTAGGTGGAGCAAATGTTGTATTAACAATTGATGCTAACTTACAAAGCGTAACAGAAAATGCATTAAGAAACAACATAGAAAAAATTAAAGCAGGTGGATTTGGAAAAACATATAATGCACAAGGTGGTTCAGCAGTTGTTATAAATGTAAAAACAGGTGAAGTGCTAGCAATGGTAAGTTATCCAGACTATGAACCATCACAATTTTTAAACGGAATTAGCCAAGCAAAATATAATGAGTATAATGCAAACTCAGCACTTATGAATAGGGCAATACAAGGAACATATGCCCCAGGATCTATATTCAAGATGGTTACTGCAATTGCAGGATTACAAGAAGGAAAAATAACAACAAAAGAAAGAATAAATGATACAGGAATTTATCCTCGTGGAAACAAACCTCATTGCTGGATATTTGATTCATATCATGTAGGACATGGAAGTATAAATGTAATGCAAGCATTAGAGAAATCATGTAACTATTATTTTTATGAAACAGGATGGAGATTAGGATTAGACAAATTATCAGCATATGCTAACTATTTTGGATTAGGTAGAAAAACAGGAATAGAATTACCATATGAAGCAAGTGGAACATTAGCATCACCTCAAACATCAGAGGCTAAGCACGATACAGCACCAGAAAGTACATTGCTTTCTGCTTCAATAGGACAAAGTTACAATGACTTCACACCAATGCAAGTAGCAAAATACATTGCAATGGTTGCAAACAGAGGAAAAGTTGTAAATCCAACATTAATAAAAAACATTGTTACATCAGATGGAAAACAAGTATCAGTAGCAGAAATGCAAGACTATATAAATGAAAAACTTGGTATTACAGCAAAGGATACAGAAAGCCTACAAATAAGCGATGAAAATATGAATGCAGTACTAGAAGGAATGAGAGGCGTTACAGATGATACTGGTACAGCAGCTTCAATATTCCAAGGATTTAGCATTGCAGTTGGAGGTAAAACAGGATCAACAGAAGCTGGTAAAGATGCAAATGGAAATGACATTATAAATGCATGGTTCGTTGGATTTGCACCATTTGATGATCCAGAAATTGCAGTAGTAGGTATGGTTGAAAATGGTGGACATGGATATTATGTTGCAGAAGTAGTAAAAGAAATAATTAGTGAATATTTTGGAATGAACGTACAAGAAGTAAATGAAGACGTAAGTGCAAATGCTGAAACTGAATATGTTAGATGATATGAAATGTTTGCTGAACTTTCCTAGAATATTAAAAAAGTAAACACAAAAGATAAAAATGATGATATAATAGTTTCGAAAGCGATTATAAAATTGTTAGAGGTTAGACAAAATTAATATTTTAAAAGGATGAGTAAAAATGAGAAGTTGTTTAAGAATTTCAAGTACAAAAGAAGAAATTAAGATAATGATTAATGTAGCAACTGACTTTGATGATGTAGTAGATGAATTTAAAGTAAAATTACCTCGAATAATAAAATACTATAACAAAGATATAAAACCTATGCGAATAGTTGGAAAAGCATTAAAGGACTATGAGCAAGCAACAATAAGGGCAATTTTAAAAGATGATATAGATAGTCCAATCTTATTCGGAGAAACAAGTGAGCTACTAGGGCTACATGCAATAAAGAAAACATTTGAAAGTTCAGTTGAAACCTCAGAAACAAAATTCATAAGAGGAAATTTACGTTCAGGACAAAGAGAAGAATATTCAGGAAGTATAGCAATACTTGGGGATGTAAATTATGGCGCCGAAGTTATAGCAGGAGAAAACATAATAGTAACAGGAAAAATCAGAGGATTAGCCCATGCAGGAGCAAATGGAAATAAAAAAGCAATTATATGTGCTAATTCCATTGAACCTACACAAGTTAGAATTTCAAACATATTAAAAGAAATACCTGAGAACAATTATAAAGTACCATTTATATACTTAGATGGTGAAAATATTGAAATAGGCTAATCATCGTCAAGCAAAAGTAATAATAAGCAAATCATTAAAGGGCCACTAGATGATTTTTGAGTATATAAAAAATATAATAAAGCTAAAAGAATAAGACTGTCAGTTTCTTGTAAGTAATCATTAAATTTTCTAATACCAAAGGAAGATTTATGATTACTTTTTTTATTGTCAGATTCGTAATTAAGTGTTTCAGAAAAGCTTTTATCAGCAACTTTATAATTTGGACTATTTACTGAAATATTAGCGTTATTTTGCAATTCAATATCTTGTCTTTGAGAGCTAGAATTAGTTTCTTTCGAAGTTTTATCCACTTTTGGTGAACGTCTTGTGGATTTCTCAAAAGGAAACGGAGGAAACCCTGAAAAGAACGGATTATAGAAAATCACTTAAGTTTCCTCCCATTTCTTGAAAATTTTCAAACAAGTTCAAAATATGTAATAGTTTTATATATTGATCGATTTTATTTTTTCTAGAATCTCTCATGTAGGGTTTTAAAGCCTTTAGAAGAACTTCATCTTTAGAATCCTTATTTTTATTAAGTAAACTCAAAAGCTTCTGAAATTTAAGCAGCATCTCTGGATCAATTTGATTAGAATCAACTTGTGAATTGGTGGTATTTTCATCAGATGATGAAGATTGAAAATTCTCTAGAATTTGATTCAAATCAATATCTTTTTCAGAAAGCATATTAGATAATTGCTTTAGTAGATCAGGATCCATGAAAATACCTCCTTATAAAATATACTAGAGATTGTATTTATATTATATACAAGTATTTAAATCATTCTATAACATAAATAACAATGCACCGAAATTTGTTTTTTTATATCCCAACACTAGGAAAGATTCAGCTTTAAAACATAATATTCCGAATTCAATAATATTCGAATTTGTTTATAAAAAAATCAAATAAGCTATAAGAGCAAAATAGTAAATTATAAAACTATTTTTTAGAATCATTATTGTTGTTTTCAACACCTTTTTGCTTTAAAATCTCTTGAGCCTTGGCAAGCCCAACTTCCAGGTCTTTTTTATCCATTTTTGAAAGCATTTTCATTATAGCATTCATATCTAAATTATTCATACGAAACCCTCCTAATTTCAATATATGCAACGTTTTTATATATATTATGAAACAACATTAATAATTGTGAAAAAAATTTAATGTTTTACAAAATGTAAACAAAACTTAATAAAAACTTAAAATAGCTTTTTCCATTGTATATCCGTAAAAACATAGTAAATTAAGATAATATAGATGGTAAAAAACTTATATTGACATAAGTAGAAATAATATTAATATAAATAATGAATATGCTAAAAGGCGAGAAAGTAGAAGGGAAGAGTTACATGCAAAAGAAAAAAATAGTTATCAAAAGATTTATTGCAATAATGATAATTTTTTTATTAACGATGCTAGACATGATTCCAATATTAAATAATTTAAGCTATGCTGCAGAAAAAGAAGAAAATGCAGTTGAAGTAAAAGCTTATTTTTCAAGTGAAAATGTAGAAAATACAGATTCGCTTGATTGTGACGTTAATGAAAAAAATGCAAATATGAATTTTGAAATCAAAGTAAATGGAAAAGGATATTTAAAAAGTGGAACATTGAAATTAGATGACAATCCTAACTTTTCAATCAAAGAAAATTCAGAGGTGAAAATTAAAGATAATCAAATAAAAATTCAAGCATTAACACAAAACGAAACACAAAAAATATCAATTCCAATTGAATTCATAAGAAAAGATAGCATAATATCAACATATTTAAGTAAAACAAATCAAGTGACTTTTTCAGGAATCTATGTAGACAACGAAGGAAAAGAACAACCAATAGAACAGCTATTAAACCTAAAACTTTCATGGAAAGAACAAACTTCTACAAACCTTGAATACAACGTAATAAAAAATATCAACTACGAAAAAGATGGAGCCAAAGGAAAAATACTACAAGTTAGTGCAAAAATTTCAGGGAAAGAACAAACAAATAATGTACCAATAAAAAATTCAGAGTTAAAGATAGATATTCCTCAAATAGAAGGATTAGAATTTTTTGATGTACAAGTTGAAGCAAATAAATTAAGTTATACAGAAGGAAGAGAAGATAACAGCATTGAATTTACAAATTCAAATTATAGAATAGAGGAAAATACGTTATATATAAATGTAGGAAACAATGAAAAAGACGGAACAATATGTAATTCATATGGATCAGATATATACACAATAACATTCCTATATACTGGAGAAACACAAGCAACAAATGCAGTAAGCGGAAATGTAGAATTTACAATTAATAACTATGCTGGGAATAAAGAAAATAATAAATTTGAAATGACATATGATTTAAATCAAGCAGTTGGAAATATTGTTCAATATATGAAAGAAGATAAAGATGAGCCTATAAGTAAAGGTTACTTAATGGCAGACAGTCAAAACGAAAAGTACGAAATAACATATACAAAAAAGGATGTATTAAATATTAGTAGATCAGATTTATTAAGTTCCTTAGAAATAGTAGATAATAGAGAATACTTTACTGATGAACAAAACATGTATGAATACAATATTGAAAATGCTTCTTATTATAAAACAACTGAATTTTCAAGAGAAAATTTAGTAAACATCTTAGGAGAAACGGGTTATGTCCAAATATATAGTGGAAATGATGAATTAATAAAAGAAATAAAGTTTGACCAAGAAATAAATGAAGAAGGAATTTATAAAATAGAATATCCAGAAGGAATTAATAAAATAAAAATAATAACATCAGGTCCAATAGCTGATGGGAATATTTCAATCATAAGTTCAAAATCAATAAAGAGAATAGATTTTACAAGAGACGATATTAAAACATTTACTAAGTTAATCAATGTTTCTCAAGCATTTGCAACATATAATGAAGGTGCAGTTGATGATTTAGGCGAAGCAGAAACAGTAGTTAGTATAAATCCAACAACATCAAATGCAACATTAGAAATTGCACAAAAAGAGCTTTCTAGTGTTTCAGCAAACGAAGGAGTAAATTTCAAAATTAGATTAAATAATAATGAAGACACATCAGATTTATATGAAAATCCAGTATTTGAAATTAGATTACCACAAGCAATAAAAGAAGCAAGAATAAAAAATATAGATTTATTCTATGCAAATAACGAACTAGAAATAGCTAACGTGGAAAATTTAATTGATGGGGACAACCAAATAATTAGAATTTCTTTAAAAGGAAGTCAAACATCATATAATGTAAATAAAGAAACAAATGGAACATTGATATCATTTGATGTTGATTTAGGTGTTGATGAATTTGCAGGAAACATAAGTGAAATGGTAGAAATGTATTATTATAATGCAATTGCAACAAAATATAAAAATGAGTCAGAATGGCATATGCTATTAAGCAATAGCGATGTTTCATATGCAATGAACGGATATAATGGAGTTCAAATTTCATATAAAGGGCAAGAAGGATTAATAACAGGGCAAACCTCAGAAACGAAAAATGAAAATCAAGAAACCGAAAATACTGAAAATACTGAAAACTCAAATAAAATTTCATCTATAAAACAAGGAGCAGATACTGATTTATTAGAAGAAGGAACAGAAGCAAAATTAGCAACAATGGACATAACAGTTCTAAACAGCACAGGAAAAAGATATTCAAACTTTAGAATTTTAGGAAGAATTCCTTTTGAAGGAAATAAAGATATCACAACAGGTGAAGATTTAGGAACAACAGTAAATACAATATTAGATACAGAAATTACATCAATCGATAAAGACCTAAACTACACAGTTTATTATTCAGAAAACGGAGAAGCAACAGAAGATTTAACAGATGAAAATAACGGATGGAAAACAAATTATTATAAAACAGGTGGAATAAAATCATATTTAATAGTAGTAGATGAAAACTATGTGCTAGAGCCAAATAGTAAACTACAATTCACATATGATTACGTAATCCCAGCAGACTTAAAAGCAGGAGATGCTTTTTATGGAACATATGCAACATACTATAAAGAAGCAGATACAAGTGTAGAATCAAATGCATCTCCAAGCAAAATTGGATATGAAACACTTAAAAACTCAAATCTAGAAGTAGAAATGAAATTAAACGGAGATAAAATAAAAGAAATCTCAGATGCAGAATATGAAATAACAATAAAAAACACAAGCAATGTAGACGCTAGAAATCTTGTTATAACAATACCAAATGTAAATGGATTAACAGCTTCATACATGAAACAAGACAGCGATTTTACAGTTGAAAAACAAGAAACTGGATTTGTAATTAGAAAAGAAAACATGGAAGCAAATTCAGAAGAAACAGTTACAATAGGATACAACACGTTCAAATTAGAAGAGGGATTATCAGAATTAAAAATAACTGGAAATGTAAGTGCAAGCAATATAGAAGAAACAACATTTGAATCAGAAACAGTACCAGTTGAAAAAACAAATATAACAATTCATGAGTCAGGCATAAATAACGAAAAATGGGTCGGAAGAGAAACTCAATGTATATTTAATATGAGAAATACTTCTAGAGATAAATTAAATAATGTTGTATTTACAAAACAATTTTCAAATAAAATTGCAATAACAGACCTAAAAGTAGATGAAAATAAAAATGTTGATTTTACATATGACAAAAATACAGGATTACTAACAGCAAAAATGGGAGACTTAGAAGCATCAGAATCTGTATTATTACGTTATACAATTACATTAGATGATGATCCAAGTCTAACAGGTGGATCATATAATTTAAAATCTAAAACATCAGTTACATCAAATGATTCAAGCAAAAATGTAGAATATGAAGATGACTTAAAATTCTATTTATACGATATACAAATCACACCAATAAATAAAGAAAACGATGTTTATATACCAGAAGAGAATGAAGTAAGATATGCATATGAAGTAAAAAGTAACTGTGAATTTGATGTAAACACATTAACATTAAATGTAGAAACATCAGACAACTTTGAAATAACAGGATTAGAATTTATAAATGGAGACCATAAAGACTCTTTTGGAAATACAGACTTAGAAGAAGGAACATGGCTTTCATTAAAACCAGGAGAAACAGGAAAACTTATAATTATAGGAAAAATAGTTCCAGGAATATCAAATAGCATAACAGTAAGAGCAAAAGGAAGGCTTTTTGGAAAAATATTCACAGCAGAAAGTGTAAGTTCAATTATTGAAGATGCAATTGAGAGCCAAAATAGCAAATTAACTGGTGTTGCATATGTTGATGCAAACCAAAATAGTCAACAAGATAGCTATGAAAGAGTATTACCAGGAATAGTAGTTAATTTATGTAATTCAGAGACAAATGAAATTATAGGTTCAAAAATAACAGACATATCAGGACGTTACATATTTGAAGATGTACCAAATGGTAAATACTATGTTAATTTTAATTATGACGAAGAACAATATAAATTAAGTTCAGAAGACACAGAAGAATTAACACAAAATAAAGCATCAGTTATGAATATAGGTGGAAAAAATGTAACAGATAATATTTCAGTAGAAGATAAAAGTGTTGCAAACATAAACTTAGGATTAACAGATGATAATATATTTGATTTAAAACTAGATACAATTGTTGAAAAAATGACAGTTCAAAATTCAGCAGAAAATAATGAATTTGTAAGTGAAAATCCTAAGCTATCAAAAGTTGATATTGATCCAGACCTAGTAAGCGGTTCAAAAGTATTAATCGAATACAAAGTTACAGTAGAAAATCAAGGAACAATAGCTGGAAAAGCAACAAAATTAGTTGATTACATACCATCAGACTTAGAATTTGATAGTTCAATAAATCCAGATTGGTACATAGGAGCAGAAGGATACTTATATACAACAACATTAAAAGATGAAGTAATCAATCCAGGAGAAACAAAAGAAATAAAATTAATATTAATAAAAAATATGACAGAAAGAAACACAGGCTTAATTCATAACAGTATAGAAATTGCAGATGCAGAAAATGATAAAGGAGTTGCAGATATAGATTCAACACCAGGAAACAAACTATCAGAAGACGATCTATCATATGCAGATTCAATAGTTGGTATTACAACAGGATTAAGAATAGGAAGATTACCAATTGTTCTTGTAAGTCTAGTTATACTAATACCTATAGCCTTTCTCGTTTGGAGATTCTTTGAGAAAAGGAGGTATGTATAATGAAAAGATTTATTAAATACAGTTTTATTACATTAGTAATAACAATAGCAACATACCTTATGATAAACATATCAAACGTGCTAGCAATTAGATTATCAATAGAATATAAGGCAGATAGACAAGAACCATATGATGGAGCAGGACTATATTTTGATTCTCTAGTATGGAGTTCAGCTATGTTTTGTAACCAACATGGTGGACCATATTTTAATAAGTCAGACAGACAAGTTCTAGTAACAGGAAGTGTAGGAGGAGAGTCAATAAGCGTAGATGTTACAGCTGGAGAAGGACCTTATTCTTTAAGATCTGAATCACATCCAAGTTGTTTTGAAATAGGTGACGACAAATTGGAACTACAAGCAGTATCTTATTCAGGAAAAAGCATTATAGGTGGAGAATGTGGAGATGATACTGTAGCAGTGGCAGGAACAGTTTATGGAACAGGTGAAATTCATTATAGTGAAGGTGGAGGAATGACAGCGGTAAATGATGAAGTTGCATACTTACTTGCAGAAGCAGCAGCAAACACACCAGGTTTAGTTCCAAGATCTTCATATCCAAACATAGCATGGTGGAATAGAAATGAAGCAGCGGTAGCAGCAAATTCAGGAAAACAAAGCGTTTTCGATAACGATCCTACGTTAAGTGATAAACAAGAAAAAGCAGCAAAGCAAGCGATTATAGACGATAATCAAGCACAAATAGATAAACTTAATGATGAAAAAAATAATTTAAATACAAAAATTGAAAGATGGCAAACAATAATAGATAAATATGAAACAAAAATAGACGGGTATAAAGATAATATTGCAGCATTACAAGAAGAAATTGATTCAAATAATAAACTTATAGCAAAAAAGAGAAATCAAATAAAAGATTATCAAAATAAAATAAATAGTGCGAAAGCACAGTTAAATTCAAAAAACAATGAAAGAGCTACATTAGTAGCACAAGGAAAAAACACACAAAAAGTTGATAAAGAAATATCTACATTGAAATCAAACATAAAAGCATATCAAGATGGAATAACTGGATTAAATGATGACATAACAATTCTAACAAATGAAAATAGTGCACTTCAATCACAAATAAATAGATATAACAACTTAATAAAAGCGATTGAAGACCCACAAACAACAAAGCAATACAATTCAAGTATTCCAAGATATCAAAAATATATAAGAAATGCTAAAAAAAGAATAAAAGCAATAGATGATGAAATAGCAGAATTACAAAAAGAAATAAAAGAAATAAATGATTATTTTAAAAATAGACTAAAAGATAGAGAAAAATTCATGAAATATCTTGATAAAGTAGCAGTAAGAAAGAATGTTGATTCAGATGGATATTCAGCAGGAGATGCAACAGGGTTAGTAAAAGAAGCAGGTTTATTTGCCAAAATGCATAAAGCAATACGAGCATATGGCAAAAATGGAAAAAATGGAGTATATGAAAATACAATAAAAGACCTTACAAATAAGAATAATGTCGAAGTAACATATGATGCAACAAGAAAAAGATATTTAGTAGGGCCATTTAAGTTCCAATACATGGAGGTATATTCTCCAACTTCATATGGAGCATCTGATTCAGGTAACAAAGGAAATCAATTTGCCGGAATAACAGGAGTTCCAGAACTTTCAGTACAAATATATAAAGATGGAAAAAACTGTGTAGAAGATTTGAAATTAGGAAATGGATGGACATTCTCATGGGAAGGAAATGAAAGAAAAAATAAAGACTCATTAGGAGGAGATATACCAGACCAATACGATGCATATCCACATACAGGAGAAGAATTTTATATATTACTAGATTATAAAGAAGGAATGCACAAATTAGGTGGATTAACATTTAAATTTAGATGCTTAACAGCAAATGGAACATATCACTATTCATCAGGATATATAGAAAAATGGTCATGGACAGCCGGAGCAGTAGATTACACAGGATGTGATTACACAGAAGCTAGATATAAATGGGATGATGAAGAAAAGGATTATGTATTTGATTACACATATTCTTGTCCAAGATATAAAAGTGCATCAATAACAGTAACAGCAACACAGGTTGGAACAATTGCTACACAGCAATTAATGAGAGTTGAATATGCACATAGATATTTCAACAAAATAGAAGCAGGATATGGATATACAGCAGATGGAAACAAGGGAAATGATACAGCGCGAGCGAAGTTTAGGTGGAACATAGACTTAACAACAACACTGGCGGGTGATGTATGGGTAGATGGAGATTCGCAAAAGAATAAAAGTTTAACCATAGGATTAAAAGAAAGCGGAGAAAAGACTTTAAAGAATGTTGGTGTAACAGTATATATTTACTCAGGTAGCAGAAAAGTTCGAAAAGCAATAGCACACGAAAGCAACGGTAAAGAAATACAATGGCCAATATATACAAATTCAAATGGACATTATGAAATAAGAAGACTAGAAGCACCAGGAAGCGTAAAAAATGGATTCTATGTAATAGAGTTTGAATATGATGGACAAGTATATAGACAAACAACATATTTAGGAAAATCAAATAGTACTTCAGTATTAGATGAAGAAACATATGCAGCTCAAGGAACTGCAAGTGCATACAAAAAAAGCCCAAATTCATATGTTAACAGCTCTATGGCAGTAGAACAAGTTGATACAAGGTACAACTTTGATATAACATTTGGAGAAATAACAGGTACACAAGAAATTAAAGATGATTATTCAACACAAGGAAAAACAAATACAACAGACATAAATGGAGAAAATGCACACGCAAACGATAATGCAAAATATAATAAAATCAATTATCGTGGAGCTAAAAGCGGTGCACAAATAAAATCAGAACTGAACTCAGCAGCATCGCCAAAAGAAACTGATAAAATAAAAGGAAATCAAAAAGTAACCCCAGGTCAAACATACGACCGTTATAGAATGACAGCAAAAACATATTATGATAACACAGAACTACATGAAATGGCAGTAAACAAAACTAACTTCAGAATAAAATATCCAATAGTAGACGAAACAGATGCAAATGGAAAAGCACAAGATTGGATATATATAATGAACAATAAACGTATAAAAAATAAAGAAGGAAAAGAAGTTGGAAGATATATAGACGATTATATGCTACATATTAATTTAGGACTAAAAGAAAGACCAAAAACAGATATGAGTACATTAAAAGACCTATATAAAGTTACTATGATTGTAAACGAACAAAAAATAACAAAACAATACAATGTACTTGGAGATTTGGATACATCAGAATATAAACTTGCATTAGAAAAAAGAAAAAAAGAGGTTAATGGTAAGAAATATACAAAATATTCATTAGGATTATATTCAACAGACCTAGCATACAAATCATATACAAGATATAAAGAAGCAATTCAAGAAGTAAAAGATATAAAAAAAGGAACAGAATTAAGAGTATTCGTAACATATGTAGTAAGAGTGTACAACAACTCAGATACAAACGATGTAGAGTTTAATGAAATAACAGATTACTATGATAAAGAATATACAATCGTATCAGAAGATGTAAAAGCATCAGTTGTAGACAACAACTCAAAGCGAAGCCAGGAAGTAATTGCAGATGCACCATACTATAGAATTATGAATACAAAAAATGCAGCAGTAAATAATCAATGGCAAGAAACAAAAGAGAAAAACTTATCAGGAAAAGTTGATGGAGTAGACTGCGGAGCTGTTAAATGGACACTAAAAAATAATGCTACTCTAGAAGAAGAACAGAATCTAAAAGTATCAACAACCAAGTATTTAACAAAAATGAAAGTAAAACCAAATCAGTATGCAGAAATATTTACAACATATCAAGTAAACAAAGATGGATATGAAAAAATGAAACAGGATGAAAAATTAGAAAATCCACTTAAAGAAAGAAAAGCAATGCTTGGAGATAAAGAAAACATAGCTGAAATTTCAAATTATTCAACATACTATAGTACAAAAGATTATAATTCAAGATATTATAGAGCATACAGAAGCGGATGGATTTCAGGAAGAGTTGATAAAGACTCAGCACCAAATAACATTAAAAGATCAAAAGGTTCTAACACAAAAGACACAACAAAATATGAAGACGATACAGATAGAGCAATACCATTAAATATAAAAATAGAAACATATGAAAGAGATATGTCTGGATATGTTTGGGAAGACACAAAAGACCAGAAAAGTGGAAAGTATAATATCTCAACAGGTAATGGATATTACAATGAAGGTACTGATGATAAATTAATACCTAATGTAGGAATAACAATGTATGAAGTAATAAACTTGGGACAAGACGGTTCATACAATACAGAATATGATAATTATGACTACTATTATAAAGTACCACAAGAATATTACAATTACAATGACAGTAGCAAAGAAGCATACACAATAACAGGAGGAAAATCAGGAACAAGCGAAGTTGAATCCTCAGATTCAGATTCAGGAAACGGAAACTACTACATCTATGGATTCCTACCAGGAGATTATGTTTTAAGATTTGACTATGGAACAAAAGCTGATTCACAAGACGTAAAATATTCAAGCAACGAAAATGCAGAATCACAACAAGCAACAATAGATACTATAAAATATAATGGTCAAGACTACGAAAACACTAAATTCATGGGAGATCTATCAGAGAAATCTGGAATAGAACATTTAAATGATAAATATTTAGACTTAACAGGAAAAACAACAATTGATGGAACAGACATTAGCGATTTAAAAATATCAACAGCAAGAGACAATGAATCAAGAAGAATGATAGTAGATGCATACTCAAGAACAATTGAAAACGATAGAGGACAAATACTAAGAGATAGAGAGGCATCAAACGGAAAATTTATAGATGCAACAAAAATGTATGCAGAAACACCAATAATGCAAATAGAAATAGAAGATCCAAAGAAAATGGAAATAGCCAAGGATTCAGAAATAGACACGCACACATCAGATAGACCACTAATGAGCAGAGAAAACGGCGAAAAATTTGAACCAGATGCAAAGAAAAATCAAGCAGAACAGGATGAATCAATACAAGAACATAAATATTCAATAAAAAATATTAACCTTGGTTTGGAAGAAAGAGCCAAAACAGATATAGCATTAGAAAAATACATTGAAAATATTCAAGTATTAAAATCAGGTGAAGTAATATTAAATGCAACATTAGACGAATTTGGAGAAATTATAAAAACAGACACAAATGCAGCAGGACTTGATAAAATAGCATATGTACCACATAGTAAATCATCAACAGCAGGACTATATCAACAAGGATTCTATGCATTATCAATAGAAGATGATTACCTAAACGATATAACATTACGCATTCAATATAAAATGAAACTTCTTAATAATTCAGAAGCAGACTTTACAGGAGATTTAGCAGGATTATACAGAAGCGAAGAAATTGTAAACAGAGCAAACGAGTATAACGAATACAGAGGAAACATGTTACAAAAAACAGATACAAAATACAATACAAGTACAATAAAACCACAGATCCTTGAATATGGTAAATATGTTGGTAGATTCTATTATGAAAACAGAATTAAAGAAGAACCAGCAACATATACAATAAGCAAATATACAAACAATAATAGTTCACTAGAACCAGTAGATATTACATATGAAGGAGACAAGTTAGTAACAACAACAGTAGACCAACTTGTAGACTATATTGATATAGATGCTAGCCTTGAAAATGATACTTCGGTTGCCAATGCATCATGGACAACATCAGATTTAAAAGCAGATGGATACAATCCTTCATTAAACGGATTAATAGATAAAACAGCATACAGAGTAGTTAATGGAAAAACAAATATTTACGATGAAAAAGACAGATCATTTATAACAGAAACAAGATCAAATATAGCAATAAGCTATAATGAAAGATTACAAGCATTAAAAGAAATACCAACTCCAAACGGAGGAACAGAAAACTGTGAAACAACAGGAAGAGTTGAATATAAAGACAATAAAAAAACAAGAAGTAAGTACAACAGTACATTAACAAAAGAATTAAAACCAAAGAATTATGTAGGAGAAGACAGTGACGAATTCTATTCAGAAATTCGTATAACGGCTAGAAAAGAGGCTGCGTCAGGAACTGATGCAAACCAAATGAGAATAGACAACCTAGCAGAAGTACTAGTATATTCGAACTCAACAGGTAGAAGAGACATAAACTCAGTTCCAGGAAACGCAATGGTAATTTCAACAAAACAAGGAATGTGGAAAGCAGGATACAACAGTAAAGATTACTGGAAAAATCAAACAGCAAATTGGGAAAAAGAATCAAAGAATTGGACAAAATATCCTGAAAACGATGCATGGTCACCAGAATATGTAACAGTAATAGCACCAACAGGTATAGCAATACGAACATATATTAAAAATAATATTGTCCCATTAACAATTTTAGTAATTGCAATGGGAGCAATGGGAATAGCATTTGGAATAAAACAAAAGAAAATACAAGAAGATGAGGAATAAAATATTTTATATTATAGGAAAGTTCATTGAACTTCCTATAATATAAAAATAAAACGCGAAGAAAATTGCATTGCAAAGTTCACACACGAATAAAGACGCGAACTTATAAAAGCTATAATGAGTACAAATGTTAAAAATATCGCTTTTCGCTTTTGTTCAATAAAAGCTCAAAAACTTTTTTAATATATAAATACAATCAAGAAAAAGAATAAAAATATTTTATATATAAGGAGCAGGATAATATGAATAAAAAAGTTCTCTCAGGTGTTTTAGCTGGAATAACATTACTGTCAATACACAGTAGTGCAAAAGCAGCTCAAATAACTGATTCAGCAAAAATTAATCAAATCATAACCAATGATGGAAAACAAATGAACATTATGTATGAATCAAAAACAGAACTGACATCAGGAACAAAATTATTAGGTTCATTATTTTCTAAAATTGCAGACAGTAAAATAGGAGCAAGTCTACCAACATCATACATTCCGTCATTTAAATCAAAATTAACAGTAAAAAATCAAGAATCAAGTGGGAAAGACACCTACGAATGTTGGGCAAATGCAATTGTTTCAGCATATGAAGCATACAACTATGCAACAAATTCAAGTTTGCAAGGAAAAGAATACTCAGCAAGACATATTAACTATTCATCAAACAATGTATTCAAAGACCAAACACTAACATCAGGAGTATATAACAGAAACGCACAAACTGCCGAAGGAGGAACTTCAGCAATGGCGTTCAATTATAGTGTTAGTGGAAACGGACCAGTTCTTGAATCAGATATGCCATCATCAGGAGCAGTTACAGGAATAAATTATTCTGAATTGAAAACACAAAATGGTGTACAAGAGAACTTAAATAATTACATAGTATTCCCATCAGTATTTAAAAGAGTATTAACAACAGGAGAAATAGAATATTATAATCAATACGATTATAGTTCAGACGTATTTTCAAACCAAATTTCAAATATAGACACATATAGAAATACAATAAAACAACAGATAAAAACAAATGGTGGTGTAATGGCTAATATATTTCAAATAGAAGGAGATAAAGACGTATATATACCACAAATAGATATAAATGGAAAGCCAGCCACACCAAACCATGCAGTATTAATTGTTGGTTGGGATGATAATTATTTACCAAGCAATGATGATGTTCAAATGCCAAAAGGAAGAACATGGAGAAACAAAGGTGCATACATAGCATTAAACTCATACGGAAAAGATAATTATTATGATGGATATATATATATTTCATATGATGACTTTTTCGTAGAACAAGCAATGACAGGAATTACAAAAGCATCAGCACCAACATATTCAAACGTATACTTACATGATGAACTAGGATGTACATCAGAATATACACTATCAGGAACAACAGCATCTGTAGTTAATGTTTTTAATAGAACAACACAAGATTCAGAAGAATTATTACAAATAGGTATACCTTCATTTAGAGCCCAAAAAGCAAACGTATATTATACAGAAACATTTGGACAAAAAGGATACCCAGTAAGTTTCAAACTATTAAAAGAAAATGTAGATTTAACATATGGATACACATCAGTAGATTTAAGTAATATAAATTTAACAAAAGATAAATTCGCAATATGCGTAACATACATATCAGAAAGCGGAGATGCAAGCATACCAATAGAAATGCCTAAAAACGATTTCGTTTCATTAGGAAGCACATATGATTATGCAACAGTAAATCAAGGAGAGAGTTATTTAGTTTATACAGACAGCAATACAGGAGCATTTGATTATACACAATCAACATATTCATTCCAAGATTTAAAATATCAATCAGTTTATTTAAATGGAGGAATAAGAGCATACACAAAACAAGAAAATGCACCAACACCAACACCAACTCCATCAGATGGTACACTAACATCAACAGAATATAAAATAAAAAATAATATAATAACAAGAGTACCAGTAAATACAACAATTGCACAATTTAAAAATGCAATAACTGTAGAAGGAACATACACAATAGTAGATAAAAACGGAAATGAAGTTAAAAACAATTTAGTAAGAACAGGCTATAAAGTAAAAGTAGGAACAAAAGAATATATTATTTCTGTTGTTTCAGATATATCAGGCTCAGGAACAGATGAATATGCAAGAGCATTAGACATAACCAAAATGAGAGCACATTTAGTAGAATTAAAGGGTTCAATATTAACAGGAGCAAATTTAGAAGCGGCAGATATTAATGGAAACGGCAAAGTAGATATCGTAGACCTACTAAAACTAAGAGTTCTATGCGTTCAATAAGATATAACAAAAATTTACAAATAATAAAAAAGGGTTGACGTAATGTGGAAAAGACGTTATAATGTTGTATGAAAAGGAGAAATTTGAATGAAAAGAAAAAAAATTGTAATCACATTATTGACTATTTTGACAGTAATGGCATTAATGATTGGTAAATCATTTGCTGCAGGTTCTTACTCAGCATCATTAACACCAAACAATACAAAAGTTTCAAAAGGTTCTGAAGTTAAAGTAACGCTTAAACTTTCAGGAATTAATGTTCAAGGTGGAATAAATGGAATAGTAGGAACATTAAAATTTGATACAGACATATTATCACTTAGTAGCTCAGACGTTAAAGGCTTAAATGATTGGACTGCTACATATAATGAAGATAGTAAAAAATTAGAGATAGATAACGTAAACACAGTCACAGCTGATACAGAAATTGCAACATTTACTTTCAAAGTAAAAGATAGCACAACAGCTACAAATGCTGCAATACAACTTGTTTCAATATCAGGTGCAAACTCTACATTAGATGATCCAGTTACAATATCAGATATTTCAACAAATATCACAATTGGAACATCAATAACAGGAGGAAATAATAACAACAATAATAACAATAACAATACTCCTTCAAACAATACAAACAGTAATACAAATAGCAACACATCAAGAAATCAAACAAATAACAATACATCAAGAAATTCAGTTTCAAATAATTCAGTAGCAAATACAGTATCAAAAGAATCAAATACAACAACAGTAAATAATGAAGATATGCCATATACTGGTGCATCAAGCTACATTATTCCACTAATGTTAGCAGTATTAACACTAGGTATAATATCATTTGTAAATTATAAAAAAATAGGAAAATAATAAAGTAAAGAAACAACTCTTTTATAGGGTTGTTTTTTTATGCCTTATTGCAAAAATAAAAGAAAAATACATATTAATTTTCTCACACCTTGCTGCCCTGCATTCTTCGGTTCTTGAAAATAGAAATTTATTATTTCTATTTTCAAACCGGGTAGAATGCTTCAATCGAACTCGCTTCGCTCGTTTGGTCCCTGCGCGGTGATTCAAAAATGTAATATGTATTTTTCTTTTTGCTTCTGAAATAAAAATATATTCAAACTTTAGTTCCTTGCTGGGAAGATTTTACCGCCCGTTAAACTACGTTTAGTCGGTTAGGTAAAAACTTCCAAACTGCGCGTCACTAAATTTGAATATATTTTTTATACACTAATAGATAAAAACAGAAAATAAATAAAAGTGCTTTAGTTCTACAAAGTTTTGTTATATAATAATAATCACGAAAAAAAGAGAGGAAGTTAGTAAATGGCTAAAAAATTATTAGTAACAGAAAAACCAAGTGTAGCAATGGAATTCGCCAAAGCACTTAAAATTAATACAACAAGAAAAAATGGATATCTTGAATCAGACGAATGGATAATAACATGGTGTGTAGGTCATTTAGTAACAATGTCATACCCAGAAAAATATGACGAAAACCTAAAAAAATGGAGACTAGACACATTACCATTTATTCCAAAAGAATGGAAATATGAAATAATTCCACAAGTACAGAACCAGTTTAACGTAATAGAAAGTTTAATGAAAAGAGAAGATGTTTCAGAAATATATAACGCAGGTGACTCTGGAAGAGAAGGAGAATACATCCAAAGACTAGTACTAATGATGGCACATCCAAATCCAAGCGCACAAATAAAAAGGGTATGGATAGATTCACAAACAGAAGAAGAAATTTTAAAAGGAATCAGAGAAGCAAAAGACCAATCATATTACGACAGCTTAGCAGACTCAGCATATTTAAGAGCAAAAGAAGACTACCTAATTGGAATTAATTTTTCAAGATTATTATCAATAATCTTCGGAAGAAGAGTAGCAAACCAAATAAAAGAAGAAAGAGTTTCAATTGCAGTAGGCAGAGTAATGACATGCGTTTTAGGAATGGTAGTATCAAGAGAAAGAGAAATTAGAAACTTTAAGAAAACTAAGTATTATAAAATATCGGGAGAATTTGGTGAAGAAAGCTTTTTTAGAGCAGAATGGAAATCGACAGAAAAATCAAAAATGTTTGAATCACCACACCTATATAACGAAACAGGATTCAAAAAACAAGAAATAGCAAATAAATTCATAGATTCAATAAAAGATAAAGAAGCAATAATTGAAAACGTAAAAAAATCAAAACAAAAAGAAAATCCACCACTATTATTCAACCTAGCAGAAGTTCAAAATGAATGTACAAAAAGATTCAAAATCAAGCCAGACCAAACACTAGAAATAATTCAAGAATTATACGAAAAGAAACTAGTAACATACCCAAGAACTGATGCAAGAGTGCTATCAACAGCAATAGCAAAAGTAATTACAAAGAACTTAAACGGAATAGCAAAAGGATTTAAAAACCCAGAAGTACAAGAAATATTAGCCAAAATGTCAGCAGAAAAATATTCAACAGACTTAACCAAAACAAAATATGTAAACGATGCAAAAATAACAGACCACTATGCAATAATACCAACAGGACAAGGATTTGAAAATTATGATGCATTATCAGACTTAAAAAAGAATGTGTACATACTAATTGTGAAAAGATTTTTAAGCATTTTCTATCCACCAGCAGAATACAACAAGATAAATGTAACAATAAAAATCGAAAATGAAGAATTTTATGCAAACGAAAAAGTATGTGTAAACAGAGGATATTTAGACGTACTAAAAGGTGAAGCAGAAGAAAAAGAAAGCAACATGGATGTGCTAAAAGCCTTGAAAAAAGGAGAAAAAATACCAATTCATTTACTAGAAACAAAAGAAGCAGAAACATCGCCACCAAACAGATACAACTCAGGTTCAATGATACTTGCAATGGAGAACGCAGGAAAACTAATTGAAGACGAAGCATTAAGAGAGCAAATAAAAGGAGCTGGAATAGGCACAAGCGCAACAAGAGCAGAGATAATGAAGAAACTAGAAAGAATAAACTACATAGCAATAAATCCTAAAACACAAATAATAACACCAACAGAAAAAGGAGAAGCAATCTACGATGTAGTATTCGCATCAATGCCAGACATGCTAAACCCAGACCTAACAGCGAGCTGGGAAAAAGGTCTAGACATGGTTGCCAAAAAAGAAATAGAACCAAGTGTATTTATGGAAAAACTTGAAAAGTATATTAGAAATAAAATTGGAAGATTAGTAATAAATATGTAGTAAAAAAGAAAGAACATTATATTTGATTTCCGAGCGACGCGCAGTTTGAAATTTTTTCCCTAGCCTGCTAAACAAAGTTTAGTAGGCGGGAAAATGTTTTAGCAAGGAACAAGAAAATAAATATAATGTTCTTCTACGTTTGGATTAATGAAAAATGTTTTTTTTTTACCTTTACAAAATATATTTTTATATATAAAATTATATTGAAAGGTTATTTTATGTGAAAAGAGAATACGAATGAAGAAAAATAAAAAATTGATTATAGCAGTGATTATAATATTGATTATTATTTGTTTAGTATCAGTGTTAATTATTTCGCTAAATTTAAGAAGCAAAAGAGCTATTTCAAAAGAAAATTTGCCACAAGCAAGTGCAGAACAAGGAAATAACAAATCTGATGAAAGTCAATCAAATGAAGAAGTAGCTCAAAATGAGGATAATGCAAAAGATGATAGCGAAAACAATAGCAACGTAAGTACTCAAAGTGATTCAACATCAGTACAAGCAGTTGATACAAGTAAATGGGATTTAGAAAATGTAGATATAGTGTATGATACGGCAAATGTTGCAGTGCCAGTGCCAAAGGGATATGTAGCATCAGGTGCAGATGGAGAACATACAGTAAATACAGGGTTTGTAATATATGAAGGAACGACAGCTGTAACAAATGATAATGCATGGGATGAATCATGTACAAGAAACCAATGGGTGTGGGTGCCAGTGCCAGATGTAAGCAGGATATATGAAACAGATGCAAATGGAAAGAAAAAGAGTAAATTGTATAGTTTTAGTGATACAGGAAGAAGTACATATACAAATAGTAATTATGAACCTGGTGTGTTATCTAATTATGATAATAAGAAATATTTTTCAAGATATGGAATGCAGGGAATGACAAAGGAATTATTTTTAGATGAACTGCAAGATGAGTTTGAAGAAACGATAAAATCAATAGAAAAATATGGAGGGTTTTATATAGGAAGATATGAAACAGGAAATTTGTCAGCAGATGAGCCAGTAGTGCAAAGAATGAATACAAGTATAAGCAGTCAAAATTGGTATACAGAATATAAAAAAATAAAAAGAATGAGTACAGATGTAAATGTAAGTACAAGTATGATATGGGGATGCTTATGGGATGAAACATTGCAGTGGTTAGTAGATAGTGGAGCAAAAACATATGCAGAGATGAAGGATTCAACAAGTTGGGGAAATTATAATAATAGTACATTTGAATATAAAACAAATATAAGTGGAAGTACCTCAACAAAGAATGCAAGTAGTGGAAGAAGCATACCATCAGGAAGTACAGAGTATAGTAAAGCAAATAATATATATGACATGGCAGGAAATGTATGGGATTGGACACTAGAGGGCTACGGCTCTTACAACCGCAGGTATCGTGGTGGCAATTACGGCGTCAATGGTTCTGATTTTCCAGCGTCTGACCGTATCGTCGGCAGTCCGGACGGTAGTAACATCGACGTTGGGTTCCGCGCTTACTTTTATATAAAGTAGCACTGAGCACTGATGGCGATACACTGTAAAGAGGTCGTGGTAGTTTTAGGGTAGAACATAGAAAAATATTAAATTAATGCAGAGAAAATATTGCAAAAGTGTCAATGGTGTCATGATAAATTTTGGAGCATAGCGGTTAAATTTATCATGACACCATTGACAGGGAAAAGAAAAAAAGTATGTAGGAAAATAGAAAAAGAAAAGGCTATTTTCTTACATACTTTTTTTTCCAAAATCCCATAAAAAGTATTGACATTTATATTTATTATATATAAACTTTAAACGGTGCGTATAAATTATTAATGATGTCATAAATAATTTTAAATATGATTTTAATCAATAAGAGGAATCTTATTAATTAAAATAAATTAGGGATAATTCAGAGGGCAACGGCTCTAACAACCGCAGATATCGTGGTGGCAATTACAACAACAATGGTTCTAATAATCCAGCATCTAACCGTAACAACAACAATCCGAACAATAGTAACAACAACATTGGGTTCCGCGCTTACTCTAATATTAGTTCAGATTATATATTTTAAGGAATATATACAGTAGCATATTAGATATTAAAGAGAATTATTCCTTCCTAATTTAGGTAAAAATGTATCATTTAGATTATGTATTAGTAAACTTAGTTGAATATACGTAATCTAACATTTTAAAAGTAAGTGGTGAAGAAAAAAATTGAGTAATAATTTTATAAATGCAACAGCTAATTATAAATGAGCTTGTTGCTTTTTGTATGCGTTTTAAAAGAAATAGTAGAAAAAGGAGTGAAAAAATGAAATTATCAGAAGAGATTGAAAAATTGCAAGAAAAAAATGAAGGAAAAATTATATTAATAAAAAGTGGTATATTTTTTATTGCAATTGGAAAGGATGCGGTAGTGTTGCATGATGTGTTAGGACTAAAAACAACTTGTATGAAAGACCGAATTTGTAAAGTCGGTTTTCCTGTGAGAAATGTTGAAAAATACATACGTTTATTAAATGAAAATGATTTATCTTTTATAATTTATGTAAAAAATGAGGAAAGTAAAATAGAAGAATTATATAAAAACGATGGCAAAGATGTTAATGAATTTAGAACATGTTTAGATTGTAAAGAATGTTTAAATTTTCCAGAAACGGAAAAAGACATATTGGAAAGGATAAGAAAGATTGGAAAATAAAAAAGAAAGTGAACTTACGCTAATACCAAAATCTGAAAGATATATTCAGTATATGTTAGATGTAATCTTAAAACTACCGCGAACAGAGAAATTTAGTATTGGTACAGAATATAAAAATTCAATGTATAAAATGTTAAGAGATATTTTATATATTAGTAAAATTGAAAAAAAAGAAAGATTATATTACATTAATTTAATTGATGCTGAATTAAATACACAAAGAATTTATTTGCGAATAATGAAAAATAATAGGTGGATAGATGAAAAAAAATTTAAAGTTTCAATTGATTTAATATATGAAATAGGAAAAATAGTGGGAGGATTGGTAAAATATTATGCCCAAAACAATAAGAAATCAATTTGAAAAAAACTTAACTTATGAAAAATTGGAGTGGGCGCATAAGTTAAGTCAAAAAGGAAAAACGACTAAGAAAGATGTGGTTTTATTTAATTTAAAAAAAGAAGAATATTTACAATGGTTATATGAACAATTAAAAAATGGTACATATGAACATGGTGGATATAGAATTTTTTATGTAAAAGTTCCTAAAAGGAGGAGAATACAAGTATCTAGATATATTGACAGAATTGTCCATAGATGGTTAGTCGATAACTTTTTAAAAGAATATTTTATAAAAAGTTTTATAAATACGTCATATGCATGTATTAAAAATAAAGGAATGCATTGTGCTGTTTTAGACGTTCAAAAAACGATGAAGCACTGTGATAGAATATGGGGAGAATATTATATTTTGAAGATGGATGTAGCAAAATATTTTCAAAATGTGGATAGAAAGATTTTAGTTGAAATTTTAAAACGAAAAATAAAAGATGAAAGATTAATGAATTTAGTATATAAAATAATTTATTCAAGCGAAGGAGAGAAAGGATTACCAATTGGAAATTATACAAGTCAGACATTTGCAAATATATATTTGAATGAGGTTGATCAATATATTAAACACAAATTGAAATGTAAGTATTATTTTAGATATATGGATGATTCATTGGTTTTAGTTAAGACTAAAAAAGAAGCTGTTGAAATTTTAAACAAAATAAGGAATTTTCTAAATGAAAATTTAAAATTACAATTAAATTCTAAAACTCAAATTATAAAAAGCAAAAATGGGGTGAATTTTTGTGGATATAAAATAAATACAAATAGATTGAAAATTCGTGATAGGGGAAAAAGAAATTTGAAATTAAAACTAAAAAAAGTAAAAAAATATATAAAAGATGAAGAACTCTCATCTAAAGAAGCGTATAGATACATAACAGGTCACATAGGATATATAAAAATAGCTAATGTGAAAAACTTGACAGAAAAATTATTTTATTGTGTGGGAAATAATGAATGAAGTTTATTTACTAGGAAAAATTATTAAACTAGGGGAATTTAGATTTATATATGGAGATGTGTTAGTTCATAAATCATTAATTAAATTATGGTTAAAAACAGTTGATAAAAATGTAATTGAGTGTTGGGCTTATGATGATACTGCTGATAGGATTTTAAGAAGTGATTTTGAAAATGTTATGTTACGTGGAGAAATAAAATCAAAAGGATATGTAGTAATTAAAAATATAGAGAGAGTAATAATGGGATAGTACTTATAGGTACTATTTTTTTTTGTTTTTATTTGATTCCGTAAGGAAAAGTACTATTTTGTAATAAAAAAATAAAGCAAAAGATATCAAAATATAAAAAAGTCAGAAAGTATTACGCAAGGTTAATATTTAAAGAATATAAAGATTTTAATATCATTTACTTTAATAAAAAAAGATGTAATTATTATAATAAAGTTTATAAAATAAGGGTTTGGATAATATGAAGCTAAGGAAAAAAAGTTTAATTAGTATATGTATAATAGCATTGACTATTGTACTGAGTGTAATTTGTTTTTATTTAACTAAAACAAACAATTTAAAAATGGTTGCAGTTAAGGATAATGAAACGCGAAGGTCAATGACATATAATGAAGTTAATGATGATAGTGCAAACATTGATAATTGTGAGTATGTCAAATTTAATAGCTTTTTTATTAAAGATTTAGATGGTGATGGATATGCGGAAAAGTATGATGGTACGTGTAATTACATTGATAAAAAAGCTACATTGTATTTTGATATTAATGTCCTTACTGATGGAAAACTTGAAAATGGAAAAATAAAAATCAATGGAAAGAACTTCGATCTTTCAACAACATTGATAAAAGATGAAGTTTTGAAAAATGATTATATTGGTAATGATGTTACTGAATTAGAATTAAATACAATTAATTATGGAACGCAAAAGCTGTTTTTTGGTACTATAAGTGCTGACATTGGAAACAACATAAATAATTACAGTGTAACAAACAATCAGATTATTCTTACAGGAACATGGATATCAACTGATGGAACAAGAACAGAAAATATTAATAAGGTAATTAATTTGAAAACAGATTGGTATGGTAAAACTTCAACAAGAGTGTATACATATTCAACAAATCATGATATTGCTAATGCTATTGGTACTGAGGATATTACTCTTGATTTTAATATTGAGTATGAAGAAACTGCTAGAGAATTGTTGATAAAGAGACAAATGACTGAAATTACAATTCCTGATTTGAATGGATATTCTCCAACTAGCGTTTTAGTTACTTCACAAAACTGTACAAGTAATTATGATGAAAATACAAAAGTATTAACAATAACAAGAGATGCTGTTGTTGATAATAATGGAAATATTACTCAAAGTGTTTCTAGATATAATAGTTATTCGATTCAGGTAAAATACCCTTTAGAAGCATATGAAAATGTAGAATCTAATAGTATAAGTGCAACTTTTAAAACAAAGGGATATTACTATGGATATAATAATAGTAGTAGTGAATTTAGTGAAGAAAATCCTTATATTTCATCTGCTAGTAGAGATATTACAAATACTTGGTCAGAACCACGTGGAAATGAAGCTGGTTTTAATGTTGATATTGGAAAATATGTATGGAATTCAGATACTTATAGTTCTAGATATATTATTTCAAAGAAATTACCTTTGAATATATATAATAATGTAGGACAAGAAGAAAACCAAAAAGATGAGTATACCGTCACTTGGAGGGCATATACTGGTAATATTGAGAAAAATCAAAATGGTGTGTATATGAAAGAAACTCAAAATGATAGATTTTTGAATTCAAGTAATACATATATAGATATGAATAAATACATAAAAACGACGGGAGTGTATTTTTCAAATATAGATGGATTTTTAAATGAAGATGGCTGGATTAAGATATATGATAATAATACAAATGAATTATTATTAACAGCTACGAAGGACAATTGGAATGAATATCAATCTTCAACACCATATAGATTTGAGAAAACAGTAAAATCTATAAGAGTTGAGACGAGTAAAGCTAATTTGAATTCTTATTTATATGTTTATCAAATAAAGGAGATTGATGATGAAAGTTTAACAAGTGATTTTACGTATGAACAATTTAAAAACTTAAATTATGTTTATACTTATTTGGATGGTGGATTCTTTATAGATGATACTACAAAACAAGTAGAAACAGATTATGATTATGCATATTATGAAGAACCTATTTCAGCTTTAAATTTCAATACTTCTCCAATTATTATTTCAAATCAAGAAACTAGAAGTGTAACAATGAATATTGCTACAGAAACTTCTTATTATAATGAAGAGAAATGGATGAATGGTAAATTTGTTATTGAATTACCTGAAGAGATTTTAGATGTTAATTTAAAATCAGTAACAATTAATAATTCAAATGTTGAAGTTTCATCTTATGAAACGTATGAAGAAAACGGAAAGAGATTTATAAAAATTTATACTAATAATGCACAAGAAGCTGAGTATAAAATTACAATAGATGCTGATATAACAGCTGATCCACGAATACCTACAGTAACTAGAAATATTAAATTATATGCAATTAATGAAAATTGTCATAATTATAGAATTACTTCTAGAACACCTGACACATTAGATATAAATGGTAATGGAAATGTTGATGAAAATGTATTGTACAAAACAAGTTCATTGCAAATTGTTGCTCCTTCATCATTACTTACATCTCAAACTTTAAGTAATTTTGATGATGAAGGTACAGAAGTTGTATCTCCTCAAATTGCTATATTAGATAAATCAAATAATTCAAGAGATGCACAAATAAATCAAACTATTACAAATAATTATTCTGGAACTATTAGTGAAGTTAAATTAATTGGTAAGATTCCTTTTAAAGGAAATACATATCAAATTAATGGAAAAGACCTTGGTTCAACATATTCTGTTACAATGAAAGCTGGTGGAATAACTTTACCTGATAAAGTTAAAGATATTGCTAAAGTATATTATTCTGAAAAAGGAACTGTAACAAATGATGTAAATGATACAAACAATGAATGGAAATTGGCTGATGAAATAACAGATTGGTCTAGTATAAAAACATATTTAATTGATTTGAGTGGCTATGTTATTCCAGTAAAAGAATCAATTGTTTTTAATTATGGTATTCAAATACCTGCTAATGTTAAATATAATGATATTACATATAGTACTCATATGGTTGAATTTTGTTTGGATACAGAGGATGGAAAATTAAAGAGTAAAACAGAAGTAAATCGTTTAGGAATAATGATTGCTAAAAAATATAGTATTAATCTTACAAAATATAAACAAGGAACAAATACAAAAGTTCAAGAAGCTACATATAAAATAACTGATGGAAGTATGACTAGAACTGGAATTACAGATACTAATGGAAATATAAATATTGCAGGATTATTTATTGACAAGGAGTATACTTTAAAGGAAATTCAAACACCTTCAAATTATATTTTAAATAATGATGAAATAAAATTTAAAGTTACAATAGATGATCAAGGAAATCCTCAAGTAAATATTATTTCAGGAACTTTGAGAAATAATGCTAATATAACAAATGAAGAAGGAATTTATACTTTAAATCTTGAAGTAGAAGATATAGCAAAATACGATGTTAAAATTGTTAAATCAAGTGTTGCAGGAGAAAAATTAAAAGGAATTAAATTTAGACTTACTGGTGGAATATATGGTGATAATGGAAGAATTTTTACAACTAATAGTAATGGCGAAGTTTCAATGATTAATTTAATACCAGATACGGAATATAAATTGCAAGAAACAAGAGCAGATGGATACTATGTAAATCAAAATATAAGTACATTTACTATTTCAAGAAATTCTAGTGGTCAACTTGTTATAACTAGTGATGATGATAATTTTAAAAATGCAACAATTTCCGAAGAAAAAGGTGTTGATAAAGCTACAATTAATGTAAATATAACAAATGAAAGTATTCCAACATACAGTTTAAATTTGAAAAAACAAGATAAAGACGGTAATCCTCTTGCAAGTACACAATTCAAATTAAAATCATTAGATACTAATGAAGAAAATTATTATACAACTGATGAAAATGGAACTGTTACAATTCCTAATTTATATCAATATGTTGATGGAAAATATATTACTGGTGAATATGTTTTAAATGAGGTTAGTGCTACAGAGGGATACATTACTGATTCCACAGAAGTTAAATTTAAGGCTGAAAAGCAAGATGGAAAAATGGTTATAACAGTTTTAGAAGGAGAAGATGTCTTAAAAAATAAAGAAGCTGGTACAGATAGTATTACTTTTACATTTGAAAATAAAGAGATTTTTAAATTAACTAAAAAAGGTGATAATAATCAAGTATTACCTGGAGCAATATTTAAAATTACTGATTTGAATGGAAATACAGTTTATGATGTGAATAGTAAACCAATTGGAAAACTATTTGGTAAGGCTCCAATGAATTTAACATTTACAACAACAGAAACTAATCCATGGACAACAAGAACAGATGGAACTTGGGAAAGTGGAGGAAAAGGAGTAAATAATGCAGTAAGTAAATTAGTATCAGACGAGTTTACATTAACAGAAGATAGTACATTAACTTTCGACTGGGCTGTTTCTTCAGAAAGTGCAAGTTATGATTATTTATATTATGAAATTAAGAATACTTCAACTAATACAACAACTGGTGGAACATCTACAAAAATTGGCGGATACAGTAGTTCAGATACATATGATAATTTAAAATTTACTACTCAACAAATTAATTTAACTGCTGGAACATATACAATTACATTTACATATAGAAAAGATGGTTCTGCTAATCAAGGATTAGATGCAGGATTTGTTAGAAATGCTAAAATTGCTGGAAGTGGCTATTATGGACTTACAACAGACGAAAATGGTGAGATAACAGCAAACCTACCAGAAGGTTTATACAAAGCGATAGAAATTGAAGCTCCAGAAGGATATGATTTACCAGAAAATGAGGAAGATAGAACATATTATATTGGTATTGGTTCAAATAGACCAGAAGAAACAGAATTTACGGTAAAATATGCTAAAGGTGTTACTGGTTCTGGAATACAACATATTTATGATGTAAAGAGTACAGAAGATGGAGGATATGTTGTTGCTGGAAGCTTTTCAGGAAGCTTAGATGTTGATGGTGATGGAAATGTTGATGCAACATCAGTAGGTAGTTTTGATCAGTTAATTACTAAATATGATGGTGATGGAAATGTTGAATGGTTTAAAACATTTGGAACAAGTCAAACTGAAAAGTTTAATAGTGTTGATATTGCATCTGATGGAGGATATGTTGTAAGTGGTTATGACTATGGTGTTAACAAAGAAGATGCAATTGTAATGAAACTTGATAGTTCAGGAAATAAAGTTTGGAAGAATACAATTGGTGGAAGCTATGAAGACGAAATGAGAGATGCAAAAGTTTTATCAAACGGAGATATTGTTACTATAGGAAGATTTGCTAGTCTCAAATTAAGTATTAATAATATTCCAATAAAAAGAAGCGGAACAGGAAATAACGGATATATTATTTGCTATGATGCAAACGGTAATTATAAATGGCATAAAGTAATTGAAGGAACCGGAGATATTGATGTAACTTCTGTAACTGAAACTTCACAGGGAATAGCAGTTTCTATAAATTATTTAGGGACTATTACAGTAGATGGAAACTCAATTACAAATGCAGGAAATCAAGATTCAGCAATAGTTGCATTTTCTACAGATGGAACATATCAATGGAACCAAAAAATAGGAGGTTCAAATGATGAAGATATTGCTAAAGTTATAACTGATAGTGAAGATAATATTGTTGCTGTTGGCGGTTTTGCAAGTAATTTAACAATAGGTTCAGAAACAATTAATGCACCTACAACGAGTTATGCAAGCTCAATTATGTTAAAATTTAATTCTGCAACAGGAGATTATGTTGCAAGCAAAGTATTTGGAGGAACAAATAATGATGATACATTAACAACAGCAGTTCCAGCAGATGATGGAGGAATATTACTTGGAGGATGGTTTTATTCAACTAATTTTGACATAGACGGTGATGGAACTAATGATATTACAAGTGTAAAAGGTAAAAATGATGGAATAGTTTTAAAAATTAATGATCAAAATGAAGTAGAGTGGTTTAAAACAATTGCAGGTATTTCTTATGATGAAAATTATGGTGTTGCACAATTAAAGGATAAAAGCTTTATTGCAGTAGGTGGATTTAGTAGTACATCATTGTCTTGTGGAGATAAAACAGATTTATTAAGTGTACAAGGATATACAGATGGGTATATAGTTGATTTAGCAAATGTTGTTACTTCAGCGGAAATTCCAGAAGTTCAAGAGCTTACTGTTGAGAATAATTTAAAAGAATATAAGGTTACTACAGAAATTGAACAAAATTCAGATGGAGAAAGAACAGGAGGAACAATTACAGGAACACCTTCAGAAAATAATATTAATTTAGTTGAAAAGGTTAAATATGATTATGATAGTACAACTCCAATTGTAATTACTCCTGCAACAGATTATTCTGTTTATAGTGTTGAAATAAATGGTGAAAAAATTGAGTTTAAACCAGATGCAAATGGTGTTGTTACAATACCGGTATTTACTAAAGTTCAGCAAGATGAACACATTAAGGTAGTATTTGAAAAGAATTTATCAAGCATTGTAGTACATCATTATATTAAAGATAGAGCTGGGAATTATACAACAACTAAAGTTGCTGAAGATGAATATACAACAGGAAAAATTGGAAGTGCATATGAAACTGCACCAAAGATAGGTATAGAAAGATATGAATTAGAAAAAGATACAAATGGTAAATATGTTGTACCATCAAATGCAAAAGGAAATTATGCCCAAACACAAACAGTAATAACTTATTACTATCAAGAAATACCATTGAGCTTGACAGTACATCATTATTTAGAAGGTACAGAAGATAAATTAGAAGTAGATGAGGTTTCAAGTTTATATAAAGATTCAGAATATACAACCTCACCAAGTAGTGAATTACTTAAGAGATATACATTAGTTTCCTCAGCAACTAGGGTATCACCTGAAAGTGCTGGAACTAGCGGAAAAATTCAAACAAACACAGAGGTAAGTTATTATTATAAATTAAAGGAATACAAAATAACTACAGAAGTTAAGGAACATGATGAAACAGATATGGGTGGAAATATTTCTAAGGTTAAAGGTGGAAGCATTTCTGGAGAAGGAATGTCTCCTTATGAAACAGTTATAATTAATCAAAATAGTTCAAAAGATATAACAATGACAGCAGATGAAGGATATCAAGTTAAATCAATAACAATTCAATCAATTGATGATAATGGAAATGTAACTGAGGAAAGTGTTAATATTACTGGAAAAAATAAGACGTATGATTTAAATAAATTTAATAATATAACATCAAATAAACACATTATTGTTGAATATGAAAAAATTATTGGAACATTAACAGTTCATCATTATGTAGAAGGAACAACAAATCATGTACCATTAGCAGATGGAAATACAGCTGATGATGAAAGCAGAAGTGGACATGTTGGAGATAGTTATGCAACTAAAGAAAGAGGCGACATTAATGAAGCATATGAATTAGTTGGAATACCAGAGAACAGCAGTGGTGAATACATAGATGGAAATGTTGAAGTAACTTATTATTATAAATTAAAAGATACATCAGTTTTAGTACATCACTATAAGGAAGGAACATCTGAAAGTTTAAGTAAAGATGTAACAATAACAGGTAAGGTTGACGATGCTTATACAACAAGTGTTGCAACAGATATACCAAGTAAGTACGAATTAGTCGCTACTCCAACGAATGCAAGCGGTAAGATGACAGTAGCTCAAACGGTTGTAACATATTACTATAGATTAAAAGCAACTGGTGTAGATGTTCACTACTATAAGGAAGGAACAACTGAAAAAGTTTCTGCAGATGTTGCAATAGAAGGAAAAGTTGATCAAGCATATACAACAAAACCTGCAACAGATGTTGCAAGTAAGTATGAATTAGTTGAAACACCGACAAATGCAACAGGTACAATGACAGAAGATAGAATTACAGTAATTTATTACTATAGATTAAAAAATACTTCAGTTTTAGTTCATCATTATTTAGAAGGTACAACAACAAAACTTGCTGATGATGAAACAATAAAAGGAAAGGTTGACGATATTTATAAAACAGTAGAAAATACTGAATTATTAGCTGGAAAATATGAGCTAGTTGCAGAGCCAACAAATAAAACAGGAACAATGACAGAAGCTCAAATAGTTGTAATTTACTATTATAGAGTTAAAGATACATCAGTTTTAGTACATCATTACATTAAAGGCACAACAACAAGTTTAAGTGCTGATGTAACTATAAATGGAAAGATTGATGACAAGTACACAACAACAAAAGCAAATGATATACCAGAGCAATATGAATTGGTTGAGACACCTGCAAATGCAAGTGGAACAATGACAGAAAAACAAATAGTTGTAACATATTATTATCAATTAAAGAATTATTCATACACTGTTAATTATTTAGAAAAAGGAACAGATAATGTATTACATGATGCAAAACAAGGTGGAGTATTAGTTTATGGAAGCACAGTAAAATCAAGCGATGAGAAGATTGATATTGACGGATATAACTATGATTCAGTAGATAAAGATACTTTAACAATAGGAACAGGCGAAAACGTAATTAATATTTACTACACAAAGAGAAACGATTTAAGCTATACAGTAAATTACTTAGAGAAAGATACAAATAAAGTATTACATGATCAAAAAGTGCAAGGTGGAATGACATTTGATTCAGAAGTTACATCAAGTGATGAAATAATAGCAATTGATGGATATAATTATGATTCAGTAGATAAAGATACATTAAAAATAACAACAGGTGAAAACGTTATAAATATTTATTATACAAAGAAATCAGATTTAAGTTATAAAGTAAATTACTTAGAGAAATCTACAAATAAAGTATTACATGAACAAAAGAACAAAACAGGAATGACATTTGGAACAGTAGTTACATCAAATAATGAAGTAATAGCAATAGATGGATATAATTATGATTCAGTAGATAAAAACTCAATAGCAATTGGAACAGGTGAGAATGTAATAAACATTTACTACACTAAGAAAACAGATTTAAGTTATAAGGTAAATTACTTAGAGAAAGGTACAGATAAAGTATTACATGATCAAAAAGTTCAAGGTAATATGACATTTGAAAGCACAGTAAAATCAGCAAATGAAATAATATCAATTGATGGCTACAAGTATGATTCAGCAGATAAAGAAACATTAACAATAGGAACAGGCGAAAACATAATTAACATTTATTATACAAAACGTAATGACTTAAGTTATACGGTAAATTACTTAGAAAAAACAACGAATAAGGTATTACATAATCCTAAAACAGTTGAGAATAAAACATTTGGAGATGTTATAAAATCTGCAGATGAGAAGACTGATATTGATGGTTATAACTATGATTCAGTAGATAAAGATACATTGACAATAACAACTGGTGAGAATGTAATAAACATTTACTATACAAAGAGAAATGACTTAAGTTACAAAGTAAATTACTTAGAGAAGGGCACAAACAAAGTATTGCATGATCCAAAGTCTCAAGGCAATATGACATTCGAAAGCACAGTAAAATCAAATGATGAAGTAATTAATATTAATGGATATAATTATGATTCAGTAGACAAAGAAACATTAACAATAGGAACAGGCGAAAATGTAATAAATATTTACTATACAAAACGTAATGATTTAAGCTATACAGTAAATTATTTAGAATCAGTAACAAATAAAGTGTTACATGAACCAAAGAATCAAACAGGAGTAACGTTTGAAACAAAGATAAATGCAGAAGATGAAGTAATAGAAATAAATGGATATAATTATGATTATCCAGATAAGTATGAGTTAGTAGTTGGAACAGGCGAAAACGTAATTAATATTTACTATTCAAAGGTAACAGGACTAACATATACAGTAAACTTCTTAGAAAAGGGAACAAACAAAGTACTATTCCCATCAAATAATCAAGGAGATATGACTTTCGGAGATACAGTAAAAGCAAGTGATGAGGTAATAGATATAGATGGATATAATTATGATTCAGTAGATAAAGATGTTTTGACAATTGGAACTGGCGAGAATGTAATTAATATTTACTATACAAAGAGAACAGATTTATCATATAAAGTTAACTACTTAGAAAAAGGAACAAATAAGGTATTACATGATCAAAAAGTTCAAGAGAATATGACTTTTAAAGCAACTGTAAAATCAAGTGATGAAGTGATTGATATTGATGGATATGATTATGATAGTGTTGATAAAGACACATTAACAATAACTACAGGTGAGAATGTAATTAATATTTACTACACAAAGAGAACAGATTTATCATACAAAGTAAATTACTTAGAAAAAGAAACGAACAAGGTATTACATAATCAAAAAGTTCAAGACGAAATGACATTTGAAAGCACTGTAAAATCAAGTGATGAAGTAATTGATATAGATGGATATAATTATGATAGCGTTGACAAAGAGACATTAACAATAACAACAGGAGAAAATGTAATTAATATCTACTATACGAAGAGAAATGATTTAAGCTATAAAGTAAATTACTTAGAGAAAACAACAAACAAAGTATTACATGATCAAAAAGTTGTAGAAAATATGACATTTGAAGATGAAGTAACATCTGCAAACGAAGTAATAACAATTGATGGTTATAACTATGATTCAGTAGATAAAGCAACATTGAAGATAACAACAGGAGAAAATGTAATTAATGTTTACTATACAAAACGTAATGATTTAAGCTACACAGTAAACTACCTAGAGAAAGATACAAATAAAGTATTAAGCAACCAAAAAATAGTTGAAAATGTAACCTTTGAAGACGAGGTAACATCAGCAAATGAAGTAATAACAATAGACGGATACAACTATGATTCAACTGACAAAGCAACATTGAAAATCACAACAGGCGAGAATGTAATTAACATTTATTATACAAAACGTAACAATTTAAGTTACACAGTTAACTACTTAGAGAAGAATACAAACAAAGTAATTCATGCTCCAAAAGTAACTGGAAACATGACATTTGAAGACGAGATAACATCAGTAGATGAAATAATTGCAATCAACGGATATAGTTATGATAGTGTTGACAAAGACAAATTAGTAATTACAACTGGTGAAAATACAATAAATATTTATTACACAAAAATAAATGGATTAGCTTACACAGTTAACTATTTAGAGAAAGATACAGACAAAGTAATCCATACACCAAAGACAACAGATAACATGACATTTGAAGATGAAGTAACATCAGCAGATGAAGTAATCGAAATCGATGGATATAACTATGATTCAGTAGATAAAGATACATTAGTAATTGGAACAGGAGAAAATATAATCAATATCTACTATACAAAACGTAATGACTTAAGTTACAAGGTTAACTACTTAGAGAAAGACACAAATAAGGTAATACATGACCAAAAAGTAGTTGAAAATGTGACATTTGAAGATGAAATAACATCTGCAAATGAAGTAATAGAAATAGATGGATATAACTTCGATTCAGTAGATAAAGAAACATTAACAATAACAACAGGTGAAAATGTAATTAATATCTACTATACAAAGAGAACAGACCTAAGCTATAAGGTTAACTATTTAGAGAAGGATACAAATAAAGTATTACATGAACAAAAAGTTCAAGGTAACATGACATTTGAAAGCACAGTAACATCAAGTGATGAAGTAATTGATATTGATGGATATGATTATGATAGTGTAGATAAAGATATACTAATAATTACGACAAGTGAAAATGTAATTAATTTATACTACACAAAGAAAGATACAAAAGTTACAGTTCATTACTATGAAGAAGGTACAACAAATAAGGTTTCAGATGATGTTGAAATAACTGGTAAGGTATTTGATAATTATGAAACTGAAAGCGCAACAGATGTACCAAGCAAATACGAATTAGTAGCAGAACCTGAAAATAAAAATGGAACAATGACGGAAGATGAAATTACTGTAATTTACTACTATAGAAAAAAAGCGACTCAAGTAATAGTTCATTACTACGAAGAGAATACAACAACAAAATTATCAGAAGATGTAACTATAAATGGTAGAATAGATGATCCATATACAACAGTTTCAGCTGATGATGTACCAATAAAATATGAGTTAGTTGCAGTACCAAGTAATGTAAATGGTTCAATGACAGAAGAAACCATAGAAGTAATTTATTACTATAGAGTAAAAGATGCTATAGTTAATGTAAGATACCTAGAAAAAGGCACAAACATTGAATTAGCTGATGCAGATAAAATAGACGGAAAAGTAGACGACTTATATGAAACATCAGCAAAAGATATTGAAGGATATCAACTAGTTGAACATACAGGAAACGAAAAAGGTAAATTCGAAGTTGAACCAATAACAATAACTTACTATTACCTATATAAGACAAAAGCAACAGTTCAATATATTGATAAAACAACAGGACAAATCTTAGAGCAATCAACAACAGAAGGTCTTGAAGGAGATGAGTTTGTAACTGAAAGCAAAGACTTCGAGAACTATGTATTAGTTGAAGAACCAGCTGAAAAGACAGTTAAGATGACAAAAGAAGAACAAGTATTGAAATATTATTATATTCATGTTTCAGGTGGAGTAATTGAGAAACACATTGATGCAATTTCAGGACAAATCTTAGCAAATGCTGTACATAATGGAAATGAAGGTGATGAGTATAATATCCCATCAAGAACATTTGACGGATATGATTTAGTAGAAGATAGATTACCAGCAAACAGCAAAGGAACTATGAAAGTTGAACCAGTAGAAGTAATTTATTACTACAGTTATAAAACAAAAGTAAAAGCTGAATATATAGATAAAAATACAGGAGGCAAGCTAACAGAAGATGTAACTCAAAACGGACATGAAGGAGATAACTATACAACAGAAAGGAAAACATTTGATGATTACAAATTAGTTGAAGTACCAGCAAATGCAGATGGTACAATGACTAAAGATGATATTAAGGTAACTTACTATTATGTACATACATCAGGTGGTGTAATTGTAAATCACTTAGACGTAAAAACAAATAAACAATTAATAGATGAAACAAAAGAAGAAGGATACGAAGGAGATCCATACGAAACACATGAAGAAAATATTTCAGGATATGATTTAGTAAAAGAGAAATATCCTGAAAATGCAACAGGAACAATGACAACAGAAACAATAATAGTAACATATTACTACATCAAGAAAACAGAAGTAAATGTAAAATATGTTGATAAAGAAACCGGAGAAGAAATTGACGGTCAAACAAATATACCAGGACATGAAGGTGATGATTATAAGACAGAACCAAAAGATGTACCAGGATATGACTTAGTTGAAGAACCAGAAAACAAAGATGGAACAATGACAACTGATCCAATAGACGTAATTTACTATTATAGAAGACCAGCTAAAGTTATAGTTAATTACTATGATGCAGATACAAAAGAAAAACTAGCAGATGAAATAGAAATCACAGGACATCAAAATGATGAGTATACAACAGAACAAAAAGATATTAAGTATTATAAGATTGAAACATTACCAGCAAACAAAGACGGTAAGATGATTGTTACAGTAACAAAAGATGAAAACGACAATGAAATTGTAGAAGATACAACATATGTAAATTACTATTATAGAAAATTAATCTTTAACTTGAAGGTAGACAAAACAATTGCAAGTGTAATTGTAAACGGACAAGAAACAGCAATCAATGGAAACCTAGGTAAAGTTGAAATTCATAGAAAAGATATATCAACAGCAAATGTAAAAGTAGTTTACAAGATTAAAGTAACAAATGACAGTGAGTTAACTGGTAAAGCAAATGTCGTAGAAAACATACCAAGTGGAATGACAATGAAGGTAGAGAATAATCCAGGATGGACAATAAATGAAACAACTGCAAGCATTGAAACAGATGAGATTAAACCAGGAGAAAGCAGAGAATATCAGGTAGTTCTAGGATGGCAAAACGGAGATAGCAATATTGGAACAAAAGAAAATATTGCAAGTATTGTTACAGAGAATGAAGCAGGATTTAATGAAAAAGATACATCAGATAATGAAAGCAGAGCAGACTTGATAGTAGCAGTAGGAACAGGTGAAGTTCCATACGTTGCAATAGCAGGAGGAATTCTAATGATTATGATTGCTATTACATCAGGAATTTATATAATTAAGAAAAAACATTAATAATATAAATTAATTACTGCAAAAGAAAGAACATTATATTTTATTTTCGAGTGACGCGCAGTTTGAAAGTTTTTCCCTAACCTGCTAAACGAAG